>CAYFRO010000025.1:0-21759 GCA_964345565.1 uncultured Actinomyces sp.
GCGATGTAGTCTTTGAACCGCCCGGGAATGGGGTTCCAGCGGGCGTGGATCGCACCCAGCACCGAATAGCAGTCTTTGATTGAGCTGACCAGGACCCGCACGGCCACCAGATCGTAGATCTCATCGAAGTGCTTCCCCCGCACAATCATCTTTTGGTAAATGGAGTACAGGTGCTTTGGGCGCCCGCTCACAGTCCCTTTGACCTTCGAGCCACGCAGGTCTTCTTCAATGAGCGCAATCGCGTCGTTCAGGTACTTGTCTCGCTTCGGGCTGCGTTCCGCAACCAGCTGTTCGATCTCTTCAAAGACGTCCGGGTAAAGCGTCTTGAAGGCCAGCTCTTCAAGTTCCCACTTGATCGTGTTCATTCCCAGCCGGTGAGCCAAGGGAGCGTAAATCTCTAGGGTTTCGCGTGCCTTATCTTTCGCGGACGAGGAGGGGACGTACTGCCACGTCCTAGCGTTGTGGAGCCTGTCGCCCAGTTTGATGACCAGGACCCGAATGTCCTTACTCATCGCAACAATCATCTTCCGCAGGGTTTCGGACTGTGCGGCCTGACCGTATCGGATCTTGTCTAGCTTCGTGACACCGTCAACCAGGTGAGCGATCTCAGCGCCGAACTCTTCCGTGAGCTGCTCGACCGTGTAGTCGGTGTCCTCGACAGTGTCATGAAGAAGAGCCGCCACCAGGGTCGGCGGGGTCATCCCCAGTTCGGCCAGGATCGTGGCGACCGCAACCGGGTGGGTCACATAGGGTTCCCCAGATTTGCGGGTCTGGCCACGATGCCAATATTCGGCGGTCTTATACGCCTTCTCAATGTCTGCGACTTCTGCCCGGGGATGGTGCGCCCTGACAGCGCGAATCAGAGGTTCGATCTCGGGAATCTGCGTGCGGCCCCTGGAACCGAACCAAGCGAGTCCCGAGCGGACGAAAGAACCGGAAGACTCCGTCTTCCCGGCCGCTCTATCTCCCTGTTCGCTCACCCCTAAATGATAGGACGCTCCGAGGCCTTCTGTGACCGGACCGAGCGCCTATCAGCAGAGATCAGACACTTTCGTCCACCTCAACGACCGTTTCTGTCTGATATCCAGCAAGGCGCGAGCGCCCACCGAGCTCTACCAGTTCCAGCAACACGACAATCCCCACGACCTGGGCTCCGCAGCCCTCGATCAGTTCGATCGCGGCGCGAGCCGTTCCCCCGGTTGCAAGAACGTCATCGACGATCAGGACCCGAGCCCCAGCAGGTACTGTTTCGGGACGAAGCTCCAGCGTCGCCTGCCCGTACTCCAGGTCGTAATCGACGCTGATGACCGGCCCCGGGAGCTTCCCCTTCTTGCGCGCGGTCAGCATGCCTATCCCAAGTTCAGCTGCGATGGGAGCAGCCAGGATGAAGCCTCGCGATTCCAGTCCAGCCACGTAGTCGATCTTGCCGCGATAACGGTCAGCAAGAGTTTCGATCAGCTTCTTGAATGCTGGACCGTTTGCAATCAGCGGAGTAATGTCCCGGAAAAGGACTCCCGGCTCGGGAAAGTCGGGAATGAGCCCAATGTTCTCTTCGACCAGGGCCGAGAGTTCGTGGCTGTTCATGTGTGCTACTTCCTTGATTTCCGTTTCGGCTGTGCAGCCTGCCCCAGGTGTCGGCCGGGGTTCTTGGAGACGGGCGCAACCGTGACTTCTTCGACCTCCACAGATTCGGGTTTGGCCTTCGAAGATTCTTCACGTGCCTTCAGGATCTTCGTATCCCTCTCTTTAACGTTCGCCCGCAGCCCCTGCAACAGCGCCAATGCAGGCGGACCGATAAAGATCGAAGAGAGAGCCCCAACGGCCATGCCCACGAAAAGGGCAAGTGAGATGTCTGTCAGGGTTCCTGCGCCGAGCATCAGTGAGCCGATGAACAGGATCGCTGAAACCGGTAGCAGTGCGACAACCGAGGTGTTGATTGAGCGGACCAAAGTCTGGTTCACACCCAGGTTCACCAGTTCACCGTACGTGTACTTGTCCTGAAGTTCGTATCGAGCCGTGACTTCCCGGATCTTATCGAACACAACAACGGTGTCGTACAGGGAGTACCCCAGAATCGTCAGGAAGCCAATGACCGTAGCCGGCGACACTTCGACGTGGGTCAGCGCAAAGAACCCGACAGTGACCACCAGGTCGTTTGCGAGGGCAACCAGGGCTGCTGTGCTCATGGTCCAGGACCTGAAGTAGGCCGCCATCAGCAATAACACCAAGGCAACGAAGATGACGATGGATTGCAACGCCTTCTTGGTTACGTCTTGACCCCAGGTTGCACCGACCGAGTTCGTGTCAACCTCGTCAATAGAGACGTCGTAGGCCTCGGCAAGATCCGTGCGCACCTGCTGGGTTTGTGCGGTGTCCATGGACTGGGTTTGGACGCGGATGGAGTCCGAACCCAAAGCCGAAACGCGAACGTTTTCAGTGATCCCGTCTTCAGCCAGAACGTCGTATGCGATGTCCTGGCTGGTCGTAGTAGTACCAGAGATGATGAACTGGGTTCCCCCAGAAAACTCGATCGAGGGGTTCAGTCCGCGGGTTAGGAGCAGGACCAGGGACAGCACGACGAACGTCGCGGAGATCCCGAGCCAGACCTTGGAGCGCCCAATGATGTTGTAGGAGCGCTTCCCGGAGTAGAGCTCGTTGCCCCACTGTGCGTAGCTAGCCACGGTCTACCTCCTTCCCATCCTGCTGCTCTGGTTGCTTTGAATCATCCTGTGCCGACTCTTCCTGTGCCGCAAGGCGCGCAAGACGCCTGCGTTCGGCCAGGGGAAGCTGTTCGTATTCGCCACCCTGAGCCAAAACGGGTTGGCGTGCTTCCTTACGATCCTTCTTCGTGGAGCCTCTCTGTTCCGAGGCCTTCGATTCCTTGCGGCTAGTGACACGGCCGCGACCTTGGTAGACGAACGCGGACGCCGCCCCCAAGTGCTCGGGATCCAGGCCGGACAACCTGTGGCCCTCACCGAAGAAGCGAGTCCTGATCAGCAGCTCAAGCATCGGGTGGGTGAACATGAAGACGACGACAAGGTCGACGACTGTTGTGATGCCCAGGGTGAAGGCAAATCCTTGGACCCCGCCTACTGCCAGGACATAGAGGACTATTGCCGCCACCAGGTTCACGGCGTCCGAGATCATGATGGTGCGTTTTGCGCGGTCCCAGCCGTCAGCGACTGCGGCGGCAAGCGGGCGACCCTCGCGGACCTCATCGCGGATTCTCTCAAAGTAGACAATGAAAGAGTCCGCCGTAATACCCACTGCGACAATCAGTCCAGCCACACCGGGTAGGGACAGCCTGTACCCCATGGTCCACGACAGGATCGTAATGACCAGGTAGACAATGATGCCTGCAACAAGCAGCGAACCGGCAGACAGCGCTGCCAGACCACGGTACTGCCAGATCATGTAAAGAACGACAAGCGCCAGGCCGATCAGACCTGCCCAAAGGCCCTTCTCTAAGTGGTTTGACCCAAGAGTTGCAGAGATCTGCTGTTCGGACTGCACTTCGAAGTTGAGTGGCAGGGAGCCGAACTGGACCTGGTTTGCAAGGTTCTGTGCCTCCGCCGCACTGAAGTTACCCGTGACCTGAGCGTGCCCATCCAGGATTGCCGCGTTCATGGAGGGGGCAATCAAGGTGTTGCCATCCAGGACGACAGCGAACCTGTTTCGCGTGGCGTCGGTGTCCTTGAAGTCGTATAGCCGCTTGGAAGCCTCGGCAAACAGCTTCGTGCCTTCCGTGTCCAGTTCAAGGTTGATGGCGTACTTACCGGTCGGCTTACCACTAGAAGTGGCCTCACTGCCCGCCGTCGCTGATTTCAGGTGGGTGCCTTCGACGTCGACGGGGCCCAGCAGATACTTGCCCGCGCCATCAACGTCACAGGACACAGACGGTGCCTCGGCATCGTCCAGCTCGTCTTGCGTCATTGCTTCGGGAGAGGTGCAGTCGAGCAACAGAAACTCTTCAGCAATCTCGGGCGTGATCCACGCGTAGTCAGAGTTCGAGCTGGGCGTCGTCGAGTCTCCAGCAAGCGCAACGAGCTCGGCTACGGCTGCCTCAAGGGCCTCCGAATCGGCAGGATCCACCGAGACGCCTGGAGCCCCACTGGCAACCAGGACCGGCCTGAAACGCATGGTGGCAGAGGAGCGCACCAGCGCCAGGATGGACTCGTCAGCTTCGCCGGGGATAGCGACCACAATGTTGTCGCTACCGAGGGTAGAAATCTCTGCCTCCGCAACGCCGGAGGCGTCGATGCGCTGACGAATAATGTTGATGGCCTCGGTCATGTCCTCTTGAGAGACCTCACGGCCTTCGGTGCCTTCCTGAAGCCTTGGGGTCAGGATCAGTTGCGTGCCGCCCTCAAGGTCCAAAGCAAGCTTTGGCGTGAAGGTGGCGCCCGCTGAGAAATGGCCGATTATCAGCAGGACGAAACCGAGGACGGTCAGCACCGCCAGCGTGGTTAGTGTTCGCCCAGGTTTCCTTGTTTTGGTAGCCAAGTGGTCGTTCTTTCTGCTCGGCACCCGCGGAGGGCGCCTAGGAAACTAGTTGTCGGCTTTGGGATCGCCGGGCTCTTCGATCACTTCGGTGATCTGAGCCTCTACGGTTTCGGAGTCTTCAGAATCGACTTCTGCGATTTCTTCGACTTCGACTTCCTGGGAAGATTCGATGTGGTCTTGAAACTTTGCTTCAAGTTCGTCAAGGTCTGAATCCGTGATGGCGTCGGCCTCATCAAGTTCGTCTTCAGGAACCTCAAACGGGGGGTCTATGACACCCTTGATGGCTGCCTTCAGCCAGTACGTCTCTTCACCACTTGGGGTTTCCAGGATGATTACGTCGCCGTCCACGTCGACGAGACGGCCGAAGAAGCCCGAGAAGGTCTGCACCCAGACGCCGGGCTTCATGCTGGTGCTCATCATTTCTTCGCGAGCAGCGGTTCGTTTCGCCTGCGACTTCTTTGCGAACATGTTCATTAACAACAGTCCCCCAAGAAGCAAGACCAGCATGATGATCATTGTTGGATCCACGTACCTATCCTTTTCAAAATCCTTCGTCTTCGCCTCAAGCAGTCTAGGGTATCCGCAAACGGCTAGCGCACCATGGCGGCGCGTGAAATCAACAGATTGGTCTCATTTACAGCTTTGGCGCGCCCCCGCTTCACTGAGAGCCGAACAGAGTGTCTTCCGCAGGTGCCGAAAGTCCCAGGTGGTCCCAGGCCTTCAAGGTTGCAACACGTCCTTTCGGTGTTCGCATCAGGAACCCTTCCCGCACCAGGTAGGGCTCGGAAACGGTCTCCAGTGTTTCGGGTTCTTCACCCACCGTGTGGGCCAGTGTCGTGAGACCAACCGGTCCCCCACCGAAGTTCCCACAGATAGCTTGAAGCACAGCGCGGTCCAGGCGATCCAGTCCCAGCCCGTCCACCTGAAACAGTTCAAGCGCGTCACGGGTCGAGCTGAGCGTGACCCTGGGTTCACCCGAGACCTGCGAGTAGTCGACAACGCGGCGCAACAGCCTGTTGGCAATGCGGGGTGTCCCGCGGGAACGGCCCGCGATCTCATCCGCCGCACCCGGATCAAGGCTTGTTTCCAACAGCTTTGCGCTGCGCACAACAACCTTCGCCAGGTCAACGGGTGAGTAGAACTCAAGGTGGGCCGTGTAACCGAACCGGTCGCGCAGGGGCGCGGGGAGCAGACCCGACCGTGTCGTGGCGCCGATGGCGGTGAATCGGGGCAGCGTGAGCGGTATCGACGTGGCGCCTGGGCCCTTGCCAACGATTATGTCGACCCGGAAGTCTTCCATTGCCAGGTACAGCATTTCTTCAGCGGTCCGAGCGAGGCGATGGATTTCGTCAATGAACAAGACGTCGCCGGGTTGAAGGGAAGAAAGGATGGAAGCGAGGTCGCCTGCGTGCTGAATGGCCGGTCCGGACGTGAGCCGAAGGGAAGCCCCCATCTCGCCAGCAATGATCATCGCTAGCGTTGTCTTACCCAATCCTGGGGGGCCGACAAGCAGGACGTGGTCGGCGGCTTCCCCGCGCCCGCGCGCAGCATCGAGCACGACACCGAGCTGGCCCCGCACCGCAGGCTGCCCAACGAACTCGTTCAAGGTCCTGGGTCTTAGTGCCGCTTCGGCAGCCCGTTCGATCTCAGTAGCGTCCGGGGCAATGATTCCCGGCGCGTAGCCATCGTCCAAATCCACGGGGATGTCTGGCGGCATCTGCAAGTTATCCACGCTGGTTCCCAAGGCTTGAGAGAGCATCCCTAAGCATGGACTCAACGTCCGTGTACTGGCCCTCTAGGTTTTCTACAGCCCGCTTTGCAACGGCTCTTGGCCAGCCCAGCTGTTCAAGTCCGGCCTCAACCGCGTCACGGATGACAGTGCTTGCCGCCGGCCCCCTTTGGGATCCGCCGGATTCTGTCGCCCCGGTTGGGGCCCCCAGCTTGTCCCCGATTTCTAGCACCATGCGCGAAGCTGTCTTCTTCCCGACCCCGGGAATCGTGCTTAGGGATTTCAAATCTTCCGCTGCAACTGCAGCGCGAAGCCCGTCGGCCCCCAAAACGTCCAGTGCAGCGATCCCGAGTCGCGGTCCGATGCCGCTGACGGTCATCAGGATTTCAAACGTGTCCCGATCATCTGCGTTGTCAAAGCCGTACAGGGTCAGGGAGTCTTCACGGACCACGAAAGAGGTGTGGAGCTTCTGTTTGCTGCCCACTAACCCACCAATGCGGGCTGCGGTTGACGGGGTCACTTCAGCGCGGACCCCTACCCCACCAACATCAACTATGGCAAAGCCGGGACCGGTCTGGCTGAGCGTCCCTTCAACTGAGTAGATCAAGACTCTTCACCCCCTCGAACAACTGTACGATACCAGTGCGACACCTTGAGCAAGCACGCGGAAGACCAGCTCACCGCGGAGTCTTTCGGCGCCGCGGATCCACCGCACCACTTCTTCTTTGGTTCGCTTGAGCCTGCACCCACTGCTGCTGGGCTGGCGTTAGCTGGCTCTTAGCGCTGACCCGCCCCGAGAGGGAAACCTCCACAGCCGAGTCGGATCCTGCACCCAGCACCCCGGTGCCCCGCCACGCGTGGCAGATCGCAATCGCCAGCGCGTCGGCTGCATCCGCCGGCTTCGGTGGCTTGTCCAGCCGCAGGATGCGGGCGATCATGTGTTGCACCTGGGCCTTCTGCGCGCGTCCCGACCCCGTCACAGCCGCCTTGACTTCAGATGGCGTGTAAACGGCAAGCGGTAGCCGGCGCCTTCCGACCTCGGCCATCACAGCCCCCATGACCTGCATCGTTGAGGTCACGGACTGAAGGTTGTCCTGAGTAAAGACGCGTTCGATCGCAACGACCTCAGGGTCAAAGGTCTCGATCTGGTCCCGGACCGCGTCCGCCACGGCAGCCAGCCGGAACTGGGTTGCAAGCGAAGGCTGGGTCTTTACGACCTCAACGTGAACCAGCGTGGCAGCCCTGGAGTCGTCAACGTCAACAACGCCTATACCGCACCGGGTGAGCCCGGGGTCAACGCCTAAAACCCGCACCCGGTCCCCTTCCTACTGCAGCTTCCGAAGACCGGTCCCAAGGCCCTGGCTGCGCAGCCCTAGTCGTCCTCTTCCTGAAGCGCCGCGACAACGTCATCGGGCAAATCCATGTTCGTGAACACGTTCTGAACGTCATCAGAATCCTCGAGAGCTTCGATCAGGCGAATGACCTTCCTGGCGTCGCTGAGGTCAACGACCACTTCGTTCGAGGGCACGAACTCGACCTCTGCCGAGTTGTAGTCGATTCCTGCGACCTGGAGTGCCTGACGCACTTCCGTCATGTTGTTCGGTTCTGTGAGGACGGTGAACACGTCCCCCTGGTCCTGGATGTCTTCAGCACCGGCCTCGGCAGCCGCCTCAAACACCGCGTCTTCACTGGTGTCCTTCGCCGGCACCTCGATTACGCCCTTGCGTGAGAACTGGTAGGAAACTGAGCCGGGACCGCCAAGAGATCCGCCGCCCCGAGACAGAGCTAGTCGAACGTCGGACGCCGCGCGGTTCTTGTTGTCAGTGAGGCATTCGATCATGACGGCAACGCCGCCGGGAGCATAGCCCTCGTACATGATGGACTCCCAGTTGGAGCCACCTTCCTCAGCACCTGACCCACGCTTAACTGCGCGATCAATGTTGTCGGCAGGGACCGAGTTCTTCTTGGCTTTTTGGATGGCGTCGAAAAGTGTCGGGTTGGCATCGGGATCACCACCGCCGGTGCGTGCAGCGACTTCAACGTTCTTCACCAGCCGGGCAAAGAGTTTCCCGCGCTTCGCATCCAGCGCTGCCTTTTTGTGCTTCGTTGTGGCCCACTTTGAGTGACCAGCCATCCATCTCCTCTTTTCTTCCGATCCGTGGCGATTCTACACGGGGGCGCCTAATCCGCTTCGGCCCCACCTCCCCAGCCGGTGTCGCGCCCCAGTTCGATGAACCGTCCATCCCAGCCCTTGCTCCAAGCGGGGAGCAGGTCTGGGAGAGCTTTCGGGTACACGTCAGCGTACGTCGCCAATTCCTGCACCTCTTCAGGCGTGAACCACACAAACTCGTCCAGCGTCTGCGTCTCAATGTCTGTCAGCATACTGCCGTCAAGCTCGGGCATCACCCGGTCAAGGTAGCCCACGAAAAAGAGCTCGTTCTGCCTCGCTGTCACATTTCGGAAACGGAACTCACCCTGCCGGTGCATCACGGGACCCACCACGCTTTCCTGATCGACGCGTAGTCCCGTTTCTTCGAACGCCTCCCGAACGGCCCCGGCCTGCGGGGACTCCCCCGGTTCCAGTCCCCCACCGGTCGTGAACCACCACGTGTGGTTCAAATCGTGCGTGTCGTGCCCGCGGATCAGGAGCACGCGGCCGGATTTGTCAAACAGGATCAGCCTTGCCGCCTCCCGGCTGGGTACCCCGTCCGCGTCCGGAGTCCACTCCGGCCCCAAATCAGTCATTTTCTGCTCCCGTAATAGAACTCACCAGCCCTGGTGAACACTTCCCGGCTTTGCGTCATGGACCGCAGGGCCGACTTCGCCAGCTCCACCCGGTCCAGGTCCGGCCCCCACCGCTCCATATTTAGCTGGTCCGCCCCCAACCGGCCCGCACTACGCATGTAGGCCCTCATCGATTTTCGTGCCGGTCCCCCAACTTTCCGCGCCCACCGCAAACTGTAGCGGCGCCCAGCAAGAGTGCTCACCGCAAGCAGTTCAGGTTCCGTCAGCCACCCGGCGGCGACGTACGAGGTCAGCCCCTGTCCCACCTTCTTCAGTTCACTTCGCCCAAGGGCCGAAACCCAGATCAGCCACCCCGCAAACAGCGGCACCTCGATCACCAGGTACAAGAGGAGCCACAGGTACGCCGTCGATGCAAGCAGATTCCAAAGGGAGTGCAAGCCCATGGCCAGACAGAACCCTAGGGCCGTCCGCCACGCCCAAGCCCCTGCGCGACCCTGCTTCAGCATGGCCGAGGCAAAGAAGTAGCCGATCATCGAGGTCGCCATCGGGTGGATGAACGGGCTCATCACACTGCGGGCAAAAATGGTCATGCCCAGCACCGAACTGCCCTCGCCCTGAGCTGCGATGAAGTATTGGATGTTCTCAACGAAAGCGAACGAGGCCCCAGCAACACCGCCGATCACCAGACCGTTGATCCTTGAGACAACCCTTCGCCTAGCAATCAGTAGCACCAGGATGACGCCGCCGCCCTTCAGGAGCTCCTCGGTAGCCGGAGCAACCAGGACGCCAGTCAGAAACTCGGCCTGGTCGATGTCCCCCGTCGTCGCTGTGAAGTCGTCAAGAAGCACCGTGTTTAGGACCCCGGCCAGGAGCGGGGCGACACCTGCCCCCCACGCCGCGGCGAACCACCAGTACCTGCCAGGAAGCGGAGCGAACCTGTCGGCACGGAGCATGACAACCAGGACCAGGGAGAGGGGGACCAGAGCCACCAGCGCGAACAATCCAACCGTGCCGGCATCGTTTGCCGAGGTGAACAGGTAAGCCGCGATCGCGATCCCGACAGCGGAAGCAATAACAATCGTTAGCTCCCACGGGTTCAAACGGGTCAGAAGTCCCGCAGAGAACCTGTGCCAACCAGCACGGGCCCTGGCCGGAAAGCTACCCGACCCTTCCGCACTTTCCTGGTCACCCGGGAAGTCAGCACCGACAACGGCCTCCAGGGCTTCCGGGCTAGCCCACCCCTCTCCCTTAATCTGTTCCTTTTGCGCGGCGAGCCGGAAATCCTCAAGGTGGAAAGGCTTCTGGGGCTCTGGGTCCCCCTGACTCAAGGCGACCCTCCCCCATCGTCAAAGATGATTTCTGCCGGCATCTTTGCTTTCCCCGCCAGGTGAAAAACCCGAACCAACCAGTGTCTGCGCAGCTTGATCGTGAAGGCCGCGTCCTGGTTGTGCAGGGCCTTTACTAAGCGGACCCGGCGGCTGGCCTCATCAAGGGCTGCCAGTTGAGCCGCAGCGACCGGGTCTTCGGCGAGGCTACTTCGCAACTGTTCGTCCAAGTTCAGCTCTAAAGCCTCACTGAGTGCCGACTCGGCTTCCAGACGTTTTGCTGCCGCGCCGCGATACTTGGCCCGACTGCCCATGCCGGTTGTCGCAAGTCCCGCATCGGCAAGTGCAAGCGCGTCCGTTGCTGCACGCCGCAGCTGCGCAGCGCGGTCTTTGGGGACCGAGGGAAGATCAGCAGTCCGCAGCGTTTCCGCGCATCGTTTTATCAGGTGCCGGTTTAGGCCGGCCTGACGAGCCTGAACTCGCCCGTGCAGCTGGTCAAGGCGTCTGGCTTTACGCCAGAGCAGCAGAAGAAACGCAAACAGCGCTAAGGCTCCCAGCGCTACTAGCCCCGCTGAACCCCAGGTCATCGGAAACAACCCACGTTAGTCGGTCCCCGAACCGAAGCGTTCCTGCAAGTTCTCGTAAGGCGTCCCCGTCACAGGGCGCGGCCCCCAGGGAACCACGGCCTCGTACACGTCCACTACCTGATCGGTGACGGTGCCCCAGTCGTAGATGTCTGCCCTCTTGCTGCCCTTGGCGGCCAGGTCCGCGGTGCGCGTCGGATCTTCGATGGCGCGGTTGAGCACGCGGGCCAG
The DNA here is from genome assembly GCA_964345565.1 of uncultured Actinomyces sp. Lineage (GTDB taxonomy): Bacteria > Actinomycetota > Actinomycetes > Actinomycetales > Actinomycetaceae > Scrofimicrobium. The sequence goes on from CAYFRO010000025.1 coordinate 11,118, forward strand.
GTCTTCGCTGTCCCCAACTTTGAACAGGTCCCCCGCAGCTCCCCCGTCCAGCACAGCTTCGAAAGCGGGAATGTCCGAGGCGACAACCATGGTTCCCGCCGCCATCGCTTCAACCAGGACGATGCCGAAGGATTCACCGCCCAGTTGGGGAGCCACGTAAACGGTTGCACCTTTCAGCAGGGATTCCTTTTGCTGCTCAGTCACTTCTCCAAGGACCTCAACCGAGTCCGGGTGACCTTGCAGGACCTGTTTCAACGCGGTGGCCTCACCTCGCCCAGCGACCAGGAAACGGGCTCCCGGGTGAGCTGCAAGAACCTTCGGGATGGCCTTCGCAAACGTGGGTAGCCCCTTTCGGGATTCGTCAAGGCGCCCCAAGAAAACAATGACGGGGGCATCCGGGCTGCCCTGCCACTCTTTGATCGGCTCTGCGTCCCTGTAAGCCTTCGTGAACACGCCGTTTGGGATCACTAGCGCGTTCCCACCGTGGTGCTCAAGCAACGTCCGCTTCGCTTCATCAGAAACGGCGATCCGCGCCGAGATTTTCTCAAGGGTCGGTGCCAAAATGCCCGCGGTCACGGTCCGAAGCTTCGACTTTTCCATCGCAGAGTGGAAGGTCGCGACGACGGGGACATCCGCTTTGAACAGGGCCAGCATTCCAACCGAGGGCGTGCCCGGCTCGTGAATGTGAAGGACGTCGAAGTCGCCTTCTTCGAGCCACTTCGCAGTTTTTCTTGCAACCCTAGGTCCAAACGCCAGCCGGGCGACAGAACCGTTGAATGGGACCGCGAAAGAGCCCCCGACCGAGTCCAGCCACTCCGGAGGGTCCTGCTGCGTGCTAGGGGCCAAAACCCGCACGTAGTGTCCGCGGCGCGCCAGTTCTTCCGCCATGTCTCTGATGTGGAACTGCACGCCTCCTGGGGCGTCGAATGAGTAGGGGCAGACAATCCCGATCCGCACTAGGCCTCCGTATCAACTTGGGCTAAAGCCAGGGTTCTTTTCAAAACCTAGCCTCAGTCACCTACTGGAGCGATCTCGGCTTTCGATTCCAAGTCGCCCCCGGCTTCAAACTCTTTCACAACCCTTGCCGACTTCAGGAAAGCCGCGGCGAGAGGAGCTCCAAGGATCATACCGATCATGCCCCCGATGGTTCCGCCAACAACCGTCGCCACCAAGACCGTGACTACGTGGATTTGGAGTGAGGATCCCATGGTCCACGAAAGCACCGCGTTTTGGATTGGCCCGTTTGAGATCAACAGCGTGACGAGGACTATGAGTGCCGCCCCTGGCCCGACCGAACCAAACGCGATTAGGACCGCAAAAATCCCGGTCGCGAACGCGCCCAGGTAAGGGATGAAGGACAGGAAGAAGTAGAGCAGGAAAATGGGGATCACCAGCGGGACCCGCAAGATGATCACGGGGATCATGAAGATGGGTGCGGTGATGAGTGCCGTTATGGCAGTCGACTTGAAATACCCCAGCAACGCGCCTGTAGTCACCTCAGCCACCTGGTCGACGACACCCTCGTTGTAGCCGACGGTGCGCGCGACCCAGCCGGGAAAGTTCCGGCCATCACGCAGCACGTAGAACAGGATGAAGACTGCGAAGAACGCGGCAATCAGGAAGGCGACGGTCGAGGAGAGGGTGCTTGTCATTGCCCCCAGTGCCCCTGCGCCAACCTTCGGCGCCCAAGACGTCACCTGGTTGTAAAAGCGTTCCAGCCAGATGCCCTCCACATCCCATGTCTCAACCCAGGCAACGAAATGCTGCCAGCCGTGAGTGAGTTGCGTCGCCATCTCTGGGAGTTCTTTCACCAGCCCCCAGACAACCAGTGCGACCAGCGCTGCGGCTACCACTAGGGCAAGTAACAACGCGGTGGTTGCAGCCCACGCCTTTGAAACGCCGTGGTCTTCCATCCAGTACACGAAGGGTTGAAGCAGGACGCCCAGGATTACTGCGACCGCAATCGGGATGACCACCCCCGAGATTGCACCGAGTCCGATCATGATCACGACCGCAAGTGCGATGATGCCGAGTGCGTTCCAAGAATCGCGTCCCCACCGCGACAGGGTAGCCCTGCGGTTGCTCGCAAGAGCGTGCGAGGCTTCGACCGTCAGACCCTTGGTCGAGGCGGAAGTAGCGCCCTCTACCGGGCTACTGGCGCCGGCCCCACCGGGAGAGGGTTCACTGCTTTTGGGAGGAGTCATGGGGCTGATCATATCCGCTAGCCCGTGCCCGGGCCCGCCGCAGGCGCTCCGGGTCTAAGTCTGAAACGAAGACCTTCTGCATCATGTGCCAGTCGGTTACGTCCTGCACAAGGGCCGGACTTATCCGCTTCACCCAGGCCCGCGTCCAAGCCTCCACTTGGCTCTCACCTTCACCTGGTTCAGGACAGGGGATGGGATCCGTAAAATCGGCGTGGATCCGCCAGAAACCAAACAGTGCAGTGACAGCTTTTTCAGCCGCTTTGCCAAAGGGGATCAAGGCCCGCCGCGATCTTCCATCAGGTTGGGACTTCCACCAGGTTGAGGGGACCTTTTCGAACCTGATGGTCCCCGCGATCAGGGGGCGATCCAGGGCAAGCGCCAACGCGGCTGGCCCTGCGGCAACCAGAGCTTTTGAGGCCCCTAGCGTCACTTCGACCCCGCGCCCTGAAATGTCGCGGTCCGCCAAAAGCGGCACAAGCAGGGGCCGATCTTTAGCCTGCTCAACAAGCTTATGAAAGACGTGCTCGCCCTTGCCGACCCCAATGATTTCCATGCCAAGGCCCGCGCGAAAGTCGGTGAACTCTTCGAACAGTTCCGCGGGCTCCAGCTTTTCAGCGACGGTCAGGATGCCCCCGTGGTTCTGGCAGAACCACGCGCCCGCAAGGTCCCAGTTACCGGTGTGGGTCAGTGCCAAAACGACGGGTCCGGGCCCTTCCTCCATCAGCTTCTGCGTCTGGGACGCGCCGGGATAGACGCAGCCCCGCCTGATCTGCTGGGGGCTCCACCCGGGCATCGTGAACTGCTGCGCGAAGTTCCGGAAGTACGAGCGCACCCCCCACCGCACCGTTCGCTCACTAACGGGCGCGCCCGTCAGGGCCCTGTAGTTCTTCCTCATCTGCTTCACGGATCGCCCGTTCAGCAGGTAAACGACAGTCGAGGCGAGGTTGCTGGCGCCATAAACAATGGGGAGCGGCACCTTTGGAAGCACCCGCCAGCCCAGTTTGTAGAGGGTCCCCGTGTTCATTGCGCGCCTGCTGCCTCGGGTTTGGCATCGTCGCCAGCGAGGCCTCGCTTCGCGAGTTCCCGATGCGTGACCACCATTCTCTGAATGACGGTCACGACCGAGGCGAAAGCGACCCACACCATTCCGATTGGGAACAGGACCTCCGGGAACCCGAAGTCTGTGAAGCCCGCCCCCACCAGGGCGATAATCAACCGGTCGGTGCGTTCCGCAAGACCAACCTTTGCAATGACCCCGAAGTTCTCTGCCCGCGCCCGCGCGTACGGCACGACCCCAACTGCGGACAGCGAGACGATTCCCGCGACGATAGTAGTGGTTCTGATGGCTCCGTCCGGCAACCCTACGATGGCCCACCACAGCAGTGATCCGAAAACTATGCCGTCGGTGATGCGGTCCATGGTGGAATCAAGGAAGGCACCGAAGTCCGTGGTCCCCCCGGTAAGGCGCGCCAACACTCCGTCGACTGAGTCTGCGAACAGGACAACGCCTAACAGGACGCCGCCAAGGCCCAGGTAGCCACGCGCAATCAGCCCGAACGAAAGGCCGGCGACAAGCACGGCGGATGTGTACGTCACCATGTTCGGGGTTACGTGCATTCGCGCCAATAGTCTTGCAGGCGGAGTGAAAACCGTTTGGGCAAAACTGCGGCCGTGATTCCCCAGCACTACTTAGGCCCTCCTTCGCACGCGGGCTCGCCTGTCGCAAGACCTTCTTTGGCAGGGGTTTCCTGGCCCGTTTCACCCTGTTTGGTTTCAGCTGGTTCGCAGTACTGATCCCATGCGCCTGCCAGCCGCTTGCGCGCATCTCCCAGCAGTTCCGGGATCGCTTTCGTGCCAGCAATGATGGGGAAGAAGTTCGAGTCCCCACCCCACCTGGGCACAATGTGCTGGTGCAGGTGACCGGCGATCCCGGCTCCAGCTAGGGAGCCCTGGTTCATTCCCAAGTTGAAGCCGTCGGGGTTTGCAGCCCCCCGTTCGACCCGCATCGCTTGCGCAGTGAGTTCGCCGACCTCGACCCGTTCGGCATCCGTCAAGTCGGTGTAGTCCGCGACGTGGCGGTAGGGGCAGACCAGCATATGCCCGGAGTTGTACGGGAACAGGTTCAAGATGACGTAGGCCAGTTTGCCTCGACGCACAATCAAGGACTCTTCGTCATCCAGGGTCGGCGCGACACAGAAGGGACACTCCTGTTTTGCCCGGTCCCCTCCCCCGTCGATGTAGACCATCCGATACGGGGTCCACAACCTTTGGAAGGAATCGGGAACACCGGGGAAGTCTATTTGGGAGCTGACTTGAACCTCAGTTTCGGTAAGAGGATCAGTCATCGACTTCCGCCGCGAGGACGGCCTCCTCCGGTGATGCCTCCAGTTCGGCTTCAGCCTTGAAGAGCTCATCGTCATTTCGCCGGGCTCGGGCGTGCTGGACGATCAGGTCCACGGCTTCTTCAACCGGCACGCCGTTCACCTGCTCCCCGCCACGCAGGCGGAATGAGACTGCGCCGGCCTCCTGGTCCTCGCCCCCTGCGATCAAGACAACCGGGATCTTCTCTTTAGCCGCGTTGCGGATCTTCTTTCCGAACCGGTCTTGAGAGGTGTCGACTTCTGCCCTGATCCCCTGCTTCTTCAGCTGTTTCGCGACCCCCTCCAGGTAGGAATCAAACGCTTCAGCGACGGGAACCAAACGCACCTGCGCGGGCGCCAACCACAGTGGGAAGTTCCCTGCGTAGTGTTCCAGCAGGATCGCAAAGAACCGCTCAATGGAACCGAACAGGGCGCGGTGGATCATCACTGGGCGCTGGCGGGAACCGTCAGCTTCGGTGTATTCAAGGTCCAGGCGCTCTGGCGTGTTGAAGTCAAGCTGGATGGTGGACATCTGCCAGGTCCGTCCAAGCGCATCGCGGGTTTGGATGGAGATCTTGGGTCCGTAGAAGGCCGCCCCACCCGGGTCCTCGATCAGTTCCAGGCCAGACTCTTCTGCGACCTCACGCAGCGTGCTTTCGGCCTCTTCCCAGATCTCATCTGTCCCCACGTACTTCTCGGGGTCTTTAGTCGACATTTCCAGGTAGAAGTCTTCAAGACCGTAGTCGCGCAGCAGGTCCAGGACGAAGTCGATCACTTCACGGATCTCATCCTTCATCTGTCCGCGGGTGCAGTAGATGTGGGCGTCATCCTGGGTAAAACCGCGGGCGCGCGTCAAGCCGTGAACAACACCTGATTTTTCGTACCGGTACACGGTCCCGAACTCGAATAGTTTCATTGGCAGGTCGCGGTAGGAGCGCCCCCTGGAGCTGAAGACCAACGAATGCATGGGGCAGTTCATTGGCTTCAGGTAGTAGTCCTGGCCGGGTTTCACGACCTCGCCCGTTTCCTGGTCCACGACCTCATCCACGTGGAGGGGTGGGAACATCCCGTCCTTGTACCACCCAAGGTGACCGGAGCGTTCGAACAGTTCCCCCTTGGTGATGTGGGGAGTTGAGACAAACTCGTAGTCGCCTTCCAGGTGCTTTTTGCGGGAGTGGTCTTCCATCTCCATCCGGATGGCTGCTCCCTTCCTGTGGAAGACGGGCAGGCCCGAGCCGATTTCTTCAGGGAAAGAGAACAGGTCCAGTTCGCTGCCGAGTCTGCGGTGGTCGCGCCGCTCCGCCTCGGCCATACGCTCCTGGTAGTCGCGCAACTGTTCCTTTGTGGGCCATGCGGTCCCGTAGATGCGCTGGAGTTGCTGGTTCTTTTCGCTGCCCCGCCAGTAGGCGGCAGCGCTACGGGTCAGGCCGAAACCGTTGCCCAGGTACTTGGTTGAAGGGACGTGGGGGCCCCTGCAAAGGTCTTTCCACGCGACCTCGCCATTGCGGCGAGTGTTGTCGTAAATGGTGAGGACGTCCCCGCCCACCTCAACGGCGGAGCCGTCTTCGCTGGTGGCGCCAGCTTTGTCGTCAATGAGCTCAAGCTTGTACGGTTCGGCCGCGAGTTGTTCACGCGCCTCGTCTTCAGTCACGACACGCCGGACGAAGGTCTGGTTTTCCTTCACAATGCGTGCCATGGCCTTTTCAAGGGCCTTCAGGTCTTCGGGGGTGAAGGGTTCTTCAACGTCGAAGTCGTAGTAGCAGCTCTCAACAATCGGGGGGCCCGTGCCGAGCTTCGCGTCGGGCAGCGTGTTCTGGACTGCCTGGGCTAGGACGTGCGCGGCGCTGTGTCGGACAATCTGCAGGCCTTCTGGAGAATCGATGGTGATCGCGGTGATCTCATCGCCGTCGTTCAGTTCTGTTGCCAGGTCGACTTGCGTGCCGCCGACACTCATGGCGACAATGTTTTTCTGCTTTCCGTAGAGGTCTAGCCCGGTGGTTCCGGGCTCGACTTCCTGTTCTTCACCGTCGACGATCACTTTGGTAGATGCCACGTGTCCCCTGCGTTCCAGCGCTGCTGAGCTTGCGCCAAACCTTTGCTTCGCGGCCCTTCTTTTGGATGGGCCTGCCTTTCGGGTCTTATGATAGTCGCCGCTGGCGGGCCAGGGCTGCACCAGGGCCCGGACTACGGTGAGGCTCACCTCGACTTCAGTGGGAGTCAGCCAGATTGTCGTGAGGCTCACCCGGGCTTCAGTGAGGTCCCCTACTAAAGCGCTTGGGCGACTTGCTCGACTACTTCCTCTAACGACTTTACGTCGCCCTGGTCCGCAAGGGTTACGACGACTGCGTTGCACTGAGGCAACACCAGCAGCGTTTGGCCGCCGGTTCCATGTCCGAAGAAGATGCCTTCTTTCGCCCCGACCCATAGGCCCGAGCCGTAGGCGTGTCTGCGGAACCGGTCGTTCTTCATGGTCTCAACACCCGGCGTCAGGGCCGTGGGAGTGCGCATGTACTGCACCCATTCCCGTGGAACCAACTGACGCCCGGTGTCGCCCCCGATGCGTCCTTCCGCCAGGAGCAGATGCCCTATTTTCCCCACGTCTTCAGGGTTCAGCCAAAGCCTGGTCGCTCCCGCCAAGTAGTCCCCGTATTTTTCCCACGACCAGTCGTCGATTCCAAGGGGCTCGAAGAACGCTTCCCGCGCGAAGTCCTCTAAGCTTCCTTGGCCGTGACTGTTCAAGTACAGCTCTAGGAATGCGGAAAGCAGGTAGAACCCGGCGTTCGAGTACAAGTAGTGCTGGCCAGGTTCGTGTTTCAGCGGTGAGCCGGCCACGTAGCTAAGCAGGGAGGCAGGGTCCAAGTCTTTGATATCGCCGCGCATCATGAGCACCTGGTCGAAGCCCGTGGTGTGGCTGATCAGGTGCTTGACTCGCACCTGCTTCCACCGTTCCTGGTTCTTTGGGTCCCGCCAGGCTGGCTCACGCTGTGCGGTCAGCGCTCCGTTCGAAAGCGTGCTGCCAGAAGGCGGCGTGGCGTTAGAAAACGCACCGCCGGGGAAGTCGCCGCTGTAAGCGCGAGTCGCGCCCGCCACCCAAGACCGCTCCACCGCGGGTTCCAGAAGCTCCCACACGGCAGTTTCCAACCCGAAGCTAGGGTCCCTGGCGGCAAGCGTCCCAGCAATCAACGTCAGGACGGTTTTGCTGAGACTGCGGATGTCCGAGGGACCTGCTCTCCCCCCGAACCTGTGCAAGAACTGCCGCTCGCCTTGGCCCACCAAGAGCGCGTGCATTCGCAGCGGGTCTCCGTTGCTGTCCCGCGCCTCCTCAAAGCGGTCCGCCAGCTGATCGAAACGCTCTTGCTCCATCGCGGATCCTAAGCGCGAAACAGGATCGGTGCGGGCAGTGTGCGCACCGTGTCGGGACTTACCCCGTGGCTCCAGATCCCGGCAATGGAATGCTTCAGCTTCCCGATAAGGTCTGCCGCCTGCTCGCTGAGGCCGAACTTCGATTGCAGCTCAGTCAGAGGGATTGGAGAGGACAGCCCCAGGATCTCAACGCCGACAAGTTTTCCGGCGGGGTCTAAGTCGACCAGGGTCCAGTCGTTCAGCTCTTCGGTTTTTGCGATCGAGGAGTCCGAGATCCGTAAGTACGCAGCGTTCGCTGCGGGATCCACTTGCACAACCAGAACGTGCGGCTCCCTGCCCGTTTGCAGCTGTTCGTCACTCATCATCAGCCCCACCTCTCACTGACCCAGTTCCTGTCCTGCCCAACCCACAGCGGACGGCATTGATTACCAGTTGCTTCCCGCCGCCGACTCCAGCCCGCTTACTTCTCATAGCAGGTCACCACGTCCAACTTCCCTTTGTCTGGCGGCCACGACGTGATCACAACAACCGGAGGTGGGGGTTTCGGACCGTAGAACTTCATTGAATCGGCTGTGTGCCCGGGCGTGCGGGAACTGTGGTCATCTAGCGTTTGGCGCACCCTCTTCTTCGAGATGCCCCGCATGGCCATCCGTTCTTTGGCATGGAAGGTGAAACGCAACGCGTAGGTCACGCCGGCCCCACCACGTCAAAACGGAGGATACGTGCCTGTTCACCGTCCAGAGAGAGGACTACTTCACAAAGTCCTGGGCCCTGTAGCGGCAGTTCCATCCCAACGGCAAAAAGGAGCCCGATCAGGTCGTCCCGGTAGGGCATTGCGCCCTCGGTCTCAAGCGCCAGGGCCCCCTCAAGTTGGAACGTCCCGTCCGGGGAAGTCACCGAAAGTAGTAGCTCAATGTCGTCTTCGCTGGTCTGCGCCCGCACGCGGCCCGCGACATGTAGACGAAGTCCCGTCGGGAATGCGGGAACCACCACTTCGGTGAAACTAGCGCCCATAGCGCTTAGCTTCCCTGCTTCGACAACCGCGTAGTCAGCAAGGAATGCGTAGTCAAGTTCAGCCATGCGCCGAGCCTACCGGACCTCGCGACACCGAGTGTTCCAGCTGGCGTAGCGAGACCCCGTCAGCTGGCGCGGGGTCCAGAACCCGTCGGGTACACCGACTGTTGTTGCCAGGAAGAAGTCGCCGTGCGGACTCCCTTCCCCGAAAGATCCCCGGCGTTCCCTGGGTCAGGGGCCATTTCGTTCGATTGGCCGACCTGCGTCGCTCAGCTTTCTCCTTGTACAAGGTTCCAACAGTTAGGCGCGTCTGGAGACTCGCGCACTGATGCTGTGTGTAACGTTTAGGCGCCGCAGCCTACCGAGCGTGATCACTCCCGTGGCGCACGCTATAGGTTCCTCCCCCGCCTCTCTGAAATACGTTGATCAACTATGTCTCCGTTTTTCATGATGGTTGCCCGGTCCAGAACCTCGCTCTGCATTCCCTGACTGAGCTGGTCAAGATACGGCGCAACCTCCGCACTAATCGACTTAGACGCTTGACGGAACAGCAGTGCCGGCGTGTGGTCAACGACGTAGTGAAAGACGCCGTCAATGACGTAAGAGGGGTTTTCGATGGTCGTGGGCACACTAGTTTCGATTCCCCCTCCCTCGTCGCAACTCACGTCAATAACCAGTGAGCGAGGCTTCATTAGAGCTAGGTCTTCCCTGCAAACCAGGTGGTCTTCGCGGAGGGGATCCCAAAGGACCGCATTCACGACCGCGTCATACTGGCTGAGGTCTTGGCGGAGGTAGGGTGAGGAATTCTCGTCGTACGTGACTATTTCTGCCCCAAAGAGAGCTAAAGACCGGAACGCTCCGCGAGCCGCGTTCCCGTTACCCAGCAATGCAACTCGCTGCCCGTATGGCAACGCACCGTAGACGGTGTAGGCGTGGATAACGGCAGCTTCACCTGCGAGCTCATTGTTGTACCAAAACACGTGGCGGCCCGCGTCGAACATGTCTTCCCAGGCGATTGCAGTCAGCTTGCGTTCGATCAGCTGATCCGTTAGGTGCCGATTCTGTACGGCGTGGACCCAGCCGAAAATGGTCTGGCCGGCAGAAAGCTCTGTGATGTAAGAGGCGTCCCCGACCTTAGGATCACAGATAACCTGTTGGGCTAAGGCATCTTCTCGGCTGACAATGTTCGCACCGGCCTCCATGTAGTCGCCGTCAGGAAACCCGAGCACTTCCCCATACCCGCGCTCAAAGAACAACGCTTCAGGGGTTCTTATCGCCGCGACATCAGTTGGAAGTAGTGCTCGGCGGCGTTCGTTTTCTTTGCCGCTTATTGGAAACCCGATGCTTTGGCTCATTCTTCTCCCCGCTCAGACCCTTCTCCATACCCAAACCCGCGACCGGCACACCAAGAGTGTTCCGACCGCGGGTCAGGTTCTGTATCTTCCGGCTTCGGCCGGCCCTGTGTTTTCTAGCCTTTGACAGCCCCGGCAACGACACCTTGAATGATGTGGCGTTGGGCCACGGCGTAGAAGATGATAACTGGGATCATGGCCAGCACTAGAACACCCATCAGGGCGCCCATGTCAACAGCACCGTAGCCACCGCGCAAGCTCTGAACAGCAATCGGTATCGTCGAGTACTTCTTCAGGTCCAGTGTCAGGTAGGGCAACAGGTAGTCGTTACAGAGCCACATAACTTCCA
>CAYFRO010000026.1:0-21718 GCA_964345565.1 uncultured Actinomyces sp.
TCACGGGCACACGGACCTGAACCGTGCGCGTCTGCCTATTCCGCCACTCGCGCTGTAAATGCTGGGAAAGACCCATCACCGACGAACCAACACTATACCGGGCCAGTGGCGGGTGGAGGAAATTTCGGGAGATACTGACGAAGATCACGCTTTGGCTTCGGCTGACCGCCTTTCGTCGAACGTGTCCGCGGTACCATTCAATGGGGCACCAGCCCAAGCACGCGTTGCGTTTAGTAAGGTTTTCTAGCCAAGGCGGGTAGGGAGACCTGCTATCGACCTTACTTCTTACTGGTTCGGTCCGGCATAGACAATGGGAAGGTCAGGGCAATGAAGTTTTTTGACCGCTTCGAAAACGCTGTCGAAAAGGGTGTGAACTCTGTCTTCTCTAAGGTCTTCCGCTCTTCCCTGAAAGTCGTGGACATTTCCTCCGCAATCCACCGAGCGATGGACGACGCAGCGGAGTCCAGCGCAGGCTCTGACGGTTCTCCCGTGGCACCCAACAATTTTAAGGTTCAGGTTGCGCCCGCCGACTACAAGGAGATCCAGGGGCAAGGTCTGGAGCAAGTCGTGACTGAGCTTGAGTCAGAGGCCACGAAACACGCCGAAACACACGACTACCTTCTAATGGGCCCCGTTACCGTTCGGTTCTCCGAAGACCCAGAAGAAACCCCAGGAATGCTGTCGGTTGCAGCAAGCCGAAAGAAAGGGAAGGTAGCGCCGGCGCTGTCTGCGGCTGCATCAGCTACCCATCCGATCATCGATGTCGGCGGAGAAAAGTGGCTCCTTACAGAAGACGTCACCGTCCTGGGGAGGTCTTCAAAAGCGGACATCACTGTCGACGACGCAGGGGTGTCTAGAAAGCACGTCGAGCTGCGGATAACGCCGGATGGCGTGATCCTGACCGATCTTGGTTCAACGAACGGAACATTTGTCGAAGGACACAAGGTCGATGCCGCGACCCTGCTTGATGGGAATCAGATTACGATTGGCCGAACGCGGATCCTTTTCTGGACGCATCCGGGGGACTAACTCTTCATGACTTCTGACCTAGCTTTCACCGTCTTCCGCATCGGGTTCCTAGTCCTGCTGTGGTTGATGGTGTTCGGTGTTGTGAGCACCCTGCGAAGGGACGTTTTCGGGACGGTTGTCACGCCTCGCGGTGCGGGAAGAGCCAAGAAGAACAAGACTCGGAAACGTGGCCCCGCGTTGTCCTCAGGCGCGAGTCCCACGAAACTCCTCATAACAGGGGGGCCGTTGCAGGGGACTCTGATCCCGCTTGGGACCCAGCCCGTCACCATCGGAAGGGCTCCTTCTTCCACCCTGGTGCTAGAGGATCCTTACACGTCTGGTAAACACGCAGAGCTACGCAACGTTTCAGGGCAGTGGGCGATCGTGGACCTGGGATCCACAAACGGAACCTACGTGGACGACGAACGCGTGGGCGACGCGCGGCCCCTTCCTGTGGGAACCTCTGCCAGAATCGGGCAGACAACTTTCGAATTGGTGAACTGAGTGGCAGTCGAGTTCCATTTCGCGGTGCGCTCGGACGTCGGACTGATCCGAAAGAACAACCAGGATTCGGGTTACGCCGGCTCCCGGTTGCTGGTCTTAGCTGACGGCATGGGTGGGCCGGCGGGGGGCGACATTGCCTCTTCGATTGTTGTCGGTAAACTGGCACCCTTGGACGACGCGCCTGGACCATCGGACCAGTTGCTGACGAACCTCATGGAAGCGCTACAAGGCGCGCACGATGAGCTGGTTGAGCGTAGCGAACAGGATAAGAAGCTCCGGGGTCTTGGCACCACCTGCACCGCAATCCTGCGATCCGAACATAAGCTCGCGATGGTCCACATAGGCGACTCGCGGGCTTACCTGCTTCGCGACGGTTCCCTGAGCCAGGTCACCGCCGACCATTCGCTGGTTCAGTACCTGGTGGATACTGGGCAGATCACGGCTGAGGAGGCCGAAACCCACCCGAAACGCAACGTCGTTGTCAAGGTGCTAGGCGATTCGCCGGGTCCGGTCCTAGCGGATGCCACGATGCGTGAGGCCGTCCTGCACGACAGGTGGCTGCTGTGTTCGGATGGGCTCTCCGGCGTTGTCTCCGACCAGACAATCGCAGAAACCATGCTAGAGATCCGGGACGTCGACGAATGCGCCGATGAGTTGGTGACGCTTGCACTGCGGGGAGGCGGCCCCGACAACGTAACGGTGGTGCTAGCGGACGTTGTCAAGGTCGGAAGCTTCAAGCCGCAGGTTCCAGAGATAGTAGGGGCGGCCGCGGTGGACCGCGATGCGCCCACCAAAGGCACGGACACGGCGGCCGGCCGGGCCGCAGCCCTGGTTCCGGTTGATCCGGAGCCGACTTTGGACGAAGACGAGGGCGAGCGGAAGTCCTCGCACTCGAAGCGCCTCTGGGGTTGGACCATCTCCCTAGTGCTCCTGCTGGGCCTGGTCGGAGGCGGCTTGGCATTTGGCTGGCAGTGGTCCCAAAAGCAGTACTACGTGCAGAGCACTGGAACCGAGATCGTGATCTATCAGGGGATCCCACAAACCTTTGGGCCCTGGGAGTTCTCCAAACCAGTCGAAGTCGCTGATCTTGAACTGCGCGAGCTGCCCCGCGTTGACCAGGAGCGGCTCCAGGAGCCGGTCATGCGTTCCTCTAGGGAAGAAATCGACGACTACCTCGAAGAACTCAAGGGCAGGGTCATGCAGAGATGGCTGCATTTGCAGAAGCCCTCTGCAGAGTCCCAGTCGGGGGAGCAGTAATGGCCACCGTACAGGTTTCCGGGGCACGGCCAAGGCGCCTGCTAGAGATGGCCCTCATGCTTTTAGCGACCTTGCTTGGCATTCTGGGGTACGTCTTAACCACCTTGAACAGGACGGGGACCCTCCCGGAAAATCTTTGGCTCTACGCGGGACTGTTCATAGGATTAGCAGTCGCGGCAGAAGTCTTGGTGCACCTAACTGCACCGTACGCGGACCCTGTCATACTGCCGATCGCGGTGGCTTTGACAGGGCTGGGGCTGGCTATGATCCACAGGCTGGACCTGTCTTACCAGGTGCTTGGAAGGTACACGACCGGGAATCGCCAACTGGTGTTCGCGTTGGCCGGTCTTGCGACGGCAGCAGTGATCCTGTTTGTGCTACGCGACCACAGGACGCTCCGTCGCTTTACCTACACTTCCATGGTTGTTTCCCTAGTGCTGCTTCTTCTCCCGATGTTGCCCGGGGTGGGGGTAGAGATTTACGGGGCCCGCGTTTGGGCGAAAATCGGCGCCTTCCAGTTCCAACCCGCAGAGTTCGCCAAGATTACGCTCGCGGTCTTCTTCGCAGGATACCTAGTGAGCAACCGTGACAAGCTCTCGATCGGGGGCCCGAAGTTCCTGGGAATGCGCCTGCCGCGCTTGCGGGATCTTGGCCCGATCCTGGTCGTGTGGCTGATGGGGATTGCGATTCTGGTTCTCCAGAAAGACCTGGGCACTTCGCTTTTGTTTTTCGGAATGTTCGTGGCGATGCTTTACGTCGCGACGAACCGGATCTCATGGATGGCGATCGGCGCCTTGCTTTTCGTGCCGGCAGTGTTCTTGGCGATCAAGCTTTTCCCGCACGTCCAACGCAGGTTTGTGATCTGGCTGAATGCGATGTCGCCTGAGGTCTACGGGGCAGACGGTGGGTCGTATCAGGTGGTCCAAGGCCTGTTTGGGATGGCCAACGGAGGGCTCTTAGGGACGGGTTGGGGTAGGGGATACCCGCAGCTGGTGCCACTCGCTGACTCGGACTTCATCCTGGCTTCTTTGGGCGAGGAGCTGGGACTTGTTGGCATGGCAGCGATTCTGTTGCTCTATTTGATATTGATCGAGCGTGGCTTTCGGGCAGCGTTGGGCACTCGCGACGGTTTTGGCAAGCTGCTCGCGGTAGGCCTAGCCTTCTCGATAGGTCTCCAAGTCTTCGTTGTTCTAGGAGGCATAACGCGAGTCATCCCCCTGACTGGCCTAACCGCACCCTTCCTCGCTGCGGGGGGATCGTCCATGATCGCCTCATGGATCACCGTGGCGCTACTGCTACGAATCTCAGATGCGGCCAGGCGCCCTGCTCCCAAGGCGAAGACGTGGACAGACATTGCCTCCGTCCAAGAGGACCAGCCTGCGACAGGGACCTTACCGGTCATTTCTTTAGCTGACCCGGACTCCGGGAGGCTCTCTTGAACCCGCAGATCCGTAAGCTCTTCGTTGTGACGGTCGCGCTTTTCGCAGTCCTCGGAGTCGCGGTTACCATGGTGCAATTCGTTCTGGCTCCAAGCCTGGTTGCAGACCAACGGAACTCGCGACGGTACCTTCAGGCAGCGGAGCGCGACCGGGGCCCGATCATTGTTTTGGACTTCGCGGTTGCGGTGTCGAAAAAAGTTGAGGGCTCCTCAAACTACGAGCGGCAGTACCCGGAAGGACCTCTGTATGCCGCGGTCACCGGGTACTTCTCTGCGATAAACATGTCGGCAACCGGAATCGAGTCCGCAGAGAACGCGGTCTTGGAGGGCTCAACCAATCAGCTGCTTTGGCAACGCCTTCGAAATTTGGTCGCGGGAAACCCTCGCCAAGGTGGGGGTGTGCGGCTCACGATCAACCCCGCAATGCAGGAAAAGGCGGCTGAGCTTCTTGGCGATCGTGCGGGCGCAGTCGTCGCCCTTGACGCCAAGACAGGTGCCGTCTTGGCCCTTTACTCGTCGCCTTCTTTTGACCCCCAACCACTCGCGTCCCTGGACTCCGAAGTGGCCGCAGCCGCGGCTGAAAGCCTAGAGCAAGATCCCGCACGACCACTCGACAACAGGGCTATCGCCGGGAACCGTTATGCGCCCGGCTCAACTTTCAAGATCCTGACTGCAATAGCGCTCTTAGAGAGCGGAACCTCCCCCGGCACGCTGATGAAATCCCCACCGTCAACGTTGCTCCCCGGCACATCGACGGCCGTAAGGAACGTGAACGGTTCGGAGTGCGGGGATGGCAACCCGACTCTTTCGGAAGCCTTCGCGCGCTCGTGTAACACAACGTTCGTCATTGCGTCCGAGGGACTACCGGCTGGAGCCTTGCAGGACGTGACTTCCCGCTTCGGTTTTGGCGAAACTATCAAGATCCCACTCACCGTTACGCCTTCCGTTTTCCCTGAGAATCCCGATGCGGCCCAGTTGGCTTTGAGTGCTCTGGGGCAGTCGGACGTGCAGGTCACCCCTCTTCAGATGGCGATGGTCGTGCAGGCGGTCGCTAAAGGCGGGGTGATGATGCAGCCGTACCTGGTTGACTCGGTAGTTGACGCAGACAATAAGGAACTGACTGCGACTGTCCCAAGGGAGCTGGCGAACCCTGTCCGCGCAGAAATCGCGGCTGAGGTCGTGGCGATGATGGTGGACGCCGTCGAACAGCCCTACGGGTCGGCAAGCCGTGCGGGCCTGAGCGGCGTGAGCGTCGCAGCTAAGACTGGTACCGCGGAGGTAGGGAACGGGCGGACGAACGCTTGGACGGTTGGTTTCGCGCCGGCAGACGACCCCCGCGTCGTGGTTTCAGTCATCGTGGAAGGCTCAGAGAGCGACCCAACACCAGCCGGTGGGACCGTCGCAGCTCCCATCGTGAGTCAGCTTTTGGAGGTGGGGCTTCGATGAGTGAAAAGAATGGGCCACGATCGACGGTTCGCGCCGGCAGGGTACTGGGAGCCCGCTACACCCTGCTCAGCCGAATCGCGACCGGTGGCATGGGAGAGGTCTGGCGGGTTCGCGACCAACGCACGGGCGCCGTCCTCGCCGCGAAAGTGCTGCGTCCAGAACTGACGGGGGAGGAAATCTCCCTTTCTCGGCTGCGTTTAGAGGCCAAGAACACGGTGCGGGCCCGGCACCCGAACATCGCTACAGTCATGGACTCTGGCGAGGATGAGGGCCAAGGCTGGATCGTGATGGAGCTGGTCGACGGTCGCCCCCTAACCGACTACGTAGGGGACGGTAGACGCCTATCGACTGCACAGCTGATCCCCATCCTGGCGCAGGTGGCCTACGCACTGGACGCGTCGAATCAAGCCGGGGTCGTTCACAGGGACATCAAACCGGCAAACGTGATGATTCGCCCGGACGGCGTCGTGAAGCTCACGGACTTCGGGATCTCTTTCGCTGAGGGACAAGCGAACCTCACCGCTGCAGGAATGGTGATGGGGACGGCCCAATACCTGGCCCCCGAACAGGCAATGGGAGGGGAAGCGAGCACTGCCGGAGACTTCTACTCCCTTGGAGTCATAGCGTACGAGGCCCTGGCAGGCGCCCGGCCGTTCACGGGCAAGTCCCCTGTCGAGATCGCTATGGCGCACGTGAGGGATGAGATCCCGCCTCTTCCGGGCGACGTACCCGAATCCATGAAGAGGGTCGTGTTCTCGCTACTGGCTAAGGACCCTAGTGAGCGGCCAAGTACAGGCGCCGCGCTCAACCGTTCTTTAGGAAGCGTTGCGAAGGAGGTGGGTGGCCAGGTCGGACCAATGCCTTTGCCACTCCCGGACGAGGGGCAGGATCAGCCGGAGTCTGATGCGGGGACCAGGCAGCTGCAAAAGTCCCAGCCAAAGTCTCACCCACCGCAACCAGCACGGGAGCCCGATCTGCCCCAAAAGGTTCAGGCGCCTCCCGAGCTTCGTTCGCGACTGAAAGACACAGGACCCACCAGCTTCATCCAAGAGCGCCCGTTGCCTTCAGGGGGCGGCGAGTCTGGGGGCCGACCGAAGTGGAGGCCCTTGGCGGAGGGCGTTTCCGCTAATGCAGCTTCGGTTCAGCCGAAAAGACCGTCCGTCCAGTCCCGTCCTCAGCGATCCCGACAAGAGAAGACGGGGTCCGGACCACTCGACTCCTCTCTAGGAATGTGGATTATCGTGGCGCTTACGGTTCTAACCGTCATACTTATTGTTATTGCAATGGTGAGGGATCATCCGGGAGTCGAAGCTCTAGAAGCCCTGGGATCTCCAGTGGCTGTGCATTCAACGGAGGGACAGACATGTCTTCGCCCAATACTCGCCTGCTAGGCGGCAGGTACGAACTCCGCTCGCTGATCGGACGTGGCGGCATGGCGACCGTCCACCTTGGGCGCGACACCCGGCTTTCGCGGCTGGTGGCAATCAAGATGCTCCGCCTCGATCTGGCAAGGGACGCGGTTTTCCAGACCAGGTTCCGGAGGGAAGCGCAGGCCGCTGCTTCGCTAAACCAACCGAACATCGTCGCCGTCTACGACACCGGGGAAGAGGCCACCAAGGGAAGTGACGGCAAGACCGTGATGGTCCCGTACATCGTGATGGAGTACGTGGAGGGCCACACCGTTAAGGAGCTCTTGTCTGACGGCACACCGGTGCCGATCCCAGAAGCCGTTGAGATCACTGAGGGAGTCCTATCTGCCCTTGCCTACTCACACGCCGCAGGACTGGTGCACCGTGACATAAAGCCAGGGAACATCATGCTCACGAACGGGGGCAAGGTGAAAGTCATGGACTTCGGGATCGCCCGTGCCATGACGGACTCCCAGGCAACGATGACCTCAGCGAATGCGGTTGTGGGCACCGCGCTCTACCTGTCCCCGGAACAAGCCAGGGGTGAGCGCATCGATGAACGTTCAGACGTTTATTCTGCGGGCTGCGTTCTGTTCGAACTCCTGACGGGCCGGGCGCCTTTTACCGGCGATAGCGCGGTTTCGCTGGCCTACCAGCACGTTTCTGAGCCCCCTCCTGTCCCGTCCTCTATCGCCAGTGATGTGCCGGAAGCCTTGGACCGGGTGGTGTTGAAAGCTCTTGCGAAGGACCCGGCAGAGCGCTATGCCTCTGCTTCTGACATGGCAGTCGACTTGTCGCGGGCTGCCGAGGGACTGCCTGTGCAGGCCCCGCCACTTGAGGCATGGGAAGCACTTGACGCTACAGCTGCAACCGGGGTGCTTCAAAGTGTTGATCCTGTGACCGAAACCGTGGCCTACAGTGCTCCGGCTCGCACCGACCTACAGGGCACGTCTCAAACCAAGACGGGCGCGATTCCCGTCCAGACTGCAACGAAAAAGAAGTCGAAAGCGTCGACCGTTTGGCTTTGGATCTTGATTCTGGTTGCCGTTGCGATGGTTGCAGCCGTCATCTGGGTGTTCGTTTCGTCTGGTGGAAAGAAGGATGAGATCGAAATGACCTCGGTCCCAGGTGGGCTCATCGGCCTTTCGCAGACTGAGGCGAAGAACCTCATCGAAGAAGAAGGCCTGGTGTTCGTGCTTGGGGAGCCGGTCGCGTCCGACACCATCGAGGACGGTCTTGTGGCAGAGGTCGACCCCCATGAAGGGAGTCAGATTGAAGTCGGCGGCGAAGTGGTGGTACAGCTCTCCGCAGGGCCTTCCAGCACCGAGGTTCCAAAGCTTAGCGGGTACTCTCTGGCGGACGCTGAAGAGACTTTAACGGCCGCCGGTTTTGTCCTGGGCGATGTTCGCTCCGAGGACGATCCCGCTTTTGCGGAAGGTAAGGTCATTCGCTCCGTCCCTCAGGCAGGCTCGATTCAGCCCAAGGGCAGCAAGATCGAGCTTGTTGTGTCAAGCGGGATGGTAGAGGTTCCCGTGGTGACCGGCATGCTAGAGAGCGATGCTGTTAGCAGGCTCAGTGCCTTGACACTGCGCACGACAGTCACTCAGCAGTACAGTAGTTCGGTGCCTGCCGGGGCGGTTATCTCCCAGAGTCTGCAGGGAAAGCAGCCGCAGGGAACCACTGTCTCTCTAGTGATCTCCAAGGGAGCTGAACCTGCTCCTGAGCCGCCGCCCGAGCCTGAGCCTGAGCCCGAGCCCGAGCCTGACCCCGAGGACTAGGAGGGCCAGGGCGCCCCTAGCCGACGGTAGAGTCGAAGAACTCGTCGTTCACCCAGGGGAACACGAACTCGAAGAGCAAGAAGAAAACGGCGGCGATAAGGATCACAGCCCAGATGACTTTGAGCCACTTCGGGCCCGGCAGCAGGCGAAAGATTAAGCCGTACACTATGTTTCGTTTCCCTTCTTAGTTCGGACGCCTAAAGGAGATTCAAGCACCTGAACAGTGGCTACTCCAGGATCGCTGGTCTGCCGTCTTCCTTAGAAACCCAGTACTCCATCTTTGACCACAGGATGTAGCGGTGAGAGTTCCCAAACTCAGGGTGGCAGGTCGTCATGGTCATAATGCGTTCAGTTGGCACTACCCCGGGTTCGTCGGGTACCGGCAGGATTACACCCGTCTCAGACGGCAACACGATCCTGTGTCCCGTCACGGTGTAGACCATATAGGCCTTGTCCGTTTCGACAACAATCGGGTCTCCGGGCTCCATGATGTCAACGCGCCTGAAGTTGTTGCCGTAAGTCCGTCTGTGCCCGGCGATTGCAAAGTTGCCGAGTTCCCCGGGCATCTGCGTCTCCGGGTAGTGTCCTGCGTCCCCGTTGTTTAGGACTTCTGGTGTGGTTCCTTGGGCTATTGGGATTTCCATTCCCCACTTCTTCACGTGAAGGACGCCGAACACTTCGCCGTACGCGACAGGCCCTACTTCAGGCGGGTCATCCGTTCGGCGGACTTCCGTGTACTCCTGCTTTCCTTCATTTTCAGCCTGGAAGTGCTCAATCCTCTCTGTCATTCCTCCCTGAACCTCGAAAGTTGTCCAGTAGAGCTGCCAGAAAACATACAGGAGCAAGATCACGCCCACGGTGATCAATAGCTCTCCGAAGACCTGCACGATCATGCGAAGCACGCCGCGCTCACGGGAAGCGCTCCTGGGTGGTGGCGTTTCACGAAGCTGCGCGCGGCTGGGGTACGGCAAAGACATACGGTAATCCTAGATGGTTGCGTCCGCTGGGACTTCGGGGCTACGTGTCTGAGGCGGCGACGGCCAGTTTCGGGACGCTCACTTCCGTGGCTGCGGGAAGTGTTAGGTCAGAGACTTGGCTTAGCTCCCAGCCCATCTGGTAACGGCGAGCATCGCGTCTGAACGCTTGGATTCTTTCATCTTGGTCGATCGAAGCAACCATTGAGTCCTGCGGTCCGATTGCTTCGATGACGTACGGAGGGGCGTAGGCACGCGTGCCTACCAGGATCACGTTCCCGACGCATCGCAGTGGGGTGCCTGAAGCTAGCCGCTCTCCTTGAACTGCGATGGCCTCAGCCCCACCGCGCCAAAGCGCGTTGACCACGGCGTCGACGTCCTGCTGGTGGACAACCATGTCGTTCACATCTGTGCCGTGGTCGGCAACAAAGTCATCTGCGGAGTCAGAGAGGCTCACGACAACTCCCGGACCGCTGACGCTGACGCCACTGAGCGGTCGGTTGTGTCCCGGTTTGGCGTTAGGTATCGCCTGATCCAAGAGGCTTTCCACGTCTTTGCGTAGCTGTTCGACCTGCGTGGCCAAATCCTCAAGGGCGGCCTCGCGTTTCCCAACCAGATCCGTGAGCGTTTCGCTCCCAGAAGCATTCAGGTGGCGGTGCGTCGTGATGGACGCGCCCAGCAGGAGTCCTGCCGCTAGCGCTATGACAGCTACCAAGACGCTGGAGTGCGAAAAATGTCGCGCAGTGCGACGCTTCTTGCCTCCCATTGTGGTCCACCTGTCCGTGCTGACTTTGGTCGAACGATTCGTCGCCGTTAGTCTATGGGGTAGAGACTTGTTCGGCCCGACCGAAAGCTGCCTTGCAGGAGGAAAGAATGGCGAAGCCACAGAAGCGCAACCAGCGTGCTAAAACCAAGAAGGATGATGACGAGCCTTTGCAGGACAACTGGGCAAAGGGCATCCCTCTTAGCCCGCCGTGGTGGGCACCCACGTTCATCACCCTGCTGATTCTGGGCTTGGTTTGGCTGGTGATCTACTACTTCACGGGTACGTCCTACCCGATCCCGGGTATCGGGTACGGGAACCTAATCATCGGTCTGGGCCTCATGATGGCAGGGTTCTTGATGACGCTTAAGTGGCGGTAGCTAAAGCAACAGGGCGTACATCCCCCAGGTCCCGCCGACCATGACTGCGGTAAGACCGACTATGCCAACTAGGGACCACACTACGGTTTGAGTGCGACTTTTGCGTCGCGTTGCATCGGCTATCGCTACCAGGAGCAACGCGGCCACGAGCCCGCCGATGAAACCCCCAATGTGTCCCTGCCAGGAGATTCCCGGCATCACGAAGCCATAAACCAGGTTTATGGCCAGAAGGGTCAAGATCGAAGTCGTCGACATTCCAGCGCGCTTCTGCAGGACCAGGATTGCGCCGAACAGGCCGAAAATCGCGCCCGAAGCACCCACTGTCCAGCCGTCCCAGGTTCCCGGAACCGCAAAAACCCAACCTAAGATCAGCATCGAGCCCGCGAACGCACCTAGTAGGTAGACAGCTAGGTAGCGCCACCAGCGAAGAACTCGCTCCACGGCCGATCCCAGCAAATACAGCATCAGCATGTTGAAGAGTAAGTGCCAGAAATCGGCGTGAACGAAGGCTGAACTCACGAAACGCCAGGGCTGGGCAACAGCCCATTTCGGGCTGAAGGCAAACAGGTTCAGCAGCACGGGAGTGAACAGCTGGACCACGAAAATGGCTACGTTCAGCGCGATGAGGGTCGCCGTGACCGGGTTCGATTTTAGGGCTTGGAGCGCGCCGCTAGATCCAGGGTTCCTGGTCTTCCCGCTCCAGGGAGACTTCCCGTATCTTCGAGCTCCAGCTGGGGCACAGTCGACACAGATCGACCCCACTTCGGTCCGAATTGAACAGTCCGCGCAGGCTGGTCGGTTGCAGCGCTTGCAATACGACGTCGCCGGGACCGACGGGTGGGTGGTGCAATTCTCCCGGCGTTCCTGCGGAGCCCGCTGACCGAAGCGGGGCGCATCCGTCATCCGGGCTAGTCCTCGATGTCGATGTGCTCAATCACAACGGGGGTCACAGGGACGTCCCCGGGGCCCGTCGGGACTACGGAGATCGCGTCAACGACCTTCTGGGATTCCTTGTCCGTAACCTGGCCGAAAATCGTGTGTTTCCCATTGAGCCAAGGAGTTGGCTCAACCGTGATGAAGAACTGGGAACCATTTGTGCCCCTGCCCATACGTTTTCCGGCGTTCGCCATGGCCAGGAGGTAGGGCTTCGAGAACGTGAGTTCCGGCGTGATCTCGTCATCAAACTGGTAGCCGGGACCGCCGGTGCCGTTTCCGTCGGGGTCGCCGCCTTGGATCATGAAGCCGGGAATCACCCGGTGGAAAATAGTCCCGTCGTAGAGCGGACGTGTGGTCTTTTGACCCTTATCTGTCCACTCGCGCTCCCCTTTGGAGAGTTCCACGAAGTTTCTTACGGTGAAAGGTGCCTGGAGCGGGAACAGTTCGACTCGGATCTTACCCATGCTGGTGTGTATGACTGCGTTCATGCCCTCATCCTTTCACTTTGTCGCCCAGTTTGGGAGTCCAGCATCTCAGCGCTAGCGGAAGGGCGCTAGAGTGAATACATTAGGGACAAGCAGGTGGAGACCGAAACTAGCACTCGAAGTGGAGTTACCAATGGATCAGGAAAACTTGAAGCATCTGGCGGCCGAGGTCGCACACGCTGTAGCGGAAAAGCTCCTCAAGGCGACAGAAGTCGCTGAAAAGGCAACGGAGTCGGTGGGCAAGAAGGCCGAAGACTTAGGCGAAAAGGCTGCACATCTTGGAAAGGTTGGCCTGGAAGCGGCCGTGCCAGTTGTAATCAAGATGGCCGAAGCAACGGAAGAGGAAGCGAAGAAGCTTCTTGACAAGGCCAAAGATGTTGAGGACGACGTAGAAGAGGTCGTGGCGGACGTTGAGAAGCACGCGAAGAAGCCGCGCCGCCGCGGAAGAGCCCTCCGATGCACGGTTGCTGCGCTGGGCGTAGCGTCTGTCGGCTACCTGCTTTGGCGCAGGTCCCGCCCGGTAGAGGATCCCTGGGCCGAAGAATACTGGGTCGATCTTCAAAGTGATCTGGACGCGGACGCAGTGCCGGCTGAAGTTGAAGACGCTGTCGATGACGTGAAAGACGCGGCTGAAGATGTCGTGGAGGATGTCAAAGACAAAGCCAAGGACGTGAAAGATGACGTCGAAGCGGGAGCCAAGGACGCCGTAGCCACGGCGGAAGAGATCGTGGAGGACGTCGCCAAGTAGGCTTCGCTTCCCGCGCGTTTCGGCCGTGAGCTACAGGTCTGTGAGGCCTTTAGCTCACGGCCAAAGCAATTAGGTCTAGTCGGCCAGTACTTCAACTCTCTCAAGCTGACTCAGCACTGTCTCGATCTCCGCGACCAGTGCCGTCGCGGATGAGTTGTACGCGCGGATCTCTTTCTGGACGCGTGCTAAGCCATCGGGCGAGTCTTCACCCAACTGTTCCGCTTCCACTATGGAGTCCCGCACGTCGTCAAGAGCTTCACTGACGTTCGCGACGTGGAGCATCAATTCTTGCACGTCGGCACTTGCCACCAGGAACGACGCCCAGCGGGCTAAAGCGTCGGTCAGAGAATCACGTTCCTTCACCACCTGGTGTAGTAAGGCGTCGTAGTCTTCCATGGTGTGACGTGCGGGGACGTCAAGTGTTCGGACCGTTACGTCGCCGCGACGGATTGTTGATCGGTCCTCGTCGGCAAGCGAGTGGAGTATGTTCGAGAGCGCAAGGCGAGTAACCGGGATCCACTTGATGTGCTCGCGCTGAGCCATCCAACGCTCCACGAAAGTGGCCGTTAGGACAAAAGTCAGGAGCCCTGCTGCGATGCCCGAAAGAATGACGGTTTCTTGCCAGAAACTCCCAACCACATCCAGCCAGATGACTACAGCCATCAGCACCAGCGATACCCCGACAAGAACGCCTTGCCAGACCCGTGCCTGTTTTGCCTTCGTCCAGGTTCCCTTGCTCACGATTTCCCCTTGCCGCACCCTCCGATGCCACCACCTTAGCCGGGGGCCGAAAGACTGGTGCCAGGTAGGTGCCAGGGGTCCTTTGATGACCTACGATTAAGTAGATCATCCGTGAGGCCACGTCGCTGTGGCAGGCGTGAAACAAAAAGGGGACAGTGTAATGGACCGCAAATTCCGTAGACCCGCGATGCTCGACCCCGAGCAGGCCGAAGAGATCATTGGAGACGAGGACCCCTCTGTCGAATCCGACATGGCGCACGCTACGGCTTGGGCGTTGATGGGTGTTCCGGCGGGAGGGTTCTCGCAGGAAGACGTCGACAAGGCTGTGGCCGCGGTTCGGGAGCAGGGCGCGGACATTGTCGCAGCATTCTGGACGCGCTCCCCAGAGTTCACTCTGCCGGGGGCCTTCTGGCGAATCTACCTGCTTTGGCAGTGGCACGAACTGAACCCGGAGGTCGTGACACAAAGGTACGACGAGGGCGTCCAAGCGATGGAAGCACGCGGGGTGGCGAACGAAGAGTCAGTACCGAGCCTTCAGGACACGCTGAAGGCCGTGCAGGGAGTCCTGTTCGGGTACGCGACTGAAGAGGACTTAGCGCCCGTGTTCGAAGCCGTTGCGCAGGTCATGCGTGTCATGGCTGCCGGGGTTCGGTTCGGTCCAGAATGGGTGACCAGCGACAACCACCAGCTTGCGCATCCTGTAACCCGACGTCCGGGAGCCCTGCTGGAGACGGCAAACGAACTTGACCAAAGTGCGCTCGACGCGCGCGCTGGATCGCTGGAGTGATGAGCGACGTGACAACGACTGAAGATGTAGCCGCGGTTAGCGCCCAGCCTCTGGAGACCGCACTTCCCGACGAACTCCTTGTCCCGGCCGATACCGATGAGCTAATCGGTGAGGAACACACGGACGCTGAGTTCGGCTTGGAAGAGGACGGGAGTTCGCCAGAGCTAGACGACGTCGCGCCGCATGCGGTCACGAGTCTTCCAATAGACACCAGCCGGGACATGGGGCTTGAACATCCGTTACCTGAGGGACGTTTCGCGGACCGCGAGCTTTCGTGGATAGCGTTTAACGAACGCGTCCTGGAACAGTCAGAAGACGAGACGGTGCCGCTGCTTGAGCGACTCTGGTTTTCAGCCATTTTCAGCTCCAACTTGGATGAGTTCTACATGGTCCGCGTTGCCGGCCTCAAGCGCCGCATCGCAGCCGGTATAGCGAAACCTGGCGCGTCGGGACTGGCTCCCAGGGAGGTCTTGGACCTGATCACGCACAGGACGCGGGAACTGGTTTCAAGGCAGGCTGCGAACTTTCAGGATGACTTAAACCCGGCCCTGAAAGAAGCAGGCATCCACTTTAGGCAGTGGAGTGACCTGGACCAGTCGGAAAAGGATCGACTCTCGCGTTACTTCCGCGCTCAGGTCTTCCCTGTTCTCACACCCCTCGCAGTTGATCCCAGCCACCCCTTCCCCTACATATCTGGGCTTTCTCTGAACATTGCAGTGGTCCTCACGAACCCTGTTTCTGGGAAGCGCCATTTCGCGCGCATCAAGGTTCCAGAGTCCCTACCTAGGCTGATCAGCGTTGACACTGCCGGCAAAGAAGGGCGTCCGGAACAGTACGTCCGCCGCGATGGTGGTGCCTCGTTCATCACCCTGGAACAGCTGATCATTGCCCACTTGGACCACCTGTTTTCCGGGGTGGAGGTCGAAGAAGCCCACTCGTTTAGGGTTACGCGCAACGAAGACCTTGAGGTCGAAGAGGACGATGCGGAAAACCTGCTTACGGCAATGGAAGAAGAGCTGTTGCGCAGGCGCTTCGGTCCGGTCGTGCGTTTGGAAGTGGAAGACACGATCAGTCCGTTCGTCCTTGATTTCCTGACAGACAAGCTAGAGATCACCCCGGACGACGTCTTCAAGCTTCCACCACCGCTTGACTTCACGCTCTTCAACGAACTCCACGATCTGGACATCCCGGCCCTGAAGTACCTTCCATTCGTCCCGGTGACTGCGGCGGGCCTCACCGAAGTGGAGTCCTCAAAACCCCAGGACATTTTCGCTTCTATCCGGAACCACGACGTCCTGCTTCACCATCCCTACGACTCCTTCTCAACCTCGGTCCAGCACTTCATTTCTCAAGCGGCTCGCGACCCCAACGTGCTCGCTATCAAGCAGACCCTGTACCGGACTTCCGGGGACTCTCCGATTGTTCAGGCACTAATCGACGCGGCAATGCAAGATAAGCAGGTTCTCGCAATTGTCGAGGTGAAAGCACGTTTCGATGAAGAGGCCAACATTTCTTGGGCGCGCAAGCTCGAGCAGGCGGGTGTCCACGTCGTCTACGGGATGCTTGGATTAAAGACCCACTGCAAACTGTCCTTGGTCGTGCGTCAGGATGCCGACCAGTTGCGTCGCTACTGCCACGTTGGCACGGGAAACTACCATCCGGGGACAGCACGCGGGTACGAAGACCTGGGTGTCCTGACTGCGGATCCGGAAGTCGGTCAGGACCTCACCCGGGTGTTCAATCAGCTGTCGGGCTACGCGCCCAAGTCGACTTTCAACCGCCTGGTTGTTGCCCCCGTTTCCATCCGAAACGCGCTCATTGACAAGATCGAGGAGCAGGTAAGGCGAAAAGAGGCCGGGGAAGACGCTTGGATTGGCATCAAGGTCAACTCGATCGTTGATGAGAGGATCATTGACGCCCTCTATCGCGCTAGCCAAGCGGGTGTGCGGACGGACATGGTAGTGCGCGGTATTTGCGGCCTTCGTCCAGGCGTTAAAGGGCTAAGTGAGAACATCAGGGTTCGCTCTATCCTGGGGCGCTTCTTGGAGCACTCACGGATCTTTGCTTTCGGCCCCCCGGGGGAAGAGCAGGTGTGGATAGGGTCCGCGGACCTGATGCACCGCAACCTTGACCGCCGTGTTGAGACGCTGGTTCGCATCGAGGACAGGAACCACGTTGATTACCTGGCGAATCTAGTCCGAACTGAAGCCTCTCCAGGCACGTCGTCCTGGCGCTTGCGGAAGAACGGGCGGTGGAAGCGGCAGACGCACGACAAGTTCGGTGCGCCTCTTCGAGACATTCAAGTCGAACTGATGCAGGAAGCCTCTTCCCGAGTCGTGGGTCGCTGAGGTGCGGGCCGTTTCGGAAGCTACCTATAGGGTGGGGACGTGCCTAAGCGTTCCATAATCTTCCCCCGAGGCATGGTCCGTGCTGCCGGTGCGATCGTTTGGCGAATCGCGCCCGGAGCCGCCCCCGTGCCGCCCGGAGTCTCCGTTTCGCCAGCCGACATGCAGGTACTGATTGTGCACCGGCCAAGGTATCGCGACTGGAGCTGGCCTAAAGGGAAAGCAAATCTCAACGAGCCTCTTGCAGTCGCGGCGGTCCGTGAAGTAGAGGAAGAAACGGGGCGAGTCGTTGCACTTGGAGCGCCGATGACGACGCAGCGCTACAGGTTGGGGTCGGGGCACCTAAAAGAGGTTTACTACTGGGTGGGACAGCAGGTTGGGAAAGGCCCAGCCCGTTCGACTCGGCGCCCAGTTTCAAGGGCCACCAAACGGGAAATCGACGTTGTCCAATGGGTCTCACCCGACCGAGCCAGGGACATGCTGACACGTAGAGGTGACAGACGGCTATTGACAGAACTGGTCGGACGGGCAAGCCGTGGCCACCTGCAGACGTCGACTCTGATGTTGCTTCGCCATGCGCGCGCGGTTTCGCGCGACAAGTGGGGAGGTCTTGAAGCGGAGCGCCCCCTTTCCAGGATGGGGGTCGCACAGACACTCGACCTGGTGCCACTTCTTTCAGCTTTCGGCATTTCGAGCGTTGTCAGCTCTCCGTGGCGAAGATGCGAGCAGACGGTGGCTCCGTACGCAACCCTGGGAGGCGTACCCCTGCAACTTGCTGAACCTTTAACCGAAGACGCTACCGCCCTTGATCCGGGCGCTGCTTCCAACCTGGTGGAAGGGCTGCTACAGGGCGAGCGAAAGTCGGTGGTGGTTTCGTTCCACGGCCCGGGGCTTCAGGCTCTGGAAGTACCTCTTCGGGCGCTGGCAGCCCGGCGTGTTCTTACGGCGATGGACCGCCCGCGTCCCGAGCTACGGAAGGCTGAAATGCTGGTAGCCCACGTGACGGTCGGAGAATCCAGGTCCCTGCTGGAAGTTGAACGGCACCGGCCTCTTACTAAAATCGCTCTAGCGTAGCGAGCCCGCCTAGAGTGGTATTACCAGGTGGAAGAAAAAGTACATAACCGCTGACACTGCTGCCGCCGCTGGGAGGGTCAGCACCCAGGCTGAGGCAATGTTGCCAGCCACAGACCAGCGAACAGCCGAGAAGCGTTTGGTTGCACCAACGCCCAGGATCGATGCGGTCATGGTCTGAGTCGTCGAGATCGGTGCATGGAAGATGTAGGCAGCCCCGTACAGAACAGCTGCGGACACGGATTCGGCAACGAACCCGCGGGCTGGGTCCAGATCGATCATCTTTGAGCCCAGGGTTTTCATGATGCGCCAGCCACCGGAGTACGTCCCAGCGGCGATAGCGAGCGCCGCTGCGAGCTTCACCCACAGGGGGATTGTCATCTCCCCAGTGACCTCGTCAAAAATGTTGTGCGTTTCGCCGTAGCCGCCGGCAAGAAGCGCCATGACGATGACACCCATTGTCTTCTGAGCATCCTGGAGACCGTGCCCCAGGGCAATCGCGGCCGCTGAGAAGCGTTGCATGAAGCGGAACTTGCTCATGGTCGAGTGATACGGCCGGTTTTTCAACCAGACCATGATCAGTTTCATGAGCACGTAGGCGAGCACAAAGCCAAGTACCGGGGACACGAACATGGGGATGATCACTTGGTTCAGGATTCCGTGCCACTCAACTTGCGTTGCGGATGCCAAGCCGGCGCCGACCAATCCGCCGATTAGGGCGTGTGAGGAGGACGAGGGGAGCCCGAACCACCAGGTGATGTAGTTCCAGGTGACGGCACCGACCAGGGCTGACAGCACGATGATGAGGCCGGCCCTTTGCAGTGAGACATCATCGGCAAGTGCGAAATCATTGATGTCGATGATCCCACCGCCAATTGTCTTCGCAACTTCGGTGCCTAGAAGCGCGCCAACAACGTTCATGACGGCAGCCATTATCAGGGCGGTACGGGGCTTCAGGGCGCGCGTTGAGACGGAGGCGGCGATTGCGTTTGCCGCGTCGTGGAAGCCGTTCGTGTAGTCGAAGAGCAACGCGATCGCAATAACAATGACGACCAACAGGACATTCACGTCCACGAGCTAGGACTCCTTGACCGCGATCGTTTCGATGTCGTGGGCGACCTCTTCAAAGGCGTCCGCGCACTTTTCTAGGGTCTCCACAACATCTTTCAGCTTGATAATGCTCACGGCGTCCAGGTCGGAATCAAACAGGTGAGCCAGGGTGCGTCTGTAGATCTGATCAGCCTGGTTCTCAAGGATGTTGATCTCTAGCCAGTACGGCTTCAAGTCTGCGGGCTTCTTGATTTTTGGCATTGCGTCATGTGTCAGCTTTGCGCAGTGATCCAGGAGCTGCACCTGCTGCGAGAGCAGGTCGTGGAAGGGATCAGGGATGTCTTCCACCCTGTACAGCACGATTATGTCGCCCGCTTCGTCTATGTGGTCAACGCAGTCATCCAACAGGTGCGCAAGTTCTGACATGTCGTCCCTGTCGAAGGGAGTTATGAAAGACGCGTTCAGTTTCTGTACGAACTCGTGATTCAGCTCGTCTGCATCGTGCTCAATGTCGTGGAGACGGTTCCGGAGCACGGGGCGATCATCCCCGTGAGCATCCAAGATCTGTTGCAGCAAATCTGTTGCAAGAACAATCTTTTCAGCTTGCATCGTCAATAGCTCGAAAAATGATGGGCCGCGGTCGGCTTTGATACCCAACTTGGACTTCCTCTGCTTGCAGGGGTAGGGATCTGGTGCCAAAGGCACCCGTCAGTTCCCCTCCAAACTACTACGCGCGAGCCGTGGTGCGAAATAGTCGTTCCAGGCGCGGACGACCATCTACCATCGCGAGACTCCGTCTTCGCCAGGAACTTAAACGTGACCCGTCCTACAACTTGCTGCTTTGCCTTACGTGTGCGTCGGGAGCCTTGGCGTTCCAACGTAAAAGGTGTGACTGGTGTCCCCAACGGACCGTGTTGCGGGGTTTTTGTCTCCATGCTTAATCTCTCCTAATTTGCGACAATGGAGAGGCTGAATCGAGATCAACGTGGTCTCTTTAGAATCCGCTAGTCCCAACAGGAGGCAAGCACCTAATGTCCGTGACCGAAACTGATGTCCGTGAGGCCGCCCCAGCCGGCACTCCCGAAAGCGTTATCGAATGGGTGAGCAGCATCGCCGCTCTGGCAAAGCCCGAAAAGGTCGAGTTTATTGACGGATCCCGCGAAGAGTGGGACCGCTTGACTGATCTAATGGTCGAGACGGGAATGTTTACCCGCCTGAACGACGAGAAGCGCCCGAACTCTTTCCTGGCTCGCTCCGAACCTTCAGACGTCGCCCGTGTCGAGTCGCGCACCTTCATCTGCTCCGAGAAGGAAGAGGATGCCGGGCCGACCAACAACTGGGCTGACCCGAAGGAAATGAAAGAGATCCTTCACGAAAAGTTTGACGGCGCCATGAAGGGCCGGACCATGTACGTGATCCCGTTCTCCATGGGTCCTGTTGGGGGTCCGATCTCCCAGCTAGGCATTGAGATCACAGATTCCCCCTACGTTGTTGTCAACATGGGCATCATGACTCGCATGGGAACCCCCGCCATGGACCTGATCTCTCAGGGCCAGGAATGGGTGCCTGCAGTCCACTCTGTTGGCGCGCCTCTTGAGCCGGGCCAGAAGGACAGCACTTGGCCGTGCAACGAAGAGAAGTACATCACACACTTCCCCGAGACCAATGAGATCTGGTCCTACGGCTCCGGGTACGGCGGCAACGCACTGCTTGGCAAGAAGTCCTACGCACTACGAATCGCATCGACGATGGCCCGCGACAATGGCTGGATGGCCGAGCACATGCTGATCCTGGGTCTAACCCGCGAATCGGACGGCAAGAAGTTCTACGTGACGGCCGCCTTCCCGTCGGCTTGCGGCAAGACGAACCTCGCGATGCTGCAACCCACCATCCCGGGTTACAAGGTTGAGACCGTTGGCGACGACATTGCCTGGATGCGTCCGGGCGAAGACGGTCGCCTCTACGCGATCAACCCCGAGGCCGGCTTCTTCGGCGTCGCTCCCGGAACGTCTTACGAGACCAACCCGATGGCGATGGACTCGATGAAGGCGAACACGATCTTCACGAACGTTGCGCTGACTGATGATGGCGATGTTTGGTGGGAAGGGATGACCGAGGAGGCCCCTGACCACCTGATCGATTGGCAAGGTGAAGAGTGGACCCCCGAGTCCGGTAAGCCTTCAGCGCACCCGAACAGTCGCTTCACGGCGCCTGCGTGGCAGTGCCCGATCATCTCTGAAGAGTGGGAAGCTCCCGAGGGTGTCCCGATCGATGCGATCCTGTTTGGCGGTCGCCGCGCGACCAACGTTCCGTTGGTTGCCGAGGCCTACGACCAGGACCACGGAGTCTTCGTGGGTGCCACGGTTGCATCCGAGGTCACGGCTGCTGCGACTGACGTGAAGGCTGGTTCTTTGCGCCACGACCCGTTCGCCATGCTGCCCTTCTGTGGCTACAACATGGCCGACTACTGGGAGCACTGGGCTGAGATGGGAGAGAAGCTTGGAGACAAGTTCCCCCAGGTCTACCAGGTCAACTGGTTCCGCAAGGACGACGACGGCAAGTTCCTTTGGCCCGGCTACGGGGACAACTCCCGCGTGC
>CAYFRO010000027.1:0-21391 GCA_964345565.1 uncultured Actinomyces sp.
TCTTGACGGCCGCCGGCCTTCACGATTGCGTAGACCACGTTTTGCTCGCTTCTCACTTAGTTGATTCGAAGAACCATTCAAAGGAAAGACTCGGTTGAACCCAGCCTTGAAAAGTCCTGGCACGGTGTGCGCCGACTAATAAATCTAGCCGCTCCCGGGCGCCCTGTTCAAGGAGACAGGGCCTGGTTCCCCTGCTTTGGCCTGTGCGATTAGGCACTCTGTGGCGTGCCTAACGCACGACTACTCGGACTCGAGCAGAGAACGAACTGCGTCCCGAGCCGCTTCTTGCTTCGCAGGGTCCACTTGTTCGGGTGTCTTCCGCCTGGGCGGGCTGCCAGCGGCCCGGCTTGCCACACGCCTAACCGGGGCAGAAGGTGCCTTCGGAGCACGCTCCTCTGCAACCGGCAGGTTCGCAGAGATCTCGTCAAGCTTCTTAGGTCCGTCCTGCTTGGGCTCGGCCCGCCCGGACTCGACCTGCTTACGTTCGACACGTTCTGGCTCGGTGTGCTTGGCGTCGGCCTGCTTAGCATCAGCCTCAGGTTTCTGATCGCCGCGGCCGTCCTGGGAGTCTTCGCCGACAGTGGCACCTAGAGACGCTGCAGCGATCGCACTGAGCGCAGTCCGCACTTTCTCATCACCCACGTGGGTTTCAGGGCGCGAAGAGTCTTCCTGTGAAGGTTTCGTCCGCTGACCACGGGGATGGGAGTCAGAGTCCTGCGTGCGTTTGCCGTGCGTGTAGGACTTGCCGCCAATCTCAACGGGGTGCTCGTGAACAATAAACCCGCGGCCGTCGCAGACCTCACAGCTGGTTGAGAAAGCTTCAACCAAGCCTTCTCCCACCCTCTTCCGAGTCATCTGGACCAGCCCTAAAGACGTGATTTCAGTGACCTGATGCCTTGTCCGATCGCGCCCCAGGCACTCAACAAGACGCCTGAGGACCAGCTCACGGTTGGACTCCAAAACCATGTCGACGAAGTCGATAATCACGATTCCACCGATGTCGCGAAGCCTGAGCTGGCGCACGATCTCTTCAGCGGCCTCGAGGTTGTTTCGGGTGACAGTCTCTTCAAGAGTCCCACCGGAGCCCACGAACTTCCCAGTATTCACATCGACGACGGTGAGGGCTTCGGTGCGTTCAATGATCAGAGTCCCCCCGGAAGGCAGCCAGACTTTACGGTCCATCGCCTTCGCCAGCTGCTGGTCAATCTTCTTCGCCCGGAAGACATCCTCCTTGGAGGTCCAGTGCTCCATCCGTTCAGTGAGTTCTGGAGAAAGGTCCTCGATGTAGTCCCGAACCGTCACCCACGTCTCGTCGCCCTGAACAACCAACGACCTAAAGTCTTCGTTGAAAAGGTCGCGTGCAACCCTAACCACCAGCTCGGGTTCCCCACGGAGCAGGATCGGAGCCTTCCTGGAAGTCTCAGCTTTCTTCTGAATGTTTTGCCACTGCTTCGTCAGGCGTTCAACATCGCCACGCAGCTGTTCCTCGGTCGCGCCCTCGGCAGCGGTGCGGACGATAGCGCCCGAGTTCTCAGGGACAATTTCACGAAGTAGCTTCTTCAGGCGAGCCCGCTCGGTGTCGGGGAGCTTCCGGGAGATCCCGAGCATCGAAGAACCTGGAACAAATACCAGGTAGCGACCCGCGAGCGTGATCTGACTGGTCAGACGGGCCCCTTTGTGACCGATTGGGTCCTTCGTGGCCTGGACCATGACGGTGTCGCCAGATTTGAGTGCCGTCTCTATCCTGCGGTTCTTACCCTCCATGCCGAGGGCGTCCCAGTTCACCTCGCCGGCATAGAGTACGGCGTTCCGGCCACGCCCAATGTCTACGAACGCAGCCTCCATCGAGGGGAGGACGTTCTGGACTCGCCCCAGGTAGATGTTCCCAACAATCGACTGGGTTGTCCTGCGAGCAACAAAGTGTTCGACTAAGACTCCGTCTTCGAGGACGGCAACTTGGTCGGCCCCGTCCCGGTGACGAATCACCATTTCTCGGTCTACGGCTTCCCTGCGGGCCAGGAACTCTGCCTCGGTTATCGACTGGCGCCTTCTTGAATCCTTGCGACCTTCGCGCCTGCGCATGCGCTTCGCTTCCAGACGCGTCGAACCCTTCAGGCCTTGCACCTGGTCAGGACTGTCTGCCGCGCCCTCTGTGCCACTGCGCGGACGCCGGCGGCGACGGCGAGTGGTGCTTGACGAGGTCTCTTCACCACTTGGCTGGTCGGTCTTATTGTCCGTACCGGCTTCCCGGTTCTCGGGGTGGGCCGCGATCTGTTTCTGCCCCGACTGTGTGCCTTGACTCTTACCCTGCCCCTTGGTGCCGTCGGACTTCTTCTGACCGCCCTTTTGGGGGTCGCCGCTCTTCTGCGGACCCTTACCGGGCTCAGACTTAGCGCCGCCCTTTTTCTTCTGGCCGCCTGCCTTTGTCCCCTTCTTCTTTCCTGCGTCCTGCCCGGAACCTGAAGACTCAGGTGCGGGCGGCGCGGGTTCTTGGAATGCGGGTGCTACGAACTCAGGGGCTTGGAAGAGGAGTTTGGATGCAGGCGCCTGTGGGGCCTTTTCTTCCTTATTCAAGTTTCTCCAATGTTCTGCGGCTCCCCCACACCGGAGAGTCAGCAGTCCTTGTCTACGGGCCGCTACCGGAATGCCGGCTAGCGGAAATTCTGCGGGCTCCCTGTCCCACGCGACCTAAAGCCCTGCTGGCGAGCGCTTCTCACAAGAGGCTAGGCCGGGTCCAGGTGACCTGAGCGGTGTGGCTCAGGGCCCTACCGCAGAGCTTAGCGCACCATTTCTGCCCTGGCGTGAACGACACATCACTAGCTGTCACGGGTCCGACGGCCGGTTTTCAGCCGCAGTCGCCCGCCCCCTTTGGGACTAACGTCCCGACGAAGTGACGAAACGTCCCCCACTCCCCCTCCAGACCGGCAAAGGATGGAACCTGACAAGAAACGCAGCGCACTAACCACCTAACTGTGCCTCGACTACGGTAAATTTCTTTGTGACTGTGGAAACAAAGGCCGTTTCCACGCGAGCTGATCTACACAGAATTGAGAGGTATTCCTTATGGATGTCCTGTCGGTTACGTTGGATCCCGTCATCCTCGGAAGATGGCAGTTCGGTGTCACCACCGTATACCACTTCTTCCTGGTGCCTCTAACCATTGGTCTTTCTCTTTGCGTCGCCATCATGCAAACCATGTGGCATCGCTCAGGGAAAGATGTCTGGCTCCAGGCGACAAGGTTCTTCGGGAAACTCCTTCTAATCAACTTTGCACTCGGCGTTGCCACCGGCATCGTCCAAGAGTTCCAGTTCGGCATGAACTGGTCCGAATACTCCCGCTACGTCGGGGACATCTTCGGGGCACCACTGGCAATCGAGGCGCTACTAGCGTTCTTCCTAGAATCGACGTTCCTGGGACTCTGGATCTTCGGCTGGGGGCGCCTCTCTAAGGGCGTCCACCTCGCCATGATTTGGGGGGTCGCAATCGGGACAACCCTCAGCGCCCTGTGGATCCTTGCAGCGAACTCGTGGATGCAACACCCGGTAGGCGCAATCTTCAACCCCGAAACTGGCAGAGCCGAACTGGACGGCGTCAGCGGGTTCATGGAGGTCATCACCAACCCGGTGCTCGCCTGGGAATTCACCCACGTCATTACCTCAGCCTGGTTGCTAGCAGGGACATTCATTGCTGGCATCGCCATCTGGTGGATGACCAGGTCGGCCCGCGAAGGTGGCAAAGCCGGAGAGCGTGAGGCCAAAGAGATCTGGAGGCCCATCACCATCTTCGGTCTGTGGACCATCGTCATCGGTGGCGTTTTGACCGTGACGACGGGCCACTTCCAAGGTCAAGAACTTGTCGAGCACCAGCCGATGAAGATGGCGACTGCTGAAGCCATCTGTGTCGACGTGGAAGGCGCAGCGTTCACGGTCGCAGCGTTCGGCGAATGTCCGCTTACGGGCGATGGCGAACCGATGAGGATCATCACGGTCCCAGGCGTCGCCTCGCTGATGGCCTCCAACTCCTTCGACTCCTTTGAAATCGGAGTTCAAGGAGCCCAGGAACGCCTTGTCGAGATGCTGAACAACAACGACGCGTTCGTGGAGAAATACGGGGACGCAGCCCAGTACGACTTCAGACCGCCGGCAGACGTCACCTTCTGGTCCTTCCGACTAATGATTGGTCTTGGAGCGTTCTCTGCACTGCTCGCACTTTGGGCTTTGTGGGTGATGCGAAAAGACCGGGTCCCGACCTCAGTCTGGCTGGGACGGTTCGCCATATTGTCGATTCCTATGCCATTCCTTTCTGCCGCGTTCGGTTGGATCTTCACCGAGATGGGCCGCCAACCCTGGGTGGTTGTACCCAACTGGGCGGCATTAGAGGCCGGGGATGCGGCTGGCAACGTCTTCCAGCTGACGGAAATGGGCATCTCTACCGCAGTCCCTGCAGGACAGGTCCTGACATCACTGATCCTGTACACGCTGCTGTACGGCGTGCTCGGAGTGGTCTGGGTCTGGCTGATGCGCCGCTACGTCCTTGAGGGAATCACTCCCGAAGGGGACGACGTGGGTGCGGGCGGCAAGTCGAAAGAGACCGCCGCAGCACTGAACTTCGGGTACTAGGGAAGGGAGAGACTAATGATGTTTTTGAGTATTCTCTGGTTCATTCTGATCGCGGTCCTTTGGACCATGTATCTGGTCTTGGAAGGCTTTGACTTCGGCGTTGGAATGCTGCTGCGAGTTGTTGGCAAAACGCCAAGAGAACGCACGGCAGTAGTTCGGACCATCGGTCCTCACTGGGACGGCAACGAGGTCTGGCTGCTCACCGCTGGCGGCGCCACCTTTGCAGCGTTCCCGCTGTGGTACGCCACCTGGTTCTCTGGGATGTACCTGGCCCTGTTCCTGCTCTTGGTGCTCCTGATTGTTCGAATCATGGCTATCGAGTGGAGGACGAAGGTCGCAACCCAGAAGTGGCGCGACCTGTGGGACGATGTCCTGATCGTGTCCTCTTACGGCGTGCCTCTGGTCCTTGGTGTGGCCTTCTCGAACTTCGTGCAAGGCATGAAGATCGAGGCCCAGTCCACGGCCGTCGTCGATGGTTCACTAGTTGTCACGAACCTGGGGCCAGCCGATGTCCCCGCGGCCATGGCAGACGGCAATATCGTCTTCAACCTGACCGGTGGGTTCTGGTCGCTGTTCACGCCCTACACCCTGCTAGGCGGGGTCATGCTTGTTGCAGTGACCCTGGCACATGGCGCCCAGTTCCTTGGGATGAAGACAGAAGGCGCCATGCGCGACCGCGCCGTGAAGGTGGGCGCCAAGGCATCCGGAGTTGCTCTGGTGCTAGCAGCGGCCTGGGTACTCTGGGGTCAGCTGGCCTACTCGGCGAACGCCTGGGGCTGGCTACCTCTTGCCATCGCCGCGTTCGGTCTTGTCGGCGCCGCAATAAACGCGCTGGTGGGTCGCGAGGGCTGGGCATTCGGATTCTCGTCCCTCTCGATCGCTGCGGCCGTCGCCTGGGTGTTCACCTCAATGGCTCCCTACGTGATGAAGTCCTCCATTGACCCGGCCTTCTCACTGCCAATCGAGTGGGCTTCCTCAACGCACCCGACCCTGGTCGTCATGACTGTGGTCGCAGGGGTGCTGGTCCCGGTCGTTCTCGCGTACACCGCGTGGTCCTACTGGGTCTTCAGAGGCCGTGTCTCCCCCAAGTCCGTGGAAGCTAACCCCGGGTTGCTTCCCGACAAGATCAGGCCAAAGGCCAACTTCCTAACCGGGAAGAAAGCAAACTAGGCCTGTCTAACAGTGAACGGCCCCGCCTCAAGCGGGGCCGTTTCGCTTGCCTGGTATCTGGGACAATGGGTCCATGAAGCCCCTTGACCCCCGCCTTCTTAGGTACGCAAAAGCGGCACGCACCTACATCATCGAGATCACGGTTCTTGGAACACTGACCGCGGCCTTGGTCATTGCCCAGGCTTTCTTAGTCTCTGCCGCGCTATCCCCCGTCGTGAGCAGATCGCAGACCCTGAACGACGTCAAGCTTCCACTCCTGGTCTTACTTGTTGTCGTAGTGGTCCGCGCCGCGCTCATCTTTGTCCGCGAAGCCAGAGCCCACCGGGCCGCCGACCAGGCAATCGCGGAACTGCGCTCCCAAGTCGTCCAGAAAGCGGTTCGGCTTGGACCCAGGTGGAGGGCGCGAAACTCGGCAGAAAACACGACGCTAGTCACCCGGGGACTGGACGACCTGGACCCCTACTTCGTGAAGTACCTCCCCCAGTTGCTCCTATCAGCGACGGTGACCCCACTTGCCCTGATTGCGATCCTGGTCCTGGATTTTTGGTCAGCTTTGATCGCACTGCTCGTAATCCCCCTCATCCCCCTTTTTATGGTCCTGATAGGACGGATGACCCAGGGGTTCTCCTCTAAAAAACTGGTGGCAATGGAGCGATTGGGGGCCCAGCTCCTGGACCTCCTCACTGGGCTACCCACGCTTCGCGCACTGGGCAGGGAAGCGGGGCCGCGCGAACACCTGATCAAACTTGGCAAACAAAACACCAGGACGACGCTCGCAACCCTGCGTGTCGCGTTCCTGTCAGGCGGGGTGCTCGAGTTCCTATCCACACTGTCGGTGGCTCTGATTGCGGTCCAGGTGGGGATGAGGATGGTGAGCGGCCACCTGTCACTGATGGTCGGGCTGGTCATCATCATGCTGGCGCCCGAGGTTTTTGAGCCCCTACGCCAGCTCGGCACCCAGTTTCATGCATCTACAAACGGGATTGCTGCTGCCGACCAGTGCTTCCAAATACTTGAAACTCCTGAGAACCCCCGTGGCGACCTGACCCCAGCCCCCGCAGGGACGACCCCGATTCAAATCGAGAACCTTAGCGTCGCCTCACGCGGGTCCTGGGCCCCCGCAAACCTGAATGGCGTTATCCTCCCCGGAACCATTACCGCACTGGCGGGTGCGTCCGGCACAGGAAAGTCGACAACCGTGCAGGTCCTGCTTGGGTTCGAACCGGCGACGCGGGGGCAGGTCACGGTAGGCATGCAAGACGGCTCGCGGAACTCTGTTGCGAGCCTGGATCTTGAGGCCTGGTGGCAAAACATTGCCTGGGTGCCGCAGCACCCCAGCATCTCTCCCGGCAGCGTCCTGCAGAACGTGGCCGAGGGCGCTCGCGTCCCGGACCAGGACCTTCTGGCAGCGGCTAGTGCCACGGGTTTCGACAGGGTCGTGGCGTCACTGCCGGAAGGCTGGAACACAAGCGTTGGCCTGGGAGGCATAGGACTTTCTGTTGGCCAGAGGCAACGGCTGGCCCTGACCCGGACCCTGGTCAGCAATCCCTCGCTGGTTGTGCTGGACGAACCCACGGCGCACCTGGACGCTATCAGCGAGGAACAGATCATTTCTGTCCTGCAGGGCCTGCGGGAACGCGGAAGCACCGTCATAGTCATCGCGCACCGCGAAGCCGCTCTACGCGTGGCCGACCAGGTTCTCCAGGTGTCGTCCGCGCCAGCCACGAAGCAGGAACGCGCCGACTACCCGCAGCTTGCAGACGACTTCGAACTCGAAGACCTCTCAGGCGAACTCCCCGGTTTCCTGGACACTGCCTACCTCCCGAAAGACGACCCTGCCGGGATGCAGATTATCGAGGAGGGAGCGCAGAAATGAAATGGCTCCTAACCGCTCCTGAACGGGCCGCTTTGAACCGCACCGTCAAGATGCTGCATATAAAGAAGTCCAGCTTTGTGCTCTCCGTGATCTATGGAGTTGCGGGTCTAGGCTCCGCGATCGGGCTGGCCGCAACTTCCGCGTGGCTCATTGCAAGAGCCTCCCAAATGCCACCAGTCCTGGCCCTATCGGTCGCGGCCACCGGGGTGCGGACGTTTGGAGTGTTGCGCGCGCTTCTGCGTTACCTGCAACGGCTTGCCAGTCACCAGGTGGCTCTTGAGGGCATGGACTCTCTTCGCCTAGAGGTTTACGACGGGGTCATGGCAGGCCCGATCGAACAGGTGGCTCACCTGCAGCGCGGGGACCTTCTGTCGCGCCTTGGGTCCGACATCGATGCGGTTGGTGACTACGTGGTGAAGTCCATGCTCCCGGTGATCGTCACCGGGATCGTCGGTCTGGGAACGGTCATCGGTTTTGCTTTCCTCTCAGTGCCAGCGGCGATAGTGATGGCGGCAGGCCTGATTGTCGCAGGAATCGTCGCACCCGCCCTTTCAGCCCGCTCGGCCCGGGCCGCTGAACTACTTGAGCAACAAGCGAAAGAGGACATAGCCGTCACTTCCCTGTCCATCCTTGAGACCGCCGACGAACTTTCCGTAGACGGTCGCCTTGGCGCAGACATGGGCCGGCTGAACCAGGCCTCCCAGGACCTCAACGCCGCACGTGAGAAGGCGGCGCGCCCAGCCGCTTTGGGGGCCGCATTGGACCGGCTCGCCATGGGCCTCACCGTGGTCGGGGTCCTAATCGTCGCGATCCCCCAAACGAACATGGGCTTCGTTGCCGCGGTCGCGCTTGCCGTCCTGGTGCTGACGCCACTGTCCGCGTTCGAGGGAACAGCGGATCTGGGTCCCGCGACCGTCCAGCTGATCAAGTCGGCAAGGGCCGCCCAGCGAATCACTGCCCTCCTTGGAACAGATACCCAAAAGCAGTCGCCAAAGCACGCAGTTCCCGAGTCGGGCCCAGACGGACCAAGGTTGCAAGCCAAAGACCTCAGCGTGGGCTGGCCCGGTCGTCCCATCGCGGTCGAGGGTCTCAACCTGGACCTGGCTCCCGGTAGCATCACTGCAATCGTCGGGCCCAGCGGAATCGGTAAGTCAACCCTGCTCTACACCCTTGCGGGGATGCTAGAACCGAAGGCTGGCGAAGCAAACCTAAACGGCGTTGCCCTTTGGAACGCAAGACGCGACCAGGTGACAGACAAAGTCTCTCTCACCACGGAGGACGCACACATCTTTGCCACCACTGTGTTTGAGAACGTCAGGGTCGCCCGCGGGGACGTCACCGAAGAAGAGGCCTTAGAGCTGCTGGACCAAGTGGGGCTCGGCAAGTGGGTGAGGGGTCTGCCGAGCGGTGTGAACACGATGCTTGGCGTCGGCGCAACCACAATCTCAGGAGGGGAGCGCCGCCGCCTGCTACTGGCCAGGGCCCTCGCCTCACCCGCGCCACTGCTGTTGCTGGACGAACCCGGCGAGCACCTAGATGGGAAGACCGCGGACCAGATCCTTCGGAGCCTCTTTGTCGGGTCCCGTGGTTCCCGCGGCCTAATCGTCGTTTCGCACCGGCTTTCGGCCCTCGAAATGGTCGACCAGGTCCTACAAATCACCCCGGGGGACGGGCCGGCCAGGGTCAGTAGCGCGAAGTCACACCAGTGGCTCCTAGAAAACGAGCCGGCGTACCAGTGGGCGGCGAGTCAGGAATGAGCACAACGGAGGCGCAGCGCTGGGCGCAGGCCTGCCGGGGCTTTGTCGCGGCTGTCCGCGAACAGGAAGACCCTGAGGATACCGTTCAAGCCGTGACCCGTTTTGGTGCGCAGGGTGCAAAAGCTGACAGTGCCCTGCTTTTCCTACCGACCCTCGGCACTGCTCCCCTTTGCGAGGCAGCGTTCCTGCCCGGTGAAGGCGCGGGCCCCATTGGCTCTGTTTTCACCGCGAATTCGGAGATCTTAGCGGCTCTGCAGCGTGGGGAGGCCGCCTACTTATCGGGGGCTGAACTGAGATCGCAGCATTGGGCCGAAGGTCTTTCCGGCGCAGAGCATGCGATGTTGTTACCTGTCTCGCAGCAGGGTCCACCCGGGGTCCTGGTCCTGCTTCGCTGTAAGCCCGATCCCTTCGATCAGGAACTGACTGGTGCGGCAACCGCCTTCGCCTCACAAGCCGGTTTGGTCCTGGAACTGGCGGGCACGGCAAGCGCGGGTGCGTTCCATCAGGTCGAAGAGGAACGCCAGCGCATCGCCGCCGACCTACACGACCTGGCGATCCAGGGGCTTTTCGCGACCGGGATCCAACTGCGCGACCTAGAGAAGAAGCTGAGCGCCGGGGTCGCCCCCGCAGTCATCCGAAACAAAATCGATGGGGCCCTCACCGCACTTGATGACTCGGTCCAGCAGATCCGCCACATTGTCGGCGGCCTGAAGGGAACACCTGCTTCCGTCGGATTTGTTGACTCTTTGCGGGAAGAAGCATCACTGGCTCGAAGCCTGCTGGGATTCGCACCAACACTGGTGATTGAGGTCGACGGCCACAACCTGGGCCTGCCATCAGGGGGCCACCTGGCGAGCTCCGACCCGCTACCTGACACCGCCCGGGCCAATAGTGTAGACGCTGAGGTCGCCGCGCACGTACTTGCCGTGGTTCGTGAAGCCCTCTCTAACGTGGCAAGGCACGCCCGAGCCAACTCAGCCAGCGTCACCGTGTCAGTCTTCGGTTCGGGACCCTCCGGAGAAATCGTCGTAGAGGTTCTGGACGACGGAGTGGGAGTCGAACCCTGCATCACCCGCGAATCAGGGATCGCGAACATGGCGCGCCGAGCCGAGGTCCTCTCAGGGTCGTTCAACCTAGGGCCGGGACCCAGGGGACGAGGCACCGCGATCGTGTGGCGAGCTCCCCTAGCCTGACCTACTTCTGTTCGCCGCTTCGCCACGGCGCTGCGCGTTGAGCGGCCACCCACGCCGCGACCTGCGTCCGCCGCTGCAACCCCATTTTCGCCAGTAGAGACGTGATGTGGTTTTTGACCGTTTTCTCCGCGATACCCAGGCGCTCGCCAATCTCTCGGTTGGAGAGGCCATCACCAATGTGGTTTAGGACGCGGCGTTCGGAAGGCGTTAAGTTGATGCTGGGGTCGTTCGAGTCGACCCTGCGCCTGGTGATGGTGCGCTCGTCAAGCAGGACGCGGCCATCAGCAACAGCTTGGATGACGTCGTTGATCTCTGCACCGCGAATCGTTTTTAGGACGTAGGCCTTGGCTCCTGCCGCCAACGCAGACGTCAGTGCGTCATCATCGTCGAAGGTTGTGAGAACAACCGCCTTCGTGTCCGGGAGACTCTCGCGGAGCGCCTCCATCACGTCAATTCCGGTGCCGTCAGGTAATTGCAGATCTACCAGCACGATGTCGGGGTTTACAAGGTTTGCGCGGCGGACAGCGTCCTCAACGCTCCCTGCTTCAGCAACGACTTGAAACCTGTCGTCTCGGTCTACGATCTCTGCGATGCCCCGACGCACGATCTCATGATCGTCAATGATCATGACTCGTGTTGGGTCCCTGTGATTCTTTTGGCTTTGCACAATGTCAATGATACGGGACAAGAGTCCCATGTTCACCGGCGGGGTACCCGCGTAGCCGTCAGCCGGGGGCGGGCTGGCAGGCGGGGCAGAAGAAATGGGAGCGGCCCCCGATCACTTCACGTGAAATCAGAGTGCCGCAGCTACGGCAGGGCCGACCCCGGCGCCCGTAGACTCTTAGCTCCCGCTCGAAGTAGCCCGGGTTCCCATCAACGTCAACATAGAGTTCGTCGAACGAGGTGCCGCCCACCTTGACAGCCTGCCCCATCACGTCCCGGGCGGCCCGCAATATCTTGCCGAGCTCAGGAACGCCAAGGTCACTTGCTGAGTGGGCCCCGTGAGTGCCGGTTCGGAACAGGGACTCGTCAGCGTAAATGTTCCCGATCCCAGACGTGAGGCCCTGATCTAAAAGCAGGACTT
The DNA here is from genome assembly GCA_964345565.1 of uncultured Actinomyces sp. Classification (GTDB taxonomy): domain Bacteria; phylum Actinomycetota; class Actinomycetes; order Actinomycetales; family Actinomycetaceae; genus Scrofimicrobium. Next base: position 11,701 of record CAYFRO010000027.1, read on the forward strand.
TCACGGCGCGACGACTCGAGCTGAAACGCGTTGCAAGAGTCTCGATGGCCCCGCGGTCTTTCAGTTCAAGCAGGTCGGGAGCAATGTGCGTGGCAATCGCTGGGACTAGGCGCCCGGTTTTGTCCTCGACCAGATCCGTCGCGGTGACGTGGCCAAACATGCGCACGTCAAAGAACCTGACGGCCCGCCCGTCGCTCAGGCGAAGACGAAGGTGTTCGTGTCGCTCCAGGTCTTTCTGCGGGCGCTTTGCCGTCCTCACCTGGCCCGACATGCCTAAGTGGATCACCACCGCATCCTCAGCGTTCCCATCCAACACCAGCCACATGAACTTGCCGCGCCGCTCAACACTTCGAATCTGGGCGCCCAGTAGTGCGGTCGTGAGCTGGGGCAGGCCCCCGGGGTTGTTCCTTACCAGCCGCGCCCCCGCCCCCTCCACCGAGGTGACAGTCCTGCCGGTCAGGTGCTCCGCTAACCCCCGACGGATGGTCTCGACTTCGGGGAGTTCAGGCATCCTCCTGGTACCTGCTCCCATCTGGCAAAACCCCGCCCGCGAGTTCCAGGTACGCGGCGCGTGCAGCGTCGTTCTCAGCCTCTTTTCGAGAGGGGCCGCCACCACTAGCGACCTGTTTCCCAGCGATCACAGTGACGGCTGTGAAATAACGGTTGTGGTCCGGCCCGCTCCCCTCAACGTCGAAGGACGGCTCACCCAGCTGATGCTTCAGGGTGTGCGCCCGAAGCAACGTCTTCCAATCTTGGACCGACTCCCAGTTGCCTGCTGCCTCAATGGTGTCTTTTAGATGGTCCAGCAGGACAGCGCGTGTTTTGTTGAGTCCCTGCGAGAGATAGGTGGCGCCAATCAGGGCCTCGAAAGTGTCCGACAGGATCGAGTCTTTGTCGCGCCCGCCGGTCTTGTTTTCCCCCACACCAAGCAGGATGTAACTACCAAGGTCTAGCGTTCTGGCCACCTCTGCAAGCGGCTTCTGAGAGACAACGGCAGCCCGCAGGTCAGCAAGCTCGCTCTCGGGTGCGCCCGGGTGCGTGCGATACAACTTGTCTGTCACCACGATCGACAGGACGGAATCTCCAAGGAACTCCAGCCGCTCATTATTCGGCAGGCCCCCCATCTCGTTCGCGAAGGAACGGTGAGTGAGCGCAAGCACTAACAGCTCGGGGTCGATGGACAGTCCCCAGGCTTCTTCAAGTTCCGCCAGGTCTGGGTTCGCGGCCCCGCCTTTACTTTTCTTAGCCATCCTGGGACTCGGACTTTTCGGATTCATCGGAATCATCTCTGTCGAAAAAGCCAGCAAGCGCAGCGAAACGGGGGTCCAAGAACTCATGCTTGTGGTCCGGTGGCGCATCTTTCAGCAAAATCCCGCAGTGTACACAGATCCCCAAGCAGTCCTCACCACACGTTGGTGTCAGCTCGGCCTCCGCCAAAATCGCGTCTCGGAGCAGAGGCTCCAAGTCCACCGAATTCCTGTTGATCACCAGCGTGGGATCCAGCTCGTCCCCCTGGACATCGATATCGGGATCCACGCCCCGGACCAACTGGTCGGCAAGTTCTGGGTGAACGAAAACCTCAGTTGCGCTGAACGACTGTTCAACACGAACTGGCGCCAAGCAGCGAACGCAGTCCCCAACCAGTTCAGCCGTCCCAGACACACTGACTGAGACGCCCTCGTCGATAGTGATGACCGTGACGTCCAGGGGAATCTGTTGCCCGGGAGTGAGCGTCAGGACTTCCGTTGCCCAGCCTTCGGGAACCTCCCAGAGCAACTGGGTTGTTCCCACCTCCCCCGGCTCATTCCCCTGCCTGATCAGGGACAGTACAAGCCCGTCAGCTTCCACTAGCCCTCGACCTACTTCCCATCAAGCTTGATGTCGGTCTGCGCACCTTGACGTTCGGCGACCGCGCGTAGGCCAGCATCAGTGCGGCCCAGCATCTGTTGCAGTGTCTCCGAAACCTGACCAAGAACCTTTGTGACGTAGTCATCCGCGCCGCGCCTCAGCCTGACGGCCTCAGTTGTAGCCGCAGAGACGGTCTCTTGTGCCTGCACTTTTGCCTGAGCAGTGATCGCGTCAGAGGCAACCAGGGCCGCAGCTTGAGCCTTCGCCTCGGCAAGGATCGACTCGGCTTCTTCGCGTGCTCTCTGCACGGTGTGGGCCGCGTCCTCACCTGCGCGTTCAACTGTGCGCTCAGCTTCACCGCGGGCTTCAGCCATGACTGAGTCGGCACGGTCGCGGGCCTCGTCCAGCAGGGAGCGAGCCTTCAAGTTGGCCTCGGTCACCGTAGCGTCTGCTGCGAAGTCAGCCCTGGAAAGCACTGCATCAGCATCAGCGACTACTGCATCCGCGGCAACAAGGTCTTCGGGAAGTGTCTCCCTGGCCTGTTGAACCAAGTCCTCAATCTCCGCCTTATTCAGGACAATGTTCGCCGACAAAGGGACTGTTCGGGCCCGCTCCACAAGCACACTGATCTGGTCCAAAGCCGCGATGACCGTTGAGGGTCCGTATGACCCGGACCCGTCCTGGTTCGACGCCGGGTTTGGGGACTCTTTTTCTTCGTAGTAGATCTCTTCTTCGAAACGTTCAGGCATCTTGACTCCTAAATGGTGGAAGTGCCGGGGAGGGGACTGTCGGGACCGGAAAGGATGCGCACCACAGCAGCGGGCACGTAAGCGTCGATGGGGCCACCCGACATCGCTAGTTCGCGGACGAGGGACGAGGAGACGAACCACGCGTTACCACGCGACGGGAGCAGGAAAGTGTCGACGCCGCACAGGTCGAAGTTCACCTGCGCTTGGACGGACTCGCCCTGGAGGTCACCAGAGCCTCGAACACCCTTCACAACGGCGTCGGCTCCCACTTTCGAAAGCAGGTCTGCAAGGAGACCCTCGAAAGACAGGACGGTGACGTTGGTACCTGGCAACTGCTCTGAAATCGATTCCTGCAACATGCGTTCGCGGGTCTCAAACGGGAGCCAACCGGGTTTCAGGGGGTTAACACCGAGCGCTACCAGCACCTGGTCGAACACGGTGCTCGCACGTTCCACGATGTCGAGGTGGCCGTTTGTAACCGGGTCAAACGACCCGGGAAACACTGCCAAAGTCATGTGTTCATCCTATGGGCTTTCACCCACGCGGCTCAGGAACCACGCCGCGGTGTCCCCCCAGCGACGGTGGCGCTCAAGGTAGTAATGCTCTGGCAAAGTGGGTTCTGGGGAGAACGAGCTGCGCTCAACAACCACGACAGCATCGGGAGCCAGGTGTGGAAGCAGTGCCTCTAGACAGGCCTGTAGCTCGGTTTCCGAAAGGTCGTACGGGGGGTCCATAAAGACCAGGTCGAAGCGCACCCCGGGACTGAGCTGGTGGAGCGCGGAGAGCACTTTCTTACGGATGACACGCGCCACGTCTTGGAAACCTGTGGTTGCAAGGTTCTTTTTCAGAACCCCTACGGCCGGGCCGGACGCGTCTACGAAGGTTGCGCGCGCCGCGCCCCGTGACAATGCCTCTATTCCCAGAGCTCCGGATCCCGCAAAAAGGTCGGCAACGTCCGAGCCTTCAACGACTCCCCAGCTTTCGAGTCGGGCGAATATCGACTCGCGAATGCGGTCGGAGGTCGGCCTGGTGCCAGCTGCGGGCACCACCAGTTTCCTGCCCTTTGCTTTCCCTGCAATGACTCGAGTCATGAGCGTTCCATCCAAACCAACTGTTCGCCGCTTCGAGCACTCACCCTATCCGCCAATGCCTGATGCTTCGCAAGGTCGGGGTCTTCCGCGAGGATGGACTCTGAGGTCGCCCGTGCGGCAGAGATGATCGCGGCGTCCCTACGTACGGACAGGAAGCGTAGGTCCGACATGCGTCCTGACTGTGCTTTGCCAAGCACGTTGCCCTCTTTTCTGAGCCTCAGGTCGGTCTCAGCAAGTTCGAACCCATCTGTTGTCGACGCGATCGCTTGCAAGCGTTCCATGGAGGCTGGAGCGATGTCGCCCGCGTGGGTGATCATGGCGACTGAATCGCGGTCTGATCAGCCGACCCGTCCCCTGAGTTGGTGCAGCTGAGAGAGCCCGAAGCGGGTTCCGTCTAGGATCACCATCATCGTGGCCTCGGGGACATCCACCCCCACTTCAATCACGGTGGTCGCAACAAGGATTGGCGCAACCCCGGACTGGAACTCACTGAAGGCTTGAGCGTTCTGTTCGGGTGTTCGGCGCCCGTGAGCAAGGCCGATCTGCACGCCCCTGAGCTGGCTCATCTGGCGTAGCTGTTCCACGACCTGCTCGGCTGCGGGTAGGGGGCGCCGCTCGCTTTCATCCGCCAACAAAGCGTCTGAGTTCCCATCCCCGTCGATACGGGGACAGACGACGTAAACGCGACCCCCGCCCTCCACTTCCTCGCGCGCCCTCTCCCAAATGCGCCCCACCCAAGCTGTGTTTCGCTCATCAACCAGGAAGGTCTGGATTGGACGGCGTCCCGCGGGTAGTTCGGGGATGACTGCGGTGTCGAGGTCACCAAAGACGGTCATGGCAATGGTTCTAGGGATGGGCGTGGCTGTCATGACCAGAAGGTGGGGCACTTCCGACCTTCCCGTCCGCAAATGTTCGCGCTGAGCCACTCCGAAGCGGTGTTGCTCGTCAACGACGACCATCGCAAGCTCCGGGATTTCCACGCCTTCTTGCAATAATGCGTGGGTGCCAACCACGATTGCGGGCTCGCCGCTCGCCAGGGATAGAAGCACCTGTTCTTTTTCTGCTGCGGCGCGCTTGGAAGTTAGCAGGTGGACGGGGACTTCCACGTCGGCCTGTTCGAGCAGCTTGGATAGGGACGCCCAGTGCTGACGGGCCAGGACCTCCGTGGGTGCTAGCAATGCGCTCTGCTTGCCTGACCCTGCGGCCTGCAACATGGCAAGGAGTGCGACCACGGTCTTTCCAGAACCCACGTCCCCCTGCAGCAGACGTTGCATCGGCTGAGCTTTTTCTAGGTCGCAGCGAATGGAATCCCAGGCGCTCTTTTGGCCGGCAGTCAGCTGGAACGGCAATCCTTCTTCCAGCTTGGTGGCAAGAGCCTGTTCGACCAGCGGAGTGGACACGCTCCCTGGCTCCCCTGGCCTGGGGCGCCTTCTGAGCAGCAGTGCGGTCTGCAGAACCAAGGCCTCCTCCCAAGCCAAGGTGCGTAGCGCTTGCTGCCATTCGGCGTCGTCGGTCGGGGTGTGAAGCTGTTCAAGGGCGGTCCAGTGGTCGGTGAGCGCGTGGCGGGCCAAAATGGGTCGCGGCAGGATGCTCTGGTCCTTTGAGTGGTTGGGACGCTCCGCATCAAGGACAGCCTGGATCAGTGAACTGATTTTCCAGGAGGGCAGCCCCGCAATGGTGCGGTAAATGGGAATGGGCCTGCCGGCTCGCCGTTTCGCGTATTCGTCGGAGTCTTCTTCGATCTCTTCGAACTCCGGTTGGACCATTTGGATCTGTCCGCGGTACTCGCTGACTTTTCCGGAGATGAGCACGGTTGCTCCGGGTTTCAGAACGCGGCGATGGTGGCTGAGCATGTAGGCGTTCTTGGCGAAGAAGGTGCAGGTGAGCCGTGACTTGCCGTCGGTGATCCCCACGAGCAACCGGACGCCACGGCCGGACTGGTTTTGGACTACGTGTGAGCTGACCACTTCGGCCAGGATCGTGGCGTGCTCCCCAACAGCCAGCGAGTTGATGCTGGTGAGTCGCCCCCAGTGGTAGTAGCGCATCGGGGCGTATCCAAGTAGCTGGTCCACCGTTTCGACCCCGGCGTCGCCTAGCTTCTTTGCCGCCGCCTTTGGCAGGCGCAGGGCAAGAGGCGTGTCCACTTCCTGGCCTCCTACTAAATCCACTCCTACTGGTGCACCCGGCCGAGCCACCCCAGCCCACTCAGCCAAGCCAGCCAAGCCAGCCGAGCCGACCCAGCCGAGCCAACCCAGCCGAGCCAGCCCTCTAGCCCAGTGTCCCATCGACTCCGACATCTACGCGTCCTGAGCGGCGAAACAACCGGCGCGCAAACAGCTTGCCTCGCGTCAAACTGTAGAAGACGCCCGCACCCTCCCGCACCCAAGTGCGGAAGACCCCGCATTTTCCGCCGTCAGTTGCGGGAAATCCACGCTCTCCTGCCACCAATTGCGGAAGATTCCCGCGCCCTCCTGTGCCGAAGTGTGGGAGACTCGACAGCACTTTGGTGCACTCAGCGTTGAAGCGAAACGTTCTTGTCCGTTACGCTCTTTAGGTTGCCTCTTTCGAAGCGCCAGCTCCGGCGTGTCGGGCGAGGCGTTGAAACTACCTAGGGGGACCCATGGCCTCAGTTTGCGACATTTGCGGAAAGAAGCCGCTTTTCGGCAAGTCCGTCTCGCACTCGCACGTCCGCACCAATCGCCGCTTCAACCCGAACATCCAGCGCGTCCGCGCGAAGGTGAACGGAGAGACGAAGCGTCTCAATGTCTGCACCACGTGCATCAAGAGCGAGCGCTTCGAAAAAGCGATCTAGCTACAGTTTTCCGCTGGCACTGCCTGTCAACAGGTACTTCCAGCGAAGAGCGCAAGAAGGGCCCTCCAAGTGGAGGGCCCTTCTTGCGCCGCCTTTTTCACGCACGCATCTCTTCCCACGCACGCACCGTCCCCACGCACCCTCCCCCACGCATCTCCTCCCCACCAGCCCTTACCCCGCCGTGCTTTCCTCCGGCAGCCTGTCAGGGTCACACGCTTCTACCCCTAGAGAGTGCATGGGAAACCAGGAACGTCGCCGGCGTGCCCAGAACGTACGCCTCTCCTCACGAAAGGCACCAGCCACGGCCCGACTGACGACTGTCGGCCACAACGGTTCCCGCACACGTCATCCAAAATCCTAAGAGTGTGTCTGGGGTGGAATCGTTGCCCGCAACCGGGTAGCCGCCCAACAAAGCTAACGCGCGAAACAGTGGAAACCGTTGCCCTGCGTTGGGCAGGCGTCCGACAGGAGTTATTGTGCGAAGTGGTCGAAGCCTTCGCCCTCGATCGGGCGGCCGTCCAAGGTGACTAGCGCGCGCTCGCGCCCGGGCAAACCCGAGGTTCGTTCGCTAACCGTGCCCACCGGAAAGAACGGCGCCGTGACCAAGACGTACGGCGGAAAAGTCACCAGCAAGCCGTGGTCTTCTCCGCCAAACAGCAACCATTCGTAAGGATCGACGCCAAGAGCCTGGGCTACCGCGCTAAGCTCTTCAGCCTTCTCCTGAAGCCCGTAGCGGCTGAGATCAATGCTCACGCCCGAAGCCTTAGCCATGCGCTTTGCGTCGCGCACTAACCCGTCTGAAAGGTCCATCATGGCAGTAGCGCCACGAGTCGCTGCCAAAGGTCCCGCCTCCAGCGGGGGTTCCGGGATGCGATAAAGCTCAACAGGCCTGGTGAACGGGTAGGGCACGTCAACGCCCCGGAGTGCGCCGGACACCGCACCCGTTGAAAGAGCCGCGAGTCCCGCCGCGCTTTGGCCAAGGTTTCCAGCGATCGCCACGGTGTCCCCAGGCCTTGCTCCGCTCCGTTGCAGGGGTCTGTGTGCCAAGGTTCCGTGCGCAGTAATGGAAATTACGAGCTTCTCCCCAAGGCTCAGGTCTCCCCCAACGACCCCCGCCCCACTGGGATAGAGACCCGCGGCAAGGCCAGACGCAAAGTCTTCGAGCCACGAGACTTCAAGGTCCCCTGGGATGACCATCGCTACGACAATGGCGGTTGCCGTAGCACCCATCGCGTTTACGTCCGAAAGGTTCTGGGCGACAGCGCGTTCGCCGACTTCAAAGCCGCTTGACCACTCTCTGCGGAAGTGGACGTCTTCGACCAGGACATCCGTTGTCACCACGAATTGGCCGCCAGGGGCTTGCACAATCGCTGCGTCATCTCCCGACCCCAGTGTCGTGAAGTCGCCACTGGGCAGGATTGGAACGATGCGCTCCAGGATTTCTGCTTCCGAAAGCTGGTCGACTCTCACCGCACTCCCCCTTCGCTGCGGCGCACCGCGGAACTTGCGAACAGACACATGGCCGCCGCAGCAGCCACGTTGAGTGACTCCGCGTGCCCCGCCATTTCGATGTGCACCAGCTGGTCCAGAGCCTGAGCTTCCGCGGAGCTGAGACCCCGAGCTTCATTCCCGAACACCCACGCATGCGCACCCCCCAGTGACGAGCCGTTTCGGTCCGCAACGCCCTCCAGCAAAAGGGAATCCAACGAGACGGAAAACTCCGAAAGAGCAGTCCCAAGCAACAAGAAACCCCGGTCGCGCAACCCCTGCACGGATTCGAAATAGTCCTGCTGGATGACAGGCAAATGGAAGACCGAGCCTGCAGAAGCCCGAATCACCTTTGGGTTCAGAAGCTCGCAGGTCCCCCTCCCCAAGAAAATAGCGGACGCCCCCATCGCATCCGCCGTGCGGATTAGGGTGCCCAGGTTCCCCGGGTCTTGCGTTTCTGGCAGTAGAACCACAAACTGCCCCGGCTCCGGGCGCCACTCGCGGACCAGTGCGGCCGCTTCGGCGACGGCAACAACGCCTTGGGCTTCAGCACTGACCTTCCCCATGACAGCATCGGAGGCCAGGTGAACAAAACGCGTCACCCCCTGAACCTCCTGGTAAAGCTCGGGATGAACCTCCAGGAACCGCTCGGTGACGTACACGTCCCTCACGGATCCCGGGTGAAAACGGATCAGTTCCCGGACAGCCTGCGGACCCTCTGCAAGCACCAGTCCTGTTTTCTTACGTGCAGAACGCCCGCCTAACGCGGCAACACGTTTGATCCGATCGGACCTTGGGTTGTCGAGCATAGGCGGGCGTCCTTTAGGTAGGTCTACTGGGTAGGTCTACCTAACGCTAGCTTGCGGCGGGTGCGTTCACATCCTTCGGGAGCGCGTCCTTCGCAACCTGAACCAAAGCTGAGAAGGCGGCAGGCTCATTGACCGCAAGTTCAGCGAGCATGCGGCGGTCAACCTCAACACCAGCCAGGTTCAGGCCCTGAATGAAACGGTTGTAGGTCAAGCCTTCGGCGCGGGATGCAGCGTTGATGCGCTGAATCCACAGGCGACGGAAGTCGCGCTTCTTGTTGCGACGATCGCGGTATGCGTAGACGTTTGAGTGCGTGACCTGTTCTTTAGCCTTGCGGTAGAGGCGTGAGCGTTGGCCCCTGTAACCGGAGGCTTGGTCAAGTACTGCGCGACGCTTCTTTTTCGCGTTTACTGAACGCTTTACACGTGCCATTGAAGTGGTCTCCTATCTCCGGGGCGCCTACTTGCCAAGCAAGCGGCGAACTTCCTTGGTGTCGTTCTTTGAAACCGGGACGTCTCCTTCGAGGCGACGCTTCTTGCGTGAGGACTTGTGTTCCAGCAAGTGGCGGCGGCCAGCTTGTTCACGCATCAGCTTCCCTGAGCCGGTTGTGCGGAAACGCTTCTTGGCACCGGAGTGAGTCTTGTTCTTCGGCATCTTCTTTTCCTGTTTCTTTTTCGTTCTTCGAGGGACTGGCCCACGGAAGTCTTAACTGTTCTGTTCGCCAGCCTGTGCAGCAGCCGTACGGGCGGCGTCCCTTTGGGCCCGCTCTTCGTGCTTCGCGCGGCGGGCAGCCCTCTCGGCGCGGCGCCGTTCCCGCTGGTCCGTCATAGCTTCAGCCTTGCGCCTGGTCGGCGCTAGAACCATAGTCATGTTGCGCCCGTCCTGGCGGGGAAGGG
>CAYFRO010000028.1:0-21332 GCA_964345565.1 uncultured Actinomyces sp.
CTGCCAGGTAGGCGAAGTAAAGCCACTGAACGGCTTCCTTCGCGTTTGCTGCAGGGCGGGAGATGTCGAAGCCGTAGCTGGCCGCCATTTCCTTCAGCTCCTGCAGGGCGCGGATTTGTTCTGAGATTTCCTCGCGCTGGCGGATCAGATCCTCGGTTGAGAAGCGGGACCCCAGTTCGGCCTTGTCCATCTGCTTCGCGTGGATCAGTCGGTCAACGCCGTAGAGCGCGACACGGCGGTAGTCGCCGATGATGCGGCCGCGGCCGTAAGCGTCCGGCAGGCCGGTGACGATGTGCGAGGAGCGGGCCTTGCGCACCGCTTCAGGGTAAACGTCGAACACGCCCTGGTTGTGGGTCTTGCGGTGGTTGGTGAAGATTTCCTTCACGAACGGGTCGACTTCATAGCCGTAGGTGGCAAGAGAGTTTTCGACCATGCGCCAACCCCCGTTCGGGATCATGGCGCGCTTCAGTGGCGCATCTGTTTGCAGGCCGACGACGACGTTGTCATCTTCGCTGATGTAGCCGGGGCCGTGGCTGGTGATGCGGCCGGGGGTCTTGGTGTCGATGTCATAGACACCCTTTTCGCGTTCCTCTGGGAACATACCTGAGAGCGTTTCCCAGACCCTTGTTGTGCGCTCTGTGGGCCCTTCAAGGAAGGCCGCGTCGCCTTCATAGGGCGTGTAGTTGAGCTGGACGAAGTCCCGTACGTCCACTAGGTCTTGCCAGAGGCCGGGGGTGAAGCCCCTCCAGGCGGTCTCAGTTTTGGTGTCGGTCGCAGCTTTTGTGCTGATAGCCATTCGCTTGGTTGCTCCCTGAATATTTAGCTTGCTGCAGGAGGTTCTTCCCCTGCCCTTCAAGCCTAGGGGCCCATGTGGACAAGGGTTAGAGGCCCCCTTGATGGAGCCCGTCACAAGGGGCCATTCTGCAACGTTTTCCGGTGACCTGGGCCGCGCCGAGAACCCGCCTTTTGGGACTTTTATCCCAGGGTGGAACTTCTGCTTACGCGGTCCAAAGCTGCGGCGGTTTTCTGGGCGATTCCCGCCGGATCCAACCCCAGTTCTTGGACCAGAGCGGCCCTGGTCTTGTGTGCCAGGAAGCGCTTGTCGACCCCCAGGACTTGGACGGGCGGGCCGCCCTTCAGTGCGACTTGGCGAGCGAGCTCGGAGCCGACTCCGCCGCTTACGAGCCCGTCCTCAACGGAAACGACGACGTCGAATGAAGAGGCCAGATCGACCAGGTCATCAGAAACGGGAAGAACCCAACGCGGGTCGACAACAGTGACGGCGTGTCCCTGCTGGGCAAGAAGCTCAGCGGCGGCAACCGTGTTCGGCGCCATCGCACCCACCGAAACAATCAGGGCTCTGGGCTGCCTTCCGTCCACCGCTGCCGAGGGGGCTGATTCGAAAAGCACGTCGCACCCTTCGACTTGCCGCAGAGTTTCAAGACCCACCGGGGGCTCCCCCTTCGGGTAGCGGACCAAGGTGGGCCCCTGCTGCCAGCTGAGGGCTTCTCGCAAACCTTCGCGCAGAGTCACTTCATCCCTTGGGGCGCAGACCCTCAGGCCCGGAACCATCGCGGCCAAAGAGAGATCCCACATGCCGTTGTGTGAGGCGCCGTCATCGCCCGTCAGGCCGGCGCGGTCGAGGATCACGGTGACCGGGGCCTTGTGCAGGGCAACGTCCATCAGTAGCTGATCAAAGGCCCGGTTCATGAAGGTCGAGTAAACGCAGACGACGGGGTGAGCTCCCCCGTACGCAAGGCCGGCTGCAAGGGTGAAGGCGTGTTGCTCCGCGATCCCCACGTCAACGACGCGTCCGGGGAAAGTGTCTGCAAGTGGCTGCAAGCCAACCGGGGCCATCATGGCGGCGGTGATCCCCATGATCCGCTGGTCGTCCTTCGCGGCTTTCACCAGTTCCTCGGCACAAACCGCAGTCCAACCAAAACGGCTCTGCGCGACCGGGAGCCCCGTCTCCGGGTGAATCTGCCCAACGGCGTGGAAGCGGTCTGCCAGGTTGTTTTCCGCGGGCGTGTAGCCGCGCCCCTTCTCTGTAATGACGTGGACCAGGATGGGAGCCCGATAGGCCTTAGCGTGCTCCAGGGCTAGTTCCAAAGAGATCGTGTCGTGACCATCGACGGGTCCCAGGTATTTGATGCCAAGATCCGCAAACATCGCCTGGGGTGCCAGGGCATCTTTGAGGCCTGCTTTGAGCGCGTGGAGGGCCTCATACGTACGCGTACCCAACTCCCCCATACCAAGCAGGACGCGTTTGCCGCGGGCCAAGGTTTCCTCGTACTCCTGTGAAGTTCGGAGCCAGTTCAGGTGGTGCGCGAGGCCGCCAACGGTGGGCGCGTACGAGCGGCCGTTGTCGTTCACGATGATCACCAGGGGGACGTCGGGGCCGGCCGCGATGGAGTTGAGGGCCTCCCAGGCCATGCCCCCGGTCAGCGCGCCGTCGCCGATGACTGCGACCGTCCAGGAATCGTCGCCGCTTCGGTGCTTCGCGAGGGCGATGCCGTCAGCCCAGGAAAGCGCGGTGGAAGCGTGCGAGTTCTCGATGACGTCGTGGGGCGATTCGGAACGTGAGGGGTAGCCGGACGGGCCGCCCTCTTTCCGAAGCGCGGAAAAGTCTTTGCGGCCGGTGACCAACTTGTGGACATAGGACTGGTGGCCGGTGTCCCAAAGGATGGTGTCCTGGGGCGAGTTGAAAACCCGGTGCAGGGCCAGGGTCAGTTCAACGACGCCCAAGTTGGGACCAAGGTGACCCCCTGTCTTTGAGACGGACTGGATCAGATGATCGCGGATCTCTGCTGCGAGGTCGACAACTTCAACAGAAGTGAGGGTCGCAAGGTCACTGGGACTGTCGATCCGGTCCAGAAGGCGCTCCGGATCCTCTTGCGACGGCTTCATGCAAGGGAGTCTAGCTGAGGGTGAGCAGTAGACTGGGCAACAGGTAGTCAACTGAGCGAGGACCAATGCCGAAAACGATTGCTCCCTATGGGACCTGGAAATCCCCCATCACACCTGAGACGCTGACGGAGCGCACGGTTAACCTGAGCCAGCTACGTGTCGACGGGCCGGACGTGTACTGGGTAGAGGACAACCCTCGCCGGGCGGGTCGAAGCGTGCTGCTGCGCAGGGACGCGATGCAGCAGACGCGTGAGGTGCTTCCTCTTCTGGATGGACAGCGACTGGTGAACGTTGCAACGCACGTGCATGAGCGCGGCGGGCGCGCCTACGCGGTGAAGGACGGGAACCTGGTCCTGACCGACGGGAACGATGGGCGCGTCTACTTCTTCAGGGTTGCTGACAGGCACAGGGAACTGGTGCCGCTCACGCCCCTGAACGCGGAGAAGTTCTACGGGGACTTCGAACTGGACTTGGAGCGGGGGCTGGCGTACGCGGTCCTTGAGGAGCGGCCTGAAGACGGCGACAAAAAAGACGCTGTGAACACCATGGTTGCGATCCCTTTGGACGGCTCGGCCGCAAGGGACGAATCACGGATCCGGACGATCTTTTCGGGCACAGACTTCGTTACGTCCCCAACCCTGTCGCCTGACGGCAGTAAGCTCGCGTGGCTGACCTGGCAGCATCCGCAGATGGCGTGGACCGAGTCCGAACTGCACGTGGGGGCTTTGGATAGTGTCGGGAATATTGTTTCCGACGTGCTACTGGTGGACTCACCGAACGTCTGTGCGTACGAGCCCAGGTGGACTCTTGACGGCGACCTAATGCACGTGGATGACTCTACGGGCTGGGCGAACTTCTACAGGACAGAGGGGTTCCGCGCTCGCGAAGGGGAGCCGACAGATGCCTGGGAGTCAAGGCTGAGGACGCGGGCGCTACACCCCTCGGACCGCGCGTTTTCTAGGCCGCACTGGCAGCTGGGCCTGCACTCGTACGACAACCTGGACCACGAACACCTGGTGTGCAGTTGGGCGCAGGGGAACACGTGGAGGATCGGGTCGATACGGCTCGACAATGGGCTACTGGAAGAATGGCAGACCGGTTGGGAGCCGGGCGGGAACATCGGGGCCAGCTCGGGACGCGTTGTGTTCTTGGGGATCTCCCCTATTGACTGCCCCGCGATCGTTGAGGTGGTGGACGCACATTCTCACGTGATCAGACCCTCTTCTGAGGCGCTGATCAGTGAGCCGTACGTGGCGCGCCCGGAATACGTGACCTGGGAAAACCGGGACGGGACTGAAAGTTACGGGGTGTTCTACGCACCTAAGTCTGAGGATTACGAGGGCGAACCGGGAACGCGTCCCCCGTTGCTGGTGACGACACACGAGGTTCCCACTATGTCGGCTCGAAGCGGTATGGACGCTCAGATCCAGTACTGGACGTCGAGGGGTTTCGCAGTGTTCCGTCCAAACCCTAGGGGCTCGACGGGGAACGGGCGCGACTACCGGGAAGCGCTCAACGGCGGCTGGGGAACCATTGACGCGCACGACATCGAAGACGGGGTGAAGGCGCTGGTCGACCGCGGGATGGTGGACCGTGCGCGGGTTGCGCTTCGGGGTGAGGCTTTTGGGGCGTTCACGGCACTTTCTGCTCTGGAGAACTCCAGGACGTTCTCGGCCGGGGTGCTGGTGGCGGGCATCACGAATGTGCAGGAGTACATGGACTCGGCTAACAAGTTCGAGGCCTACTACCCGCAGCGCCTGCTGGGTGTGGACAATGTCGACCCGGAGCAGATGAGCGAGCGGTGCCCGCTGATGCACCTAGACCGGATTGAGGCTCCGCTCTTCATGGTGCATGGGGAGGACGACCAGCTGGCGGGGATTGAGAGGGTGCGGAGCACGTATAAGGACCTTGAGGAGCTGGGGAAGCCGGTGGCTCTGGTGGAGCTGTCGGGTGAGGGGCACTTCTTTGCGCACGACCACTCGATCCACGAGGCTTTGAGGACGGAGCTGGGGTTCTATGGGGAGGTTTGGGACCTGGCGGTGAAGGGTGGGGAGCCTGTGGAGATAAGAAACTTCCAGAGCTAGCCCCCACTCCTTTTCCCCGGTTGGGCCGCGAGTTAACCCGCGGCCCAACCGGACGAGGGCAGGGGCTAGGCTGCGTCCTCCTTTGCCTTCAGCTGGCGCAGCACATACTGCAAGATTCCCCCATTACGGAAGTACTCCCTCTCAGCCGGCGTATCCACCCTGACCACCGCGTCAAACTCAATGACCTTCTCGGTCCCGTCGTCCTCCGTGCGAACCGCCTTCACATGCGCCGTCTCAGGCGTGCGCCCCTCGTTGAACTCTTCCAGCCCCGTGATCGTAAAGACCTCCGTGCCATCCAAGCCCAGCGAGTTTCGGTCCTCCCCTTCCGGGAACTCAAGCGGAAGCACACCCATACCCAGCAGGTTAGAGCGGTGAATCCTCTCAAACGACTCCGTGATCACAGCCTTCACACCCAGCAGCGCCACGCCCTTTGCAGCCCAGTCCCTTGACGAGCCCGAGCCGTATTCCTTCCCAGCCAAAACCACCAGCGGCGTGCCCTCAGCAACATAGTTCTGGGCAGCCTCGTAAACGCTGGCCTGCGGCCCGCCCGGCTTCGTGAAGTCGCGGGTGAAGCCACCCTCGACACCGTCCAGCATCTCGTTACGGATTCGGATGTTCGCGAAGGTCCCGCGAATCATGACCTCATGGTTGCCGCGCCTGGACCCGTACGAGTTGAAGTCGCGCACCCCAACCCCCCGATCCAACAGGTACTGCCCTGCCGGAGAGTCGGCCCTGAAGGAACCCGCGGGCGAAATGTGGTCGGTCGTGACAGAATCCCCGAGCTTCAAAAGGACACGCGCACCCTCAATGTCCCCGATCGGTTCGGGCTCTTCAGGCATCCCGTCAAAGTAGGGGGCCCTGCGCACGTACGTCGAGTCTTCCTCCCAAGTGAAGGTTGCGCCTGTGGGAACTTCTAGCGCCGCCCAATGCTGGTCACCCGTAAACACATCGGCGTAGTCGTCTTCAAACATCTCCCGGTCAATGGTCGAGTCGATAACGCTCTGAACTTCCGCCGGATCAGGCCAAATGTCCTTCAAGAAGACGTCGTTCCCGTCTTGATCCTGCCCCAGGGGTTGGGTTTCGAAGTCGAAGTCCATGGTTCCCGCAAGCGCGTAGGCGATGACGAGCGGCGGGGAGGCCAGGTAGTTCATCTTCACGTCGGGGTTGATGCGCCCCTCAAAGTTGCGGTTGCCCGACAGGACCGAGACGACGGACAGGTCGTGGTCATTCACGGCCTGAGAGACCTCTTCCGGAAGCGGCCCGGAGTTCCCGATACAAGTAGTGCAGCCGTAACCGACCAGGTAGAACCCGAGCGCCTCAAGGTCGGGCATGAGCCCCGCCTTGTTGTAGTAGTTCGTGACGACCGGGGACCCTGGTGCCAGTGAAGTTTTCACCCACGGCTTTGTCTTCAGTCCCAGGCGGTTTGCGTTCCGCGCGAGCAGGGCGGCAGCCATCATGACCGACGGGTTCGAGGTGTTGGTGCAAGACGTGATCGACGCGATCACAACCTTGCCGTGATCCAAATCGGTTTCAGTGCCATCGGCGAGCGTGACGGGCACTGGGCGGAACGGCCGGGTTTGGCTCTCACCCGGATCCTCGACCGGACGTGACCCACCCGTGTCCGGAGTGTCCGGGTCCACCGGGTCAGACGCTGGGAACGTGCCCTTGAGGGCCAGGTCCAGCTCCGTGGGCTCGACCCGGGCGTCATCGCTCACAAAGTTCGGAAGCACGTAGCGGAACGCGTCCTTAGCTTCGGACAGGTCGACTCGGTCCTGGGGCCGCTTCGGACCCGCGATCGAGGGAACAACCGTGGAAAGGTCAAGCTCCATGTACTCCGAGTACTTCACCTGCTTGTCCGGGTCGTGCCACAGGCCTTGCTCTTTGGCGTAGGCCTCGACAAGTGCCACCTGTTCTTCCGACCGGCCGGTCAGTCGCAGGTAGTCCAGGGTCACGTCGTCGATTGGGAACATGGCCGCAGTCGAACCGAACTCGGGCGACATGTTGCCGATCGTTGCGCGGTTCGCAAGAGGAACAGCACCAACCCCGTCGCCGTAGAACTCAACGAACTTCCCGACAACCCCGTGCTCGCGCATCATCTGGGTAATGCGTAGCACCACGTCTGTCGCGGTCGCGCCAGCGGGGATCTCCCCCGTCAGTTTGAAACCAACAACACGAGGGATCAGCATGGAGATCGGCTGGCCCAGCATTGCCGCTTCGGCTTCGATCCCGCCGACGCCCCACCCCAAGACGCCCATCCCATTCACCATGGTGGTGTGGGAGTCAGTGCCAACGCAGGTATCGGGGTAGGCCTCAACCACCCCGTCGACTTCGTTCGTGAACACGCCGCGTGAGAGGTATTCCAGGTTCACCTGGTGAACGATCCCGGTCCCGGGCGGAACAACCCGGAAAGAGTCGAAGGCTTCCTGACCCCAACGCAGGAACTGGTAACGCTCACCGTTGCGTTCGTATTCGCGCTCCACGTTGCGCTCAAACGCCGTGGGCTCACCGTAAACGTCGATCTGGACGGAGTGGTCGATCACCAGTTCGGCAGGCACGTGCGGGTTGATGGCGTCGGGGTCCCCACCCATGTCCTGGTAGGCCTCGCGCATCACGGCGAGGTCCACAACGCAAGGGACGCCGGTGAAGTCCTGGAGCACCACGCGCGCCGGGGTGAACTGGATTTCCGTTTCTGGTTCGGCTTCCGGATCCCACTGTGCGATGGCGCGGATGTGGTCCGCGGTTACGTTTTCACCGTCTTCGGTGCGAAGCAGGTTTTCGGCGAGCACCTTGAGTGAGTACGGCAGGTTCTCGGCCCCCGGCACTTCACTCAGCTTGTAGTACTGGTACTCCTTATCGCCGACCTTCAGCGTGTCCTTTGCGTTAAAGCTGTCCAACTCTGCCACTTTGTCCCCTTCGGCTAGGTGCAAGACTCAAGACCCAATCTGTTCCACTCTATTAGGTCCCGCCGGCTCCGTCCCACGGTTTCCCCCGCCGAGGGAAGAGCAGGCCTACTAGCGGCGCAGTTCCGCGACTGTCTCGAAGTGGTGCGTGTACGGGAACAGGTCCAATCCGACCAGGCTCTGGAGCTGATATCCGCAAGCCATGAAGTCCTTAATGTCCCGCGCGGCGGACGCCGGGTCGCAAGACACCAGGACTGCCGCGTCCGCACCGGTTTCAGAAACGGCGTTGATAACGTCCTTTCCGGCGCCTTTCCGAGGGGGATCCAAGACCACCACGTCAGGCTTCCCATCCGCGGCATCCGCAAGTTCGGCTACCGAACCGGCATCGACTGAGCCCTGGTAGACCACGGCAAAGTCGTCCTCGATCGCGTCAAGCAGGTTCGCTCCCGCATCCTCGACGGCAGTTTCGTCTCCTTCCAGTGACAGGAGCTGCCCGGAAGGACCCACTCTGTCAGCTAAGAACCGTGACAGCAGGCCCGCACCAGAGTAGAACTCGAGTGCCGTCTGTCCCGGACGGATCTTTGCCGCTTTCAAGACGCTCTCTGCCAAGGCC
Organism: uncultured Actinomyces sp.; assembly: GCA_964345565.1. Classification (GTDB taxonomy): domain Bacteria; phylum Actinomycetota; class Actinomycetes; order Actinomycetales; family Actinomycetaceae; genus Scrofimicrobium. The sequence continues at coordinate 8,505 of CAYFRO010000028.1, forward strand.
GAGGGCGCAGCAGCGTCGGTTTGCCAGAAGCCCGCAGGGCTCACCTGGAAGGTTTCAGTCTTCCCACCCGCACTGACTTCCCACGACGCCTTCTCGCTGAAGGGTTCGCCGTCTGCAAACCGGTAGGTTCCGCCTTCCGTCACGACCAGAGCGGGGCCTGCGTTCGGTGCCACCAGCGACACGCGTTCACCGGGCGCCCACTTGCCCTTCCAGGGGCTTCCCGGAAGGTTCGGGTCCAGTGCGCTCACGTCCGCGATTGCATCGACCGCAAGTGGCACCTGCTGCACAGCCACCACGTCGCTGGACCTGTAGGGCCGCATGCCGAGGCGCCCGTCCTTGCCGGCTGTGAGTTGCACTCGGGTTCGGCCCGCGGGTGAGCCCGCAGAGCGAACTTGCAAACCGTCCGGGTAAAGCTCAGCCACGCGCTCCGCAACATCGGGGCCCCCGACCCTGCGAAGTTGGTCGGTCAAGACTTCAGATTTCCATTTCAGCTGGCCAGGGACCGACACAAACCCCAGGTCGGCCGCGCTTTGCCCGATCTCGGCAGGCTCCGGCCACACGTGCGGGACCCGCTCAGGCGAGGGTTCTAGTACCTCGATCGTTTCCGCCCACAGGTACTTCTTGTGATCGGCGGTGACCTTCGCCAGAACCGTTTCGCCTTCCAGTGCGCCACGCAAGAAAACGGTGCGGCCGTCCGGCGCTTTCGCAACCACCGCTCCCCCGTGAGCCGGGGACCCCGCGACAAGCGTGATGGGTTCACTCGGAAGTGGAGCTGGCTGCGGGCGACCCGCAGGCCTTGTTGTCCCGGTCCGAGGTTTCCTTGCCGGACGCGGCTTGCGCCCTTTACCGGCTTTGCCCTGTGCCATGTTTCCCCCTGTTCTTTGCCCCGCTGGCGCGGGAGCCTAAGGGCAAGGGTATCGTCGCCTATCGGTCACGGCACGATGGTATTTTGGTAAGCGTGCACTTTGTCATCGTTGGATGCGGTCGTGTCGGGGCCCTGATAGCCGATGAACTGGATAGCGCCGGGCATTCCGTCGCGATCATCGACCAGAACCCGGACGCGTTTTCCCTTCTCTCTTCAGACTTCTCAGGGCGCCGGGTAACGGGTAGCGGTTTTGACCGCGCGGTGCTGAAAAAGGCGCGGATCGAGGACGCCTACGCTTTCGCCGCGGTCTCAAACGGCGACAACTCCAACATCATCGCAGCCCGGACGGCTGCCGGAGTGTTCGGGGTGAAGCACGTCGTTGCCCGCATTTCGGATCCGGATCGCGCGTCACTGTACGAGCGCCTGGGAATCCCAACCATCGCTGCAACCAGACGCATCGGCGCCGCAGTCCTGAACCGCTTGCTGCCGCCGGGCTCCTCGGTCGCGTGGACTGACCCGACAGGCAACGTCAGCCTGATCGCTGTGAGGCCTGCCCCCAGCTGGTACGGCCAGTCCTTCAGAGAGGTAGAGCAGGCAACGGGAGGTAACGTCGCCTTCGTTTCGCGCCTCTCTAGCGTCGAGGTCGCCCGCCCCTACATGGTGGTGCAGGAACAGGACGAGCTTTACATCGCCGTTGAAGGCACCGACGCCGGACCTGTCCGTGACGTCCTGATGGAACCTCCCGGAGGCGAGCAAGCGTGAACATCGTCGTAGTAGGCGCGGGCTCAGTCGGCCGGGCCGCCGCCAAAGAGTTGCTTTCTTCGGGCCACGAAGTCACAATCATCGACTATCGCGCGCACGCCATCCGCGTTGCGCAACTTCCGGACGCGGACTGGGTCATGGCGGACGCATGCGAGCCGGGCACGCTTGAAGAGGTCGGGGCCCGCGAATGCGACGCCCTTGTCGCCCTGACAGGGGATGACAAAGTCAACCTGGTGGTGTCCCTGATCGCCAAGACAGAGTTTGCGGTCCCGAAAGTAATCGCCAGGGCGAACCACACGGAAAACGAGTGGATGTACGACGCCAGCTGGGGCGTTGACGTGGTGGCGTCAACTCCAAGAGCTCTCACTTCTCTGGTTGAGGAAGCCGTGTCTGTCGGCCAGGCCGTGCAACTGTTGACGCTTGACCAGGCTGCGACCTCAACTTCCGTTTACACCATTGAGTTACCTGACGACAGCCCCGTGTTGGGCGTCCCGGGGACCGAGATCGAATGGCCCCCATCCCTCATCGTCTCTGCCGTGGTCAGGGACGGAACTCCGGTCACCCTGGAAGCAGCCGGGCCGCTTGAGGGCGGGGACGAACTGATCGTCATAGCTGGGCGGATGGAGTCCCCCGCGCTGCACCAGCTCCAGGAAATGGTGACCAGCCCCTACAGGCTCCCCATCTAGGCCCGGCTACACCTATTCGGAGTCTGGAACCGACTCGGCCTGCTCCGCGGCTTGCTCTTCAACTGCGGCAAGCTCGCCCCTGAGAAGGACCCAGGTCGCCCACGCCCCCAAAGCAAACAGCGGCAGGCCCATCACCAGCTTCACCGTCCCAAGAGCCACGGTGTTCTGATCCAGAAACAACAGCCCCTGGACCACGAACCGAACCCCAAAAATCCCCGCCCACATCCAAGTGGCAATCGCGGAACGCTTCAGCAATGTTCTCCCAGCAGGAAGGCTCTTCCACTCCTGAGGCAAGCCCAGCAACGGCGCAAACGCCAGGGCCACCAGGGGATGACGCACCAACACCGAAATCAGAGCAGCAAGCGAAGACACCCCATTTACGATGAGGCCCCACGCAAAGTAGTTCTCAGCCCTACCGGAAAACCCAGCCCACGCAACCCCAATAGCCACACCGAAAATGCCCGCAAAAGCCTGCACAGGCGAAGTCCGCTGAATCAGCCGGACCACCAAAAAGACCAGTGCAATCACCGACGACAAGATGAGCGTCAGCTTCAGGTCGTACGTCAGGACGTAGGTGATAACGAAGACCAGGCCGGGGAGCAAGGACTCGATCGCGCCTCGCACCCCTCCGATGGACTCGCTCAGAGAAAAGTCATCCTGGCTGAGCTGGCCAACCCACCCGGAACTGGGAACAGCAGACCCCGAACCGGGAACGGCGGACGAGGAGCGGGCCGAAGCCGGTTCGGGCCCGGCAGCCCCCTGCGGTTCGTGGGTGCTCTGCGTTTCACTCATAGTAGGTTCCGCTCAGGATTGTGTAAGAGGGGTCGATCATGGTTAGCCTGTCCTGGATCACCGACACAGTCCCCTTCGCTCGCAGGGTGGTACCAAGACTGATCCCGTGGATCGAAGTCCGTCCCACCCAGACCAGGTCCAGGTCTGTGGAGTCATCAGCCAGCGTGGCCTCAAACGATTCGGTGCCCCGGTAGTCGCGGGCCCGAACCGCCCGGATTATCCCTGCAACCGTGCAAACGCCGCGCAACCTGCACTCTCCAATCGGAGTGCGGTCTGGGACCATCTGGTCCAAAGTGAGTTCCCGGAACGTGTCCGCGCCGGGTTCATCGGTGTCCCGACCTAGGCGAAGCTTTCGAAACAGCTCACTCAGTTTCATTGAGGGATGCCGCTTCCTTAGGCAAGCGAAGCGGCATCAGGTCAAAACGGATACGAGGCTCATTGCCGCGGTTCACCACCAGCCTGTCAATGAGTTCCTCGATGGCACGGCTCTCTTCGGGGTCCCCTGAGGCTGCGGCGCCCTGCACGTCAATGCGAGCCACCCAGCGCGGCCCATCCACTCCAATGATTCGGGTGGGGACCAGTGCGGACTTGCCGTTCGGGGAAGCCTGCGGGATCTGTGCTTTGATCTCCATTCCGTAGGGACCAGCGACCTCTTCAGCCTTACCGCCGTTGCCCTCGATCGAAGCTTCGATCTGGGCGGCTAGCTCCGGCCACGCGTTACCCGACTTTGGTGCGGCAGCGACGGACACCGCGATGCCCGAGGTGCCCAGCAGTAGCAGGACTTGGCGTAGTGTCTGCCCGTCGGGTTCCAGCTTGCCGCGAAGTTGCAGGCCAGAGACTTTCGGGACGTAGAGCGCACCCAGGTCAAGGTAACCATCCGGGACGCCAGCCCCGCCGGCGTCTGCGGGACCTGGGCGCTGCTCTGGTGCTTCGGTACTCACGTTTCTTCCTAACCGGCGCAGTCTATGCACATGGGCATGCCCGGCTCGGAGTTCTCAGAAAGCTGAGAAGCGTGCTGAACCAAGAAGCACACAGTGCACGTGAACTCGTCTTCTTGCGGCGGAACGACAACGACTGTCAGTTCCTCTTTGGACAGGTCGGCGCCGGGAAGCTCAAAGCTCTCGGCAGCTTCATTTTCGTCCTCGTCAACATCATTGGAACCAATGTCGGCGCGCCTTGACTTCAGCTCTTCAAGCGAGTCTTCCGACAGGTCCTCTTCATTCTTACGGGGAGCGTCATAGTCGGTTGCCATCCGAGTTCCTTTCGGCCTTTAAAAGGGCTTGGCAGGTAGGTGCGTCAGGATACTAGCACCCTTTCACCGCGATTGAGCAAAGAGCCAAAGCTTGGCGTCGCGCCTGGCGGATTTTAGCCACTGCTGATGGCAACATGGCATTGGGAAGGAGTCACAATCGTGATCGAACTGGAACTGCATGGGCGCAGCGAAGACGGCGGCTCCCTCATCCTTGTTGACAGCGATGGCGCGAAGTATCGCCTCCACGCGTCCCCCGAGCTACGTGCTGAGATCTCAAGGGCTCTGCTTGTTAGCCAGCGTCCTCAGGCTCCATCGGGTCGTGTCAGCCCCGGGGAGCTGCAAACGCTTCTTCGCCAAGGGCTGACTCCAGCTGAGGTTGCGCAAGAAACCGGCGTTGACCCAGAACGTGTCCTACGCTACTTCTCTCCCGTGGCGGCGGAAATCGACCACGCTGTCACCAGTGCCCAAGCCAGCCGGGTCGGCCCCGAAATCGACTCACCCACGATGGGCGACCTGGTGATTGACCGGCTCGCGGCGCGCGGCGTCGACCTGGACACTGTCGAATGGAGTGCGTCAAGGCAGCCCGACCAGGAATGGACCGTCCACCTGACCTACCAGCAGGGAGAGGAAACGCTTCGTGCCAGCTGGGTCGCGCCTCCGGGGTCGGGCAGGGTGGAGGCCCAGGATCCCATTGCCGCCCAACTCACCGAGACTGTCGAGGTCGTGGCACCGATCACCGGTTTGTTCCCGCCAGCACCACTGATCCCCAGGACCCGACCCAGGGCCGCCGAAGTCAGGTTCGAACACGTTGACGTCGAAATCGATGACTCGGCGTTACCCCCCACCCCTCAAGACGTTCGAAAGGCCGAGGACCTCGTTGACATTTTGAACAGGGCGCGCGGCAAGCACACCCCGGTCATGGATGACATGGGCGACTTGAGCCTGCACGACGAAACCATGGGTGATGAGTCAGGCGAGCGCGACCCCGACGCCCCGTCGACAGGCGATGACGCCGCGTCGCACCCTCAGGAAGAGCATCCGGACGAGGACGGTGAGGACACCGGGCAGGGCCGGTTGGACTTCGTTACAGAATCCCTGCCACCCAAGATCCCGCCGGCAAACCGCAAGCGTCCCGGGCGCACGCCAATGCCATCGTGGGACGAAATCGTTTTCGGCTCCAAACAGGATTAGCGGGCCCTAGATAACCCGGCCCGGCTCATCCGAAAGGTTAGGCCAACCGCCAAACCGGGATCGCCATCTCGTCGTAGGTGTATGAGCCGTGCACCCCGATCATTTGGAACACCGAGGATTTCTGACTCCTCGAGTCCAAGATGACCGTGCGGCCGCGAGCGAGCACCAGCGCTGCGCCGACCTGCCTGTCCCCCGGCCCAAGGCCGATCAGTTTCCCCACCTCGGCGGCTGGGATCACGTCTGCCTGCCCCTCAAGGTAGTTTGACCACCGCCGGACCACCGCATCGGCCTTTCCGTCCTCGGCGTGAAGGTGGACGGCTCTGCCCTCGCCCGCGATGATCGGCACGTCTTCTTCTAGCTCAGGCACCTTCGCCACGTCGATGATGTTCTCTACGTTCACCATGCCGTGGTCGGCAGTCAGAACAACCGTGACGCCGGGTGGAAGTGCGCTCAAGAATTTGCCGAGGGCCCGGTCGAACTCTTCCAGGGCCGCCAGCCACTCGGGTGAGCCGACACCCCTTCCGTGTCCTGTGTGGTCGATGTCGGCCCAGTAGACCACCTGCAACGGTGCTCCGGCAGCAAGCCCCGCTAACGCGGCGTTGAAGCGTTCGTAGATGGAGACCCGTCCCACGAAATTCGAGCCGCGGAAGGCCGCGCGCGTCAGCCCCGAATCTCGGAACCTGGGTTTGGTGATCAAAGAGAGTTCTGTCCCGTCTTGACCCAGGGACTCAAACAGGGTTGGTTTCGTCTGCCATTCTTCGGGGGTTATGTCAGGTTCGAAGTTGAGCAACGTCATGACTCGCGCGGGCCCGGTTCGAACCGAGTAGCCGACCATGCGTGTGGCTCCCGGCAGCTCGCCAGTCCCGAAGGCCGTCAGGGCCGCCGCCGTGGTTGAAGGCAGGACGGTCTGTGCGCAGGTGCCCTGATCCGCGAACTTCCGCAGGGTGTGGGCGTAGGACAGGTGCTCGGTGAGCGGGACCAGCCCCAAGCCGTCAACCATGATCACCACCGCCTGGCCGGCTGGTTCCAAGCCGTAGGCGCAGGCCGCCTCAGGGTCGGCGAACCTGGAATCGGGTCGGACCGTCCAGAGCGCCGCGGGAATGACGGAGCCCACCCATTTTGGTCCCGGGGACGCGGGGTCCGCGAAACCGTTTGCTTCAACCTGGTCCAGGACGGCCTGGGCTTCGCTGCACATGTCAGCCCGCTATCAAAGCTGTCAGGGTGCGGACAAAGCTCATGCCATCCCGCGTGGAAGAGCAGGAGTAGTCTGCGGCGTCGTCCCTCAGCACCAGTGAGATCCCGTCACGCTTCAGAAGCCCGTTGTAACCGTGGTCGTAGTCGCACTCAGCGTCATCGCACTGGGTCCGGTCAAGGTCAATGGTGGTCACAGAGGACATGCAGATGTGAATCATCAGTTCATCGCTGCCAGAGCCGCCCCCTCCTGGAACAGCCACGAACTCCCTGGCCACATCAACCGGGCCCAGCATCCGAAACGGGACCGCGGTCAGGATCCAGCGAAGCCCTGAAGCGGCCTCGTCCAAGTGCATCGCGACCAGCTGGCCTTCCCCGATCCCCACGTAGTCCATGTGCCGGAAAACCGCATCGTCATCGAAGGAAGCTTGGACGGAGTACAGGGAATGGCGCGGGAGCACGTCGCCTGTCAGCTCAAGAACCGCACGCTCAACCAGGTCCGAATGGAAACCTGATCGGCGCACCTTGGCAAACGACGTCATGGGGGCTCCTAGCGTGGAGAGTAGGGACTGGTACTTCAATACACAATAATGGCCCGTATGGCTCGAAACGACGATTCCTCCCGCAACCTTCAAGATACGCGGATCGATTCCGTTGACGTTTCAACGGAGATGCGGGACTCATTCCTCGAGTATGCCTACTCCGTCATCTACGCTCGCGCGCTCCCTGACGCCCGCGACGGACTGAAACCCGTGCAACGGCGAATCATCTACCAAATGCAGCAAATGGGGCTCACACCTGAGAAGGGGCACGTGAAATCTCAGCGCGTTGTGGGCGAAGTCATGGGAAAGTTGCACCCCCACGGGGACGCGGCCATCTACGACGCCCTGGTGCGAATGGCGCAGGACTTCAACCTGCGCCTCCCCCTGGTCGATGGTCACGGCAACTTCGGGTCCCTTGACGACGGGCCTGCCGCCGCCCGCTACACGGAAGCCCGCCTGGCCGACTCCGCCCGCCTGCTCACGTCAGGCCTGGACCAGGACGCTGTCGACTTCGTCCCGAACTACGACAACCAGTTCATGCAGCCCGAGGTCCTGCCGGCAGCTTTCCCCGGCCTGCTCGTCAACGGCGCCTCGGGGATCGCCGTTGGGATGGCGACCCAGATCCCCCCTCACAACCCCGCAGAAACCATCCGCGCTGCCCTGCACCTCTTGGAAAACCCCGACGCCACCACCGATGACCTGATGCGTTTCCTGCCCGGCCCCGACTTCCCCGGCGGCGGCATCATCCCTGGCCTGGACGGGGTCAGGGAAGCGTACGAATCGGGACGAGGCAGCTTCAAAGTCCGTGCGAAAACCAGCATCGAGCGGATCACTGCCCGCCGCAACGGGATCGTTGTGACCGAGTTGCCCTATATGGTCGGCCCGGAACGTGTCATTGAGCGCATCAAAGACGGCGTCAACAACGGGCGGATAAAGGGAGTGTCCGCAGCCCAGAACCTGACGGACCGCGACCACGGGCTGCAGCTGGTGATCGACGTGAAGTCCGGGTTCAACCCGGACCAGGTCCTGGCACTCTTGTTCAAGCACACCCCGCTTGAAGAATCGTTCTCCATGAACGCTGTCGCGCTTGTAGACGGGCAGCCGCGAACGCTACCGATCAAGGACATGCTGCGTGTCTTCCTGGACCACCGCCTGGAGGTCACGGAGCGACAAGCCCGCTTCCAGTTGGAAGAGAAGCAGGCCCGGCTGCACCTGGTTCAGGGGCTACTACGCGCCGTCCTGGACATCGATGACGTGATCGCGATCATCCGTTCCTCGGACACCTCTGCTGAAGCCAAAGACCGGTTGATGCTGGCGTTCGACCTGTCCGAGCTGCAGGCACAACACATTTTGGACCTGCGTCTTCGCCGCCTAACCAAGTTCTCCACGTTGGAACTGGAGGCCGAGCAAAGCAAGCTAGAAACCGAACTCAAGGCGCTGGAACAGCTGCTGGGCTCCAAGAAACTTCTGGAAGAAGCCGTCGCGAAAGACCTGGCGCAGACCGCGGAGGAACTGAACTCTCCCCGCCGGACGGTTCTGCTTGACGCAGAGGGCTCGACAATGGCGCTGGCACCGGACCCCGGCGCACTTGAGATGGCCGACGAACCCTGCGTTGTGATCCTGACCCCAGACGGGCGCATGTGCCGGATCGCTGGGGACCAGGCGCCCGCGGACCCCTCGTCCGACTCTGACCTGTGGCGCTCCTGGGTGCCTTCAACCACTCGCGGAACCGTGAACGTGGTGACGCAGGACGGCTTGGCCCACGAAGTTCACGTTGAGACGCTGCCCGGGATCGCGCGCTCTGACCTTGCGCAAACACTCAGCGGCTCCGTCCCCTTCGCTGACGTTGTGGGCGTGGCGACAGAGCCCGTCGGCCTGTACTCAGACGGCCAGGCAGAAACGACGCTGACGCTTGGCACGAAACAGGGGGTCGTGAAGCGGGTGAAGCCTGGCCCGCACCCGCAACGTGACAGTTGGCCCGTGATCACCTTGGAACAGGGGGACCAGGTGGTTGGCGCCAGCAACAGCGTTGAAACCGATTTCGCGGTTTTCATCACCAGGGCCGGGCAGCTTCTGAAATTCCCGGTTAGCGCAGTGCGCCCGCAGGGACTTCCGGCCGGCGGCGTCGCGGGCATAAAGCTGGGGAAGGGGGACCAGGTTCTGTTCTTCTCTTCGGTGACCGAGAACCCGGACGCCTCTGTTCTGACGGTCTCGGGCAACTCCGGTGAGATCCCCGGAACCGTGCCGGGAAGGGGAAAGATCTCCCTGCTTGAGGATTTTCCCGCGAAGGGACGCGCGACTCAGGGCGTCCGGGCTCACCGTTTCCGGGCGGACGAGGACCAACTGGAGCTGGCGTGGAGTGGCCCCCACAGGCCGGTTGCAACGACTGCCGGTGGGGTTGCCGCCCCGCTACCGGAAGAACTTGGGAAGAGGGACGGTTCCGGCGAACAGCTCAGTGCTGTCACCGCCTACGTCGGCTAACTGCGCTAAGTTAGGCGACGGGTTTGACAGAGAGGGCGTAGTGGCGCCACCACACGTGGGGGCGGAAACCAAGGGATGAATAGAACCTCATCATTTCGGGGTCGCCCTGGGGGTCGATCCCGACAGCCACCTTCTGCATGCCGGCTTCACAAAGTGCCTCTAGGACCTGGGCAAGTAGCGCTTCCCTCAGTGATTCCCGCATGAACGGGTCGAAGACGGCAACCGTGTCAACGTAGCCCTCTTCCCACCCAAGGACCTCCCAGTCATCGGGGTAGAGCCCGACCTCGATCATCCCGGCGACCTTAGCACGGTCGGTGCCGCGGTCAATCGCGAGGAAGGAGAGGTCCCTGTTCATGTTACCGTGCAGGTCGGCCCAAGCTTCCGTGGATAGCTTCTCGGACTCGTCGGACTGTTTCGAAGCCCGATTGAAAGCCTTCCTTGCCGGGCCGTCCCACCCTTCGGTCCACGGGACCACCTCGACGAAACGAGGCAGCTCTACTTCCTCAAGGTCGCCGCACGCGTCTCGACGCAACTCAGCAAAAGAATGGCTCCAGGCGTACCCAAGAGCTTCAAGGTGAGCGTGAAACCGGTTCCGTGTCGCATCAACCGCGTGGATAACCTGGCCCTCCTGGTCTGGGAAGGCTTCTCTCAGCAGGTTCTGGCCCTGGTAGGTCTGCCACTGGAGCAGTCCTTCGCCGATGCCTCGCTTCCTGTAATCGGGGTGCACCCCACCGTGACACAGGGCCTTCGGCAGGCCGCTACGGGCCAGGCCCACGTACCCGAAAGCAACCAGACGCTGCCCGCCGCTCTCTTTGCTGTAGCCGCCAACAACTTTTGCCACGCCGGGACGATCCAGCATTCCTTCGACCTCGGTAAGCGAAGTGCGGAACAGGGCCCGGTCCTTCTCTTCAAGGGCGTTGACCAGTTCCAGCATGGCGGCGCTGTCTTCTGGGGACAGCAAAGCCCAGTCGACGGCCTCATGGGCGCGAGGAAGCGAAGTCGGTGCCTGGCTCACCCGACCACACTAGTTCATTTACGCATCGATGCGTTCCCTGGAGATCCGTGAAGCCCCTTCAACAATGAACTCTTTGCGTGGCGCCACGGTCGAACCCATCAGCAGTTCGAAGACGGACTCGGCTTCCCGTAAGGCGGACTCGTCCTCAAGCGTCACCCGGCGGAGCCTGCGGGACGCGGGGTCCATCGTGGTTTCAGCCAGCTGGTGAGCGTCCATCTCACCGAGTCCCTTATACCTTTGGATCGGTTCCTTGTAGGTGCGTCCCTGCCGCTTTAGCTTCCGCAGGGTTTCTTCAAGTTCCGCATCGGAATGGGTATAGATCACTTCTTTTTTCCGCCGCCCTTTCGCGTTCACCTCAATCCGGTGTAGCGGAGGAACAGCAGCGTAGACCCGCCCCTGTTCAACAAGGGGGCGCATGTACCGGAAGAACAGTGTCAGCAGCAAGGTGCGAATGTGGGCGCCATCCACGTCGGCATCGGTCATCAGGATGACTTTCCCGTAGCGTGCTGCGTCCAGGTCGAAGGTTCGCCCCGAACCGGCACCGATCACTTGGATCAGGTTCGCGCACTCGACGTTCGCCAACATGTCTGACGTGGACGCTTTCTGGACGTTCAGGATCTTTCCTCGAATGGGGAAAAGCGCCTGGAACTTTGAGGAGCGGGCGGCCTTCGCCGTGCCGAGCGCGGAGTCACCCTCGACAATGAACAGTTCCGTGTCTTCAATGTCGTTTGACCTGCAGTCCGCAAGTTTGGCGGGGAGGGACGAGGTCTCAAGGGCGTTCTTGCGCCTCGAGATCTCTTTGTGAAGGCGAGCTGAGGCGCGCGCCTTCATCTCTCCCGCAAGCTTGTCCAGCAGGGCGTGGTTTTCCTGCTTATCTGCGCGCCCGGTCTTAGAGAGCTTTGTCTCAAGGAATTCGGTGACCGCTCTGGAAACAACTCCTCGGACCTGAGGGGTGCCCAGGATCTCTTTGGTCTGCCCCTCGAACTGGGGTTCGGGGACACGGACGGCAACGACGGCTGTGAGGCCCGCCAGCACGTCCTCTTTTTCTAGGCGGCCGTCTTTCGCGGTTAGTTTCAGGCGGCGCGACTGCTTCTCAACTTGGGCCCGGAACACTTTGAGGAGTGCCTGCTCGAAACCCTGCAGGTGTGTGCCGCCCTTCGGTGTGGCAACAATGTTCACGAAAGAACGGACGTCGGAGTCGTAGCCGACCCCCCAACGCATCGCAATGTCGACCTCCATGGTCCGCTCCAGCTCCACGGGGCGCAGGTGGCCGTTTTCGCCCAGTTGCTGCACGGTTTCCTGGTAGGTCCCCTCTGTCTGAATGTGCCAGATCTCGGTCAGACCACGGTCCTTCGACAGGTACTCGACGTAGTCGGTGACTCCCCCACCAAACTTGAACGTCTCCTGGGCCTCCATCCCTTTACGTTCGTCGCGGACCTCAATGGTCAGGCCGGGAACTAAGAACGCGGTTTGGCGAGCACGGTCGACCAGCTGGTCCCAAGAGAACGACTCGCTTTCGGGGAAGATTTGGAAGTCGTGCCAAAACCGGACGCGCGTCCCTGTCTTCCCCCGTGGGGCCTTCCCGATCACAGCGATCTTCTGGGGTTCAGCGAACGGGGTGAAAGTAGCGTTCGGTCCGGTGTTCTTGCCGGACGCTTCCGCGAAAGTGCCGGGTTCCCCCCGACGGAACGACATCCCGTAGGTTTTGGAACCCCGGTCGACCTCGACGTCCAGGCGCGCCGACAGCGCGTTCACGACGGAGGCGCCAACGCCGTGGAGGCCGCCAGACGTTTGGTACGAGGACCCGCCGAACTTACCGCCCGCGTGCAACTTGGTGTAAACAACCTCAACGCCAGACAGTCCGACACCCGGGACCACATCCACAGGGATGCCGCGGCCGTCATCGGAAACGGAGACCGAGTTGTCGTTGTGCAGGGTGACGGTGATCTTCTTGGCGTAACCCGCTAGGGCCTCATCGACCGAGTTGTCGACGATCTCCCACAAACAGTGCATCAGTCCCCGCGGGTCCGTGGACCCGATGTACCTGCGCG
>CAYFRO010000029.1:0-19394 GCA_964345565.1 uncultured Actinomyces sp.
CTCTTTCGGGTCCCAACCCCAGTAGCGACCCCACGCCGTGTTCGCCCATACGGCCCCCAACACAATCGCGATAGTCAGCATGGGAAAAGAGACCGTGGCGGCCTTGTAACCGATGTCGTCCAGCAGTCCCCGGGAGGGCAGGTGCTTGATCTTCGTAGAAAGCCAGGGGTACGCCAAGTAGAAGACAGCCGCACCGAACGACACGGCCGCGGCCCCGTACGCCAGAATCGCGAACCCGATGTGAAGGTTCAGGAGCAAGTGGTTCTGAAGGGCAGGGATAAGGGACTCGACCTCAACCGGGAGGCTCAGTGCGTAAACGATCAACCCCGCCACAATCGGGAGAACCATCAGCGAGAGTGCCCGAACTTGGAAGGTGTACTCGGCAACCAGGTAGGCCAACAGAATGCCCCACACGAAAGAAACAGCAAACTCGTGTTGGTTCGCGAAAGGTCCGTACCCCGTCATCGACATGCGCACGATCAGGTAGACGGTGACCAGGACGAAGGCGATGAACGTAAACCCTGTCCCGTAGAGCGCCAGGCCTTTCGGAAGGCCCCGCTTGCTTCGCTTAGCGACCTGAGTCGTGGAACCACCGAGCTTGTCACCAGACTTCGTGTTGGTGGTCGCTGAAACCACGGGGCCAGAGGTCCGCTTGTCTTCCACAGCGACAGCATCCCCCTGGCTCCCGCCTACCCCGACAGTAGCGCCAGCCTTTATGCGGGCGCGGGTCTTCGCGGAGGTTCGCGTGGTGACAACAACGATGTCCGCAAGCAGTGCCAGAACAACGAAAATGAGTGCGGAGACCAGCAGGTACTCGGCAACCTTGAGTGCGTCCATGCTCTAATCCTGTTCTGCCGGGCGGCCGGCATCAACCTGTGAGTCTTGGGGCGCGTTACTGAGAGTCTCACTGACTTCCGCCACCACGTTCTCAAAAAGACGCTGGTACGACACGTCAAGGCGGGAAACGCCCCCGAAACGGATCGCAACCAGGCCTTGTTCATCCGTAGGGAACACTCGAACCCAAATGCGGCGGTACTGGAAGGCAAAGGTAATCGACATGCCGACCACCAGCAGGACCGAGCCTATCCACATCCAGACCGTCCCGGGGTCCTGGCGGACCAGGATGCCCGTGTACTTCGTTTCGCGCTCAAACGTCACGTCAAGGCCAGCCACCTCGGCCGTTTCGCCTTGGGAAAGTTGGTCCAACCCAAGCGGTTCGCCACTGGAAAGCTGGTAGATCTCAACGGCAGCCGCTCCCGCAGGGATTGACGACCCCACCTGACCCGAGGCCGCCGTGGCAACGATAACCTCCAAATCGGCGCCCTCAAGTTCCACACGTCCCACAGAGTTCAAACCATCGCTCGAGGTGTACTGCAACGGGATCGCGCCATCGAACAGAACCGCACCTCCCGGTTCTCCCACCTTAAACTCGGCTGCGACACCAAACGTCTGTTGGTGAAAACGGTAGCCCTTATAGGTAAGAGGAGAATTGACCCGCACCTCTTGAGACTTAATGACCCCGCCCCCGTCCGACAGTTCGATTTCGGAGACGTAGTCTGCAGGGCGTCCTTCCTCCGTGTAGGTGTCCTGGAAAGAGTCGACGGAGAGGACCAGGTCGGTCCCGTGCCCCACCTCGGCACTACCCCCAACGGGAATAGTCTTCAGGTCCTCGATCCCCCATGTCGCGCTGATGACGAAGGCCGCCAGGATGATGATGAAGCTCAGGTGAGCGATGACAGTGCCGATCCCCGACCAGGCGAAACGATCACCGTAAAGCGCGGCTTCAGGGTCGCGGGGGTCGTCAAGGACACGGAACCTGTTTGCCTTCAGAACCTGCCGGGTCGCGCTAAGCGCGGAGGTAGCAGGGACACGAGCCACGATCTCCCCCCGGTAACGGGCCTTGTCGAAGAAACGTTTCGAGACGTGAGTACGGGGGTTCCTCTGACGTTTCACCAGCTCTGGGATGCGGTGAACCGTGCACGCGGTGACCGACAGTGCCAACATCGCGACCACGACGTAGAACCCAACGCTTGTGAAGGCGTGAAAGAAACCGAGCGCACTCAGGATCGGTGCGAACGCTCCGTACGTGGGGCCAACCTGGGCCAGGAAAGCTTCCTTTGCTGCCGGGTCCGCGTAGGTGCCGGGCCCGGCCTGCACAACCAGCGAACCGATGACAGCGTAGAAGGCCAGCAGCAGGATCAGAATCAGTCCGACCGTCTTTGAGTAGAAGAACCGGTAGACCCAGTGGAAGATCTCGCCGACTCCTACGTCTGTACGGTCCTCTATGGTGGTGGCGTCCTCAGTCATCAATCTCCCTAGATCCCTCCAAGGCTCACGTTACTAAGAGGAGCCAGTAAGTCTGTCGCTAACAGGAATCCGATCACAATCAGCAGGATTCCGGCAACTATTGTGATTACGCGTCCGTGGCGTGAGAACCAGGAGAGGCGGTCCCGCAACCCTCCGACCCCTGCAGCCATCAGTAGCAGAGGGAAGGCAAGCCCCAGACAGTAGGACAGCAGCAACAGCATTCCGACACCCAGGGATCCGCGCACCATGGCGAGCCCCAGGATGACCCCCAGGACGGGTCCGATGCATGGCGACCATGCCGCTGCGAAGCCAAGACCCATCAGGGCAGAGCGCCCCAGGCTAGGAGCCCCTGCCGTGTTGATGCGCTCCAACGCCCCGCCGCGCCCTGTGAGGTTCTGGAAGAAACCGAGCGTGACCAGACCCAACAGGATAAGGACCACGCCCCCAACAATGCGGAGCACCCCGCGGTAGGCGCCGACCGACAGCCCGATCAGGGAGATCACCAACCACATCCCCATGAAGACAGCAGTGAACCCCAGTGAGAACACGGCAGCGTTTGCGAGCCCCCACATGGGACCTTCCCGGCGGGTCCCCGCAGTCGACTTCTGCGTGTCGGTCGGACCGTACGTGATAAAGCCATCCGCGCCAGCGCTACCAGCCCGCGCAAGGGCAGGGATCTTCGCAGGTTCACTTCCGCCGCCAGTGCCCCCGGTTAGGTAGGCCAGAAAGACGGGGACTATTGGCAGGAAGCAGGGCGAGGCGAACGAAATGATGCCGGCCAGAAACGCAACAGGGATTGAAACAGAGTCCACGGTGGGCGCCAGGTCAGTCGGTCCCGATCAGGGACTGCAGGTGTGAGGTCGCATTCGCGGCTTCTTCAGAGTCGGGGTCCAACTCGACAACCCGACTCCAGGTTTCACGCGCACCCGCTTCGTTCGGTGGGTCCAGGGAGAGGTAGTAGAAGCCCATGCTGTACAGGGCAGGGACATTGTCAGGGTCTGCTTCTAGCACTGCCTGCCATTGGTTCCCGGCTTCTTCGATCTCGCCTGCGTTGAAGTAGACAACGCCAAGGTCGATCCGCGCGTCCAGGTTCTCTGGCTCGCGCTGAACCAATGCAACCAGCTCAGCAAGCCCCTCAACTTCCCCAGTTCCCATGACGGATGCGTCCGAGGATCCCATCTGGCTAATGTCCGGGTGACCTTCGGGGAGCTCCGCGTCCGCGAGTGTCCCGGAGTTCCCGGAACCACCGGCCACGTAGATCCCGGTGATGACGCCGACTATCAGGGCAAGGACGATCCCGATTTTCACCCCACGGGGAAGCGTCGCGTAAGTGACCTTGTCCGGTTTCGCCAGGCTCGCATCGTCATCAGAGTCTTCGGTGCTGGGGGTATCCGAGGCACGTTGTTTTTTAGCGCTCTTCTTCTTCCGGGAACCAGAAGACCTGTCAAACAGGTCATCATCGCCCTCGAAGCCCTCGTAGAAGTCCTGGTCTTCGTCCAAGGGTTCCTGCTGTTCCCCTACACCCCCGCCGGTCTGATCCGTTGAGGAGCTCGTCATCAACTAGCCCGCTGCTTGGTTGGTTTCGGCGGCCTCCGCGTCACTCACGGTCTTCTGGTAGCGGGCCGACTCTGAAGCGTTCCGTAGCGCAATCTCAGATGGCTCCAGTTCCTCCATGGGAACACCCTTCAGCGCCAGCTGGCCCTTGCGAGCCGCGTCCAGTGCCTGGCTTAGGACACGCTGGCTGTAGTCAGGTGCGTGGAAACCGTAAGAGTTTTCTGAGTAGACGTAGTCGGTGTAGAAACTGGCCTTGTTCTGGAAGTAGCGGGCGCTCACCAAGTCTTCTTTTGTGGCGCTACCGTCCTTCATCGCCGCTTCGATGTCGTTGATCAAAGCCACCGTCGCGTCAAGGGCCCGGTCACGGGACTCGATGAAGTTGTCCTGAATGGTCTGCACACGCTTTTCAAGCGTGTCACCGCGGGTGTCGTGGCAGGTCCCGCAAGCCGTGTTGTAGTTCGCAACGGGCGAGGTGATCTGGTGTTGGCTCAGCTTGATGGAACCATTGCGCTGGTAGGGCATGTGGCAGTCAGCGCAGCTAACGCCGTTGGCGGCGTGAACACCCTGCGACCACACGTCAAACTCAGGGTGCTGGGCTTTCAAGACTGCGGCTTCTGAGTCGGCATGGATCCAGTCGACGTGACCGTTATCCATGTACGTCTGCCAGATCCCGTCAAGGTCTAGACCGTTCTTCCACGGGAACGTCAGGACCTTGTCTTCCCCAGCGAAGTAGTACTCGACGTGGCACTGGGCGCAAACGTAGGACCGCATCTCATTCCGGGTTGCGTCCCGGTTGACGTCGTAGTCCTCAATCCCGTCTTCGTAAGCCTTCACCTGGGCAATGCCGTTCATGAACGCAGGGCGGGTGATCCGCAGGGCCATGGTCTCTGGGTCGTGACAGTCAATGCACGCAACCGGGTGTTCGGCTAGCGGGAGCACATCCGAAAGTGACATGGTTCCAAGCTTTAGGAAGCCAGCCTCCGTGTTCCCGTCCCCAAGTTCCTTGTAGACGGCGGGCATCGAGGCGTGGCAGTTCACGCAGGTTCCCGGTTGGTCGTACTCGACAGCACGCAAAGAGTACGTCTGGTCCAAAGTCATGTAGGCGTGGCCGCGAGCGTGCCGGTACTCGGTCGCGAACGGATACCCGGACCACAGCACCTTTAGCCGTGGGTCCTCTACGGTCTTGTCTCCGGTGACCTCGTCACGCGGGTCTCCGTCACGGTCCAGCTCAACCAGCTCCTTTGAGTGGTTGGTCGGGGTGAACTTGTCGGTTGCCAGCCACCCTTCGTACTGGCTGGGGAAGTTTTCACCCCACACGGCCGGGTCGTAAGTGGTTTCGTCCAACGCAACCACCGGCGTCACCGGTGCAGCGCTCTCGTTCTGGTGCTTGAAAACGCTCATGAGCAGTGCAGTGATGGTGAAGGTCACTGCGATAGCTGCCAGCATGATCAGCACGATCCAGAGGGGCCGGATCTGTACCGTTTTTGTTGCCGCGGGTTTGGTGTCGTTGTCAGTCACCGGTCGCTCCTAGTTGTGTCCGACGTCTGAATGGCAGTGGGTGCAGTCAAGGATTTCCCCTGGCTGCGCACTGCCTGGGTGGCGAATGTCGTTAGTAAGGTCGGCGTGGCAGTACAGGCACGCTTCGTTCGTGATGTCTTGGGTTACCTGGCGGGCCTCAATGTTTTCCGGGTAGTTTCCGGTTGTGAACTTGAGCCCGTGCTGCCAGCCGTTTTCAGCCTTCACGTAGTACTTGTGAACGATGTTGTCGTGGGGCGTGTGGCAGTCGCCGCAGGTTGCGAAGGGCTGGTGGGGGCCGGCAAGCCACGAGTCGTAGTAGGGCTGCATGACGTGGCAGTTCGCGCAGGATGCGGGGTTGTTAGAGAGGTAGCTGAAGCCTTTCGCGTAGGCGAAGGTGTACCCGGCCAGCCCGATCGCGATACCCACCAGCAACGAAGCGGCCACAAGCAGGATAGAGCGCACGCTCCACGTCCGCTTGACCTTCCCTGCCGTTGCCACTTCTGCCCCATTCAACTGTGTCGACTAGTGAGACGGTGTCGCCGTCGCACACTCATCTCAGTTGTTAGGATACCGGGAATTCCAAGCCTCTTCAGGTTTCCCAGCCACCGCCGCCCCCAACGAGACCGCCCTGTTACCAGTCGAAGTCGGCGCTTGGGAGGAAAGACTTAGTCCCACCAATCTCCGGGCGAGAAACCCAAAACGCGCAAAAGTAAAGGCCGCCGACCTGGACCTCTTGGAGGGTTTTGTAGGGCTTTGGGGTTTGCTTGCGCTGGTAGCACCACGAGTCATCAAACAGGTCCCATTCCCGAACGTGAGAGTGCACCCCGGGTAGTAAAAGTGCACACGGGGGCGCGCCACCTGAAAGCTAAGAGTGCAACTCGGGTCGTAAAAGTGCACTCCGGGTCCCATTCCCAGGGTAAGAGTGCAGTGCGGGTGATAAGAGTGCACGGGGGGGGCCTCCCCACATACACTCTTCACACCCCAGCCGCACTCTTAGGTGTTTGAAGCCGCATTCGCGGGCAAACGATATCCAGGGCCCTGGGCATTAACCGCTCTTCACGCCGAAACCAGAGACTCCAGTCAGGGCCGGGAGCCTACCCCTTGACTGGTGCCTGTTCTTACGTCAACCGTCGCAAGTGGACACGGCACCACCGTTTTGGGACGCCAACCCGCAACCGACACAGCCCGCGCAGGGTGGGGTTGCTGGTTGGGGTTAGCCATCGCAAGGGGACACGACTCTGGCCAGCGTCAGCCACAACTCTGGCCAGACAAACCCGGGCCGCCAACAACGCGGGTCACTAAACCGATCTGAGTCCAATCCAGGTGGCACCCCAAGACACCGCCCCAAGAACACGTTTTCGCCGGTAGCCCGCAATCCCAAAGTGAGCAGAGCAAAAGCCCGGCACGCAGGTCTCCCCGCGTGCCGGGCTTCTTCGCTTTTCCGTCCTGCTTTCGCAGCTGACGGTGTTCGCTGCTGCGGTGTTGGGTGGTGAGGGGGAACGGCGACTCAGTGGCCGACTCCCTCACCACCCCCTACCAACAGCGCGTTACTTGGCGCATTCCTTCAGCTGGAACACAGCGTTGGAAAGTGCCCCTTTCCCACCGACCAGAGTGACCCGGTTGACGTGGGAATCCTTACCCTTGATCCAGCCGGACACGACCGGCTTGGGGATGCAGGAACCACTGGAGAGGACAAGCCTCTGCGTGGCTGAGCCTGCCGGAGTAGCCGCGGACAACGCGTCAGGGAAGTTCTGCCCCGTTGCCAGCCAGATGCCAGTGACATCCTCAAGCCCGAGCTTGGCGTTCAGGAACTTGTTGACTGCCATGTTCGTTGCGTAACGGTTGGCTCCGCTCAGGCGGTTCACGTCGAACCCTTCCTTGGTGAGGGAGTTAGCAACGTTCTTGTTCACTGCGCCTGTCCCGCCAACAATGTTGACGTTCTTGACCTTGGCGTTGTCCAGCCCCTCGACCATCTTCGGAAGCAGGTTCTTGGCGGTCTTACCGTTTACCAACAGAACTGGCGACTCCAAGGCACCGGCTGCTGCCGAAGCAGACAGAGCGTCCGGGAAGTCAAGCCCCGTGGCCACAAAGGCGTCCGTGAACGTGTCACCAGCAAAGAAGTTGTCGAACACAGCCAGCGAGGTCTGGTAGCGATCCTTCCCGCTGATTCTCTCAACATCTGCGATGTCTTCCAGTTGGGCTTCAACCTTTGCGGACACAGCACCCTTCCCACCAACGATGTAGATGACGGAAGGCACGTCCTTCTTCAAAAGGCTCACCAACTTAGGACTGAGCGCGTTCTTCGAGGTCAGCAGCAGTGAACCGCCTTCCTTGGCAGCAGCCGGAGCAACCGACAACGCGTCAGCGTAGTCAGCACCCGTAGCGATAAACACCGGCTGGCCCGCCTTGTGGGTTGCCTTCACGACCTCATAGTTGGTGTCGTAACGAGTGCTCCCAGCTAGCCGTATAACCTGCAGAGAAACCTTCAGGTTGGCTTCAGCCTTCTGGTTAGTGTTCAGCGCCTCGACTGTGTAGTTGCCCGGGACCGCGTCCTCAGGCATCACAACCGTCCCGGACAGCTTGCCGTCAGCGCCAACAGTAACCGTCTGGGAAACCAGCACGTTCCCGTCCGCGTCGACTACCCGCACAACCGCGTTCCCGGCCAGCCAGTCTCCACCGGAAACGGTGAACTCGCCGCCCGCGTAAACGTCATTCGGGTCAACCTTGAGGGTCGCGACCGGGATCTCCTCCGGAAGCGCCTCGACAGTCAGTTCAGCTTCGGCCGTCTGGAAAGCGCTTTCCGCAAGGATCGTGTAAGAACCTGCATCCGCGCCCGTTGGAACCTGGATTGGCGTAGAGATCAGTCCGTCCGCGTCGGCCTCTACGAGCCTAGACTCCCGCACAACTCCATCGGGATCCACAAGGCTGACCTTGACGTTCTTCCCTGGGAGCCAATCCTTACCGGTCACGTTGACCTCAGAGCCAGGGACAACAGAGGCTGGGTCAACCTCGATGCTGGCGTCTGGGATCTCTTCCGGAGCTTCCTCAGCGTCCTCCGTGAAGACAGCGACGGTCCTGGCCGGAACAGTCACGGTGCCGGTTTCGGCATCCCACGCTGACTCCTTCACGACCTCATCGTTGCCTTCTTGCTGAATCTCGCTCAGTTCGAACTCGCGGCCGTCCATGCCATCGATCGCTTCGCTCCACTCGTCTGGAGTCGCGTTGAAGACGACTAGAACACCGTCAAGATCGTCGTCAACCGAGCCGATCTCGTCATCAATAGCCATCACGATGACACCAGGAGTGGCGTCCTTCCCAGCGTTCGGGAAGGTGAGCTTGTCCTTGATCAGGCCAGCGTCACCAAGGGTGAACAACGGGGTGGAAGCACGAAGCGACAGGAAGTCCATCAACATGGCGTTCGTTTGCTCCATGTCTTCCTTGACAGGCAGGTCCTCTTCGGCCTCAAGGAACGGCTTCATGATGTTCCACTTTTCGCCGTTCTTTTCCTTGATAGGCAGACCCTTTGCGAAGGTGTTCCACTCCATGGTCCAGTCAATTGAGTTGAACCAGTCACCCGAGTTGTAGGAGTCGCGGTCCAAAGACTTCGACCGGAGCAGTTCGGTGCCGGAGGCAAGGAACGCGGGGGACTGGCCCAGGATCACCGTGGCGTTGGACAGAACCTGCATGCGAACGCGAGTGTCCATGGTGGACTCGGGGTTCAACTTGAAGATGCCGTTGTCGAACAGCGTCTCGTTGTCGTGAGCTTCCACGTAGTTGACGGACTCTTGCGGGCTTGCCGTGTATCCAGCAGGCGCCCCGTTGTAGAGGACATCCTTGCCAGGCTTCATCCCTTCTTGCGTTGGGACCTCGTAGTCCTTCAGAGACCCCGCCAGGCCAACCATGATCAACTCTTGGTTGTGCAGCAGAGATGCCTTCTGGTCTGCGGGAGTCCCCAGAGCCTTGCCGTTGTCATCCGTGTACTGCCCGGTTCCGAAGCCCTGGTAGTCGCTCATGTTCTCATCGAACGGACCACCACCACGGACCGCGTCCCTGAGCCTGTCGTTGAAAGCGCCAATGTCAGACCCGGCAATGTTCGTCTGGGTTGCTTGCTCAAAGAGCGCGCCCCCGGCGACTTCACCGAAGTCCCAACCTTCGCCGTACAGGTAAATCGCTTTGCCGTCAACGCCGTCCTTTTCCAGCGTCAACTCATCCAGCGCGTTGCGCACGTTGATCATGTTCTCCAGGGAGTGGTGCCCCATTAGGTCGAACCGGAAACCATCGACGTGGTAGTCAACGGCCTGCGCGACCAAGGTGTCGATCATGATCTTTTCAGCCATGGTGTTCTCGGTTGCCACGTTTGAACAACAGGTCGAGGTCTCAACCTGGCCCTTCGCGTTCAAGCGGTGGTAGTAGCCGGGAACAACCTTGTCCAGCACGGACATGTCCGCCTGGCCGTGGGCTGCGGTGTGGTTAAAGACCACGTCCTGAACGACATGCAGATCCAGGTCGTGCAGAGCCGACACCATCTCGCGGTACTGCAAGTTGCGCGCCCCGCCATCCTGGTTACCGGCTGTGGCGTAGGAGCCTTCAGGGGTTCCCCAGTGGAACGGGTCGTAGCCCCAGTTGAAGCCGTCAACGTCCTTGACCTCGTTGACTGCAGCCTGCTGTAGTTCCGAAGCCGGACCCCAACCAGCCACGCCCTCAAGCTGCGTCAGGTTGGTGTTCACCAGTTCGATGTCATCAACGTAAGGCTGCTTCTGGTCCTCGCGAAGTTCAGGAATCGACGTCGTAGCGATGTCGAACGTAGGTAGCAAGTGAACGGTTGTGAGGCCCGCGTTCGATAGTTCCGCAAGGTGCGTCATGCCATCGGATTCGGTCTCAGTGAACGCCATGTAGCTGCCGCGGTTCTCTTCAGAGACAGTCATGTCCCAGATCGAGAAGTCGCGCACGTGCAGTTCGTAGATGGTCTGCTCAGACTCATTGCGGAGAGCAGTCGGGAAGTTTCCATCCCAACCCTCGGGGGCCCAGTCGGGATGTGTCATGTCGACAATCACGGAGCGGATCGAGTTCACCGTGAGGCCCTGAGAGTAGGGGTCCGTCACGACGTTCGTGACGACTTCACCTTCGGACTCCACGTAAACGTCCACGTTCCACAGGTACTCGGCGTTTGCCCAGTCAGCCTGGCCTGCAACGGTCCATGTGCCAGCAGCGTTGTCCCAATCAGCCTCGATCATCTCAGGCGTGTCTGCGTCGCCCTTCCACAGGGCCAGGGTGACTTCTTCCGCGGTCGGAGCCCACAAACGCAGTGTGGGAACGTCACCGTCCCAGACAACCCCCAGGTCCGCGCCAGCGCCTGCTGCATACACATCATCCAGCACTCCAGCAATCTGGGTCGCGGTGCGCGCAACAACGTCGCCGCCCACCTCTTCACCCGATTGGCTCGCTTGGCCCGTCTCTTCAACAGCGGAGAAAACGATGGGGCCACGCAGGATTTCCTGCACGACCTCCCGGTCCAAAGCATTCTGGTCCGGGTCCTCTAGTCGCAGAGCGATGTAGCCGCTCTTGGTGCGCCAGTCGATGTCGGTCTCGTCGCCCTCTAGGTCACCTGTGACGATTCGAACCTGGTCTTGCCAACCATCTAGGGAGTACACAAGCGACTTAGCGGAGGCTGCGGTCTTCCCCGGAGACAGAGCAACCGGCCATGCAACCGTTCCGGCGTTCAGCCAGATCGCTTGTGAGAACCCAACACCAGGGGTCGGCGCAGTTGAGGTGTCGACCGTCGGGATCTTTGTTACCGGGTCCCAAGTGAAGACGACGACCTCGTTCGGGTCAGCAACGAAGAACGACATGTTCCCGCTACTACCACCTTCACCCCAGTCGTTGCCCCAAGCCATGCCTTTGGCAACCTTCGCTTCGTAAGTCCCTGTAGTAATCCCTGCTACTGAGTACTTGTAGGTCCCGTCTTCTTGCGGGAACATCGCGGTTGCCAGGCAAGCCGGCATCCAGGCCTCGCTACACCCCACCTGGTCCTGGTAGCTGCCAGGGACAGTAACCATATCCGCGTTGTTTCCGGCAACAGACTCGCCCGTGTTGACGTTGAAGACGAAGTGGACCACGCTACCGTCAGTGGTGAACGGAATGTTGTCCCCACCGGGGTTGCCCCACTGGCCCCAGTTGGTGTCCCACGACCCGTCGGTAACCTTGTATTCGTAAGTACCCGCAGGCAACGTGATGTCAGCGAAGTAGAGGCCCGACGCCGGGTCCAACATCAGCTGAGTGTCGGTGCACTCAGGCTGCCAGTCAGCTGAACAACCTGCCGCGGCTTGGAAGTTACCCGCCACCGAGATGAACGAGGAAGCTTCAGCGGTCGCTGCTACTTCCTCCGCCTCAGGCTGGGGGTCCGCAAACGCCACCGTTGGCGCCGCCACCCCCAACGTTAAGCCAAGGACGGACGCAGCGCCCCAGGCAGTAAATCTTCTTTTGTTCACAACTCTCCTTGAGTTTGTTTTTCTGCGTTTTGTGTTGTTTGTTCCGTATTTGTCGTTTGTGATTGCTACGGAGATGCGGCAGGGCACTTTCCCACCCGCCGCGCCTCCTTAAACTCTGTGCCTGACCCTTCGTGTCAGCGACGGCATCGACACCGCCTGTGCATTGATGGCGTGGAGGGGGTGGCGCCACCTGGTGGGTCCGCCCCCTCCACTACCATCAGCTTGACTCCTTACCCTTTGCACTCCAGGAGGAAGTAGACACTGCTCTTCAGTGCTCCCTTCCCGCCGACCAGCGTGACCCGGTTGACGTTGGAAGTGTTGCCCTTGATCCAGTCAGACACGACCGGCTTGGGGATGCAGGAACCATTGGAAAGGACCAGCCTTTGGGTGGCCGAACCGGCTGGGACAGCCGCAGACAACGCGTCAGGGAAGTTCTTGCCAGTCGCAAGCCAGATCCCCTCAACCTGGTCAAGACCAATCTCCGTGTTCAGGAAGTCGTTGACCGCCATGTTCGTCCCGTACCGGGTGGGCCCGCTCAGTCGGTCTACCTCGAATCCTGCGTTGCCAAGCGAGGCTGCAATGGTCTCGTTCACCGCGCCCTTGCCGCCAACGACGTGAATGTTCTGGACTTCGCTATCCTTCAGCCCCGTAACCATCTCTGGGAGCAGGTTCTTAGCAGTGTTTCCCTGTACCAACAGGACCGGCGCATTCAGTGCCCCGCCTGCTGCTGAAGCAGAAAGAGCATCCGGGAAATCAACGCCTGTGGCAACGAACGCGTCCTCAAGCGTTTCATTCGCGAAGAACTCGTTGAATACAGCCAGCGACGTGTCGTACCGGTCTTTACCCTTGACCCTTTGAATGTCGGCTATGCCGCTCAACTGGTTCTGGACTTTCGCGGATACCGCCCCAACCCCTCCAATGATGTAAATCTTTGAAGGAGTCTTGCTCTTCAACAGTTTCAGCGTGCCGGGATCCATGGAAGCCGTCGGGGTCAGGACAAGCGAACCGCCTTCCTTGGCGACGGCCGGAGCAACGGACAACGCGTCCGCGAAGTTAGCACCAGTCGCGACAAACACCGGCTGACCGGCTTCGTGCGTTTCCCTAACCACCCGGTAGTTGGTGTCGTATCTGTCCGGACCAGAGATTCGGACAATGTCCAACAACGCAGCCTCGGTCACCTTGAGAGCGGCTTCCGCCGTTCGGTCGGTGTCGCTACCACGTGCCACGACAACGTAGTCACCCACTGCGGTTCCGGCATCGATAGGCAGGTTGACGGACAGGTTCCCGTCTTGATCTGCGTAGCCTTCACCAAGGTCGACCGAGGTCTCCGGAGAAACGCCCGGCGCTGAGACAAGGATGAACTTCACGAGCTCGTTAGCGCCGAACCCGGCGCCTTCAGCAGCAACAGCCTTACCAGCCTTCACCGTGTCTGCAGACAACTCCAGTGAAGCTTCGTCTTCCTGGCCCGCACCCTCAGAACAGAAGAGTTCCTTGTCGTTCTCGTAGACGCAAATGGTCTTGTTATTGGCGTCGACATCAAACCTCAGCTTGGCACCGTCTTCGGAGAGCGTGAACTTGACGTTGCCGCCTTCATCGTTCCCGACAGTGTCGTCCCAACCGGTTGAGAAAGTTGCCTTCGCTTCGTAGTCTCCAGCCGCGACCTTGTCGGTCTCGAACTGATACTTTCCGTCACCAAGGTTCGTCGCCAAGGAGCCGAAGCACCAGGGCTGCCAGTTCCCGTCGTTGTCGCCTTCACAGCCCAACTGGCTTTGGAAGTTGCCAGCAATAACGCCGACCTTGCCAAGTGCCGTGTTCGTGAAGATCTTCGTGACCGGGTCCCAGTAGAAATCGATGTTTCCACCGGTGAAGCTGTACTTCTCGTTCGACCCGTCAAACACACCCCCCGCGCCATAGTTGACGTCCCAGCCGCCGTTCAGCGCAACCTTGTACTCGTAGTCGCCCGCTGTAAGGTCGAACGTCTGCTTGTACAGGCCGTTCTCGATCTGCACCAGCTTCGAGGCCTCGCATGCCGGTACCCAGTTGTCCGCACACCCTAGAGCCTTCTGGTGCGTGCCAGGGATGTTCACCATGTAGATCTCGAACTCTGCGCCCGGGTCATCCTCAAGGCCAACCGCGATTCCCACAGATCCATATGTGGACGAGGCGGAGTGGTTGCCATTCGCGTCGGTAGTGACAACTCGGTACTCGACCAGCGTTCCCTCAGGCAAACCAAGATCCTGGTAGACGGCAGGGGAACCGGCTTCAGAAGCGCCAAGAGGCGTCCACGTGTCCGAGCCAACAACCCTCCAAGAGAAGGAAGTCTGCTGCCAGACGTCGGAGTCAATCTCGGCACTGATCTTCGGTTGCGTGCTCAACGCAGCACCGGGATGCGGAGCAGTGGCTGTCACCGCAGTTGCCTCAGTCGGGGCGTAAACGGTCTTGTCAGCTTTCAGAACGATCGAGGAGAGTGCTGGGACCTCAAGGGTAACCTTGCCATCCGCGTCAGAAACGACACCTATTTCAGTTCCGTAAAGGGCCGCGAAGTTCGCATCCCTTGTCAGGGCCGTGGCCTCTACGGTCTGTGGGCTGGTCGCGTTGTTGACAGCAACCAGGTATTCGATCTTCTCTGTTTGGTCAACACGGGAGAAAGCGTAGACACCAGGTCCGTCCTCAACATAGCGCTCAATCTG
This sequence comes from uncultured Actinomyces sp., assembly GCA_964345565.1. GTDB lineage: Bacteria > Actinomycetota > Actinomycetes > Actinomycetales > Actinomycetaceae > Scrofimicrobium. The sequence continues at coordinate 14,558 of CAYFRO010000029.1, forward strand.
AGCCCCGTCCTTCAGGGCAACGTGGCTGTCCCTCAGGTCGGCCATCTTCGCGATGGTCTTATACATAGCGGAATCCGTGTTGAACAGCGGGTCCGCACCAATGGTCGTCCCGTCCACCGTGGTCTGACTGCCGAACGCACCGCCCTTATCGCCAAACAGTGGCTGACGCGATTCCTTGTCAGTTCCGTCGCCATTGCCGGCAAAGCCCTGCTCGTCGCCGTAGTAGACAACCGGCTGGCCGCGGGTCAGGTACATGATCTCGTGGGCCAGCTGGTCGCGCGACAGCGAGTTGTCCACGCGATTCACCATTGCCCCAACACGCCCCATGTCGTGGTTGCCAAGGAACGTCGGCAAGGCGTTCGGGGAACGGTCCGGCGTCACAAAGTAGGCGTCGTTCGCAAACTGCCCGTTAAGCGTCCTGGCCGAGGCCCCTGTTGCGTAGCTGACGACAGATGCCTGGAACGCGAAGTCTAGGATCGAGTCCATGTCGGTCTTGCGTGCGTAGTCCGAAGTAATCGACTGGTCAGCAGAGTAGATCTCACCGAACATGAAGAAGTCGTCGTCCCCACGCACGGAGGCTGCATGCTGGGCGACAGGTTTCGTCCAGTCCTCCCAGAACTCAAAGTTCACGTGCTTCACGGTGTCGATGCGGAACCCGTCGATGCCAAGGTCAATCCAGGCATTGTAAACGTCGATGAAGCCATTCACCACAGTCGGGTGCTCAGTCATCAGGTCATCAAGACCGTTGAAGTCGCCGAAGGTGACAGACTCGCCCTCCCAGGTTGAGTCACCACGATTGTGGTACAGGGTGACGTCGTTCAGCCAGGCAGGAACCTTGATGTCGGCTTCCTCTGCCTTCGTGACTGGGGTGTAGGGGAAAGAGACAGTCGCATCGAGCGCAGGCCAAGGATCGGTGCGATCCTTCGCCAGCTGCGTCACGTCGATGACGTTCTTGTCCGCGTCGTAGTAGGGGAACTCGTTAATTTCTTTGTACGAGTAGTCGCCTTCTTCGTAGTAGATGACGTCAGCGGTATGGTTGGTGATGATGTCGAAGTAGACCTTCATACCTTTGGCGTGAGCAGCGTCGATGAACTGCTTCATCTCTTCGTTTGTGCCGAAGTGGGGATCGATCTGCGTAAAGTCGGTAACCCAGTAGCCGTGGTAGCCAGCGGACGCGTCTGCACCCTCGCCCTGGACGGCCTTGTTCTTGAACATTGGGGCAAGCCAAATGGCAGATGTGCCCAGACCCTGGATGTAGTCCAGTTTCTCTTCAAGCCCCTTGATGTCACCACCGAAGTAGTAACCGATGTTCGAGGGATCGTAGCCGCCCTGCTCAGCGGTCTCAGCGCCACCGAAGTTGTTGCTTTCGTCCCCGTCATTGAAGCGGTCAACCAAAACGAAGTAGAAGTTCTCCCCCGCACCAGGCTGACGCACGGGCTGCTGAATCAGCGCATCGTCCTCGGACGTGTAGTCACCCTTCAGGACGGGCGTAAGAGCCAAGCGCTCATCCCTATCATCCGTCTTGGTCATGTAAGTGAACTTGATTTCGGTGGGACCACCGATGGTCAAGGTCCGATTTGTCTGACCGGCCGGATAGGTCTGGTCCCAGTCGTTGTCGAACACAGCCTTGTACTCGAACGTCCCCTCAGGGATCGTGAACGAGGACTCAAAGACCCCTTCTTGCCCGCTTACAGGCTGAAGCTCTGTCTTAGTGCAGGTCTCGTCCCAATCTTTGCTGCAACCCAACGCCTCTTGGAAGCCACCTGCCAGGGTGACTGTGCTGATGCCGCCTGGAGCAGCCGCTGCCAGAGGTGCCACGAAGGTCGCCCCTGACAGTAATAGGGCCGCAGAGGCCCCTAAACCAATTATTCCGCGAATGTGCCTTCGCACCACGCCTCCAACCTTCGGATGGCACCACTGCCACCGAAATCTTCGACTAACACACCGTTCTTCCCCGACCGGTGCCTCCCCAACCATAAGTCGCGTTGGTCACGGTCGCACAGGTTCGTCCAAGGTTGGGAAAGAAGACTATTCGTTCCCCGCCGACGCGTATCACAAACGGGAAAAATACCTGGGTAATTAGTCCCAGTTCGAGGAAAAGAGTTGCTCCGCGGAAGAGTGAGATGCGCCACGCCGGGGCGGTGCATCGCATTCTGCGGGACGCCAAGCGCTAAGCGAGACCAACCCCGCTTTGCCGGTGCCTTCGCCACAGCGTCCCGGCCAGCGCCGCTACGAAAACCCCGGCTCCGAGCGCCACCAACAGAGCCTTCGGGCCGCCCGCAAAGGGTAGCGCCACGGCTGAAGTCGCGGTGATCTCGATGGTGTATTTTCCTTGCCCCTCAGACTTCAACTTGACCTGGGGAGAACGAGGAGTGGTCGAGATAGTGATTTTCCCGTCCATCGCCACGCTCACCTTGATTGCCTGGGCAAGCAGGACTTTCCCCCCGGGTGCCTTAGTTTCTTTCAGCAGGTAGTTGCCGGGCTGCAGACCCGTAATCGAGAACAGGCCATCAATGTCTTCTCCCTGCTCATCCTTGGCCGCCTCAAACCCAGGGTCCACAGGATCAGTTCCCGGGTTGGGGTACAGCGTAAACTCCGCGCCTGTTAAGAGGGCGCCATCACCGTCCAACATTTGCACATAGAACCCGCGCGGAGGGATAGCGCAGTCCGTCAAAGTGTTGGCTAGTGCGCGGGTAGAGGTAGCCCCGCCCGTTAGGGGCAGCGGGTTCGCGGCCCACGAGGGAGTGCTAGTGGCGTTCGGCTCACTCAGGTACCGCACCTGGGTGCCGGTCCCGGCCGCCCAGTAAAGTTTACCGTCGGTGGCCAACCGGACCGCTCCACCGTTCGCCTGGGCGGTGCCGACGTTCGAAAGGTCGCGACTCGCGGGCAGGGCGGGAGTCCCCGCCCCCAAGTCCGCCCTCTGAACCAGGTAGTTGCTCCCAGACGAGGACGTTCCGACCGAGGACATGTAGAGGTACCTGCCGTCTGGTGAAAACTCCAGGCTGAAGCCCAAACGGTTGCTCGCCCCCCACGTCCTGTCACTACCTTCCTTGCTGATCCCTCCATCGCTGGCGTTGAAGGTCATCAGTCGCACTCGAGTTCTGTTGGCGGTCGATCCACTGTCAAGTGATGCCATCGCGACGAGCTTCGTGAAGTTGGGGCTGAAACGGATGTCCTCATACCCTTCGGTTCCGTTCCCAACACCCGTCCCCGTGGTGATCTCGTTGTCGGTCGTTTTGGTCAACTCGCCCGACTGGAACTGATACGCGTTGATAGTTCCGCTGCCTCGCAGGGGGTTCACAACCCAGTAGCCGTCGCCGTCTGCGTTGGGTGCGGAGGTGACGGCTGGACCGGCCGTAGCTAGCCCCAGGGTGGTTGATAGGGAGCCGTCCAGACCTCCCTCGCCGTCGTTCAGCGCCATGCCGATCACGCGGTACGTGAGCTGTCCTGGCTGAGTGGACGTTGCGCTACTGGTGACGACGACGTACTTGCCGCTACCCTGCTCCAGCGGGAAAACGGTGACGGGTGAGGCTCCCGCCCCGGTTGGGATGGTTATCACCTGGCCTGTGTGCTCACTCCCGTCTCCGCGGGTCATAAGGGCACCCGACTTGGTGACGATGCGTCCCTGGCCGGGATCAACGGTGAACTGCAAGTTTCCCCACATGTCGGACACAGTGAAGGTGGTAGCGCCACCCGAGTTCACACCCTCCACCGCGGTGCCCTGAGTGGGCGTCGTCCCGGAAGTCCCGAAATCCAGCTGGGCCCTATCCCCGAACTGCCAGAACCTGCCACTACCTTTGTGCTGGGCGGTCGTGCAAACGGGAACGGGCGCGTTGGAGACGGTCACGGTCAGCGTCCCCTCGGCCATCCCCGCAACATCATTCACGGACACCTTTGACGTCACCCGATACGTAAGGGTCGCGCTCCCTGTGAAGGTGGCAGTGGGGGTGAACGTCACCTGCCCGGTAGCCGAAGGACCTCCACCTTCGGAGCCCGGGACCCCGGTAAAGACCCACGTTCCCACCCCGGCCACAGTCACGGTGTTGTTCACGGCAGGGTTTCCGTCAGCGTCCAAAAGCTCCACTGAGACTTTGTCGGGCGAGCACGGCTGGACCAGGCCCGTTGTGAACTCGGTGTCGCAGAGGTTGAAAGTTGCGTGTGCATTTGTACCTGGATGAATGAACTTTGAAGAGCTCGCGGCACCCGGATTCACGGGAACGTCAACCGAGTCCTCTACGGAGATGGCCTCCTCACCACTGGGGCTCTCCGCTGCGGAAACGGTGGCCGTGTTGGAGTAGTGCAGGTTGTCGCGGTCGAACTCGTCAATGGTGTGCGAAGCCGTGCACACCACGTAGTCGCCCGACTTCAGTTCAGCTAGCTTCTGTTCCGGGCAGGAGATGTTACTGGCCCGAGGATCGATCAGGGTCAGGTTGTAGAGAGCAGCGTCCCCGTTGTTCTCAACCAAGAACCTGTACTGGATGGTGTCCCCGAGATTGTAGACCCCATCGGTCTCTTGCGAGATCGTCTTTGTCAGGTCCAGCTGCGGGGGCGTCTTCACGGTCCCCACCCGCAAATCGGAGATCAGATGGGCGTCGCTGCTCCCGCCCGTCGCTCCCAACAACCCAAACCGGATGGTGTCAGGAATCGTCTTGTCCATCTCTCGGTCAAGGACCATCACGAAACCGTCGCCAAAGTCCATCTGCACCGTTACACGTGGCTTGCTCGCCCCGTCCGCTGGCGGGTAGACAGTCACACGAGTGCGGCGCTTAGAGTCCCGCAGGGCGTTCTGTAAGTTCGTGTTGGCATTGCCGGACGTGGCGCGGCGGACTCGCATTGA
>CAYFRO010000029.1:19438-20720 GCA_964345565.1 uncultured Actinomyces sp.
CCGCTGCGCCCGCATTGAGTAGGCCGTGCCGGCGTCAGCGATTCCGAGGTTCGTTAGCTTCACGGTCTCCCCGACCGCGCAGTATCCGGTGGTGTTGTTCCCGGGGCCGCGAAGAGTCACAGAGTTCGCAATGAAGCTCTTGGCAAAACTCTCCCGTGCCCTGGTGAAACCTGACTTCGTTGCCGCGCTCAGAAGTGCCGAAAGTCCCCAGGAGGTTTCGGACCTGATCGAGAAAGTGGTGAGCCCTCCCGCGAAGCCTGCGGCCCCGAAGGACGCCGCCCCTGCCAAGGCCGAAGAGGTAGCCGCGGTGGAGGTAGAGGAAAAGGGGAAAGGCCCGGTCCTGCTTGCCATCACTTCTTGCCCCACTGGTATTGCACACACCTACATGTCAGCGGAGAGCCTGGAACAGGCCGCCGCAGCGAAGGGCATCGAACTTCACGTGGAACCCCAGGGGTCCGGCGGAATCACCCCGTTCTCCCAGGACGCCATTGATAAGGCGGACGCAATCATCATCGCGGCAGACGTCAACATCACTGGCCGGGAACGCTTCTCTGGCATGCCTTTGGTTGAGGTGGGAGTCAAGAAAGCGATATCTGATGGCCCGCAGCTGATCGATCAGGCAGTTGCCGCGATCGACGATCCTTCCGCCAAGAGAGTAGTGGCGGCTAGCTCTAGCGACTCATCTGCTTCCAGCTCCGGCGAGTCTGCAGTTAGCTGGCCTCGCCGAATCCAACAGGCCGTGATGACGGGGGTTTCCTACATGATCCCCTTCGTGGCTGCCGGTGGTCTACTCACGGCTCTGGCGTTCTTGGTCGGGGGCTACGACGTTTCGTTTGTGGCCCAGGATGTGGCCACCAAGTTCAGCCTGTGGAACCTGCCTGAGGCACAGACGTACGTCATGGATGGGGAGGACGTCCTCACGACCCACTCAGGCTTGGGGCTCTATGTCGGGGCGCTACTGGCGACCCTGGGATCCCTTGGGATGGGGTTCCTGGTCGCTGCCCTGTCTGGCTACATTGCATTCGGTTTGGCAGGTCGTCCTGGCATCGCCCCCGGGTTCATCGGCGGCGCACTGTCGGTGATGATTGGTGCCGGCTTCCTGGGTGGCCTTGTGACGGGCATCCTGGCAGGTGTTGTCGCCGCGTGGCTCGCGGGGCTGAAAGCACCACGCTGGCTTGCCGGCCTGATGCCGGTCGTGATCATCCCGTTGGTTACCACCTTGATTGTCGGCGGTCTAATGCGCTTGTTCCTTGGACGCCCCCTAGCCTGGCTGATGGACACG
>CAYFRO010000030.1:0-2912 GCA_964345565.1 uncultured Actinomyces sp.
GGGACAGGTGCTTCGCGAACAGGGCTGACTTCTCTTTCAGGTCGACGTGAACCAGGTCTGTGGTGGCGCCGTGCTGGGTGATGGTGACGTCTCGGAAGAAACCGAGCAGGTCGACCAGGGCTTGATCCAAGGTGTCTTGGAGGGCTCTGCGAGAGCGCCGCTTTTGGTCTTCCCTAAGCTGTTTCAGGCGGGACGCGAATGCTTTCGGGACGCGGTCGTCTGAATCGATGCCGAGTGAGCGAAGGAACTCTTTTTCCTGCGTTTCGTTCACTCGGTCGACGCGCTCACTGGTGCGTTCTCTTGCAAGGTCCAGTAGGCGCCCGGCGACCAGGACGGCGCTGGGGACTGAGTCGACGGACAGGAAGGCGTCCAGGAGTTGGCGGCGCTCCCCGCGTAGCTCAGGGTGTCGCAGAAGGGCGCGGGCTAAGCCGACGTGGGACTGCGCTAGTTGTGCGGCTTCCAGGGCCGCTTCAAGGTCGGCGCCGTCTTGCTGGGCAATGTACTGGGCGACGTCGGCCGCAGGTGGGGTGCGTAGGACTAGGGAGCGGGAGCGGGACCGGATGGTCGGCATGACCTCTTCGGCCGTCGGAGCGCAAAGCAGCCAGACGGTGCGTTCCGGAGGTTCCTCGATGGCTTTCAGAAGGACGTTGCCGGTGCCACCAACAAGGCGGTCGGCGTCTTCGATGATCATGACGCGCCAGCGGCCTCCCGCCGGGTGGGTGTAAGCGTCTTTGACCCAGTCCCGGGCTTCTTCTCTGGTGAACTGGACAAGGTCGGTTGTCATGGTCCGAACGTCGGCGTTATTGCCGGCCATGGATGAGGTGCAGCCGTGGCACTTCCCGCAGCCGACCGGTTCCCCGGTGCATTGGAGTGCTGCTCCCAGGGCGCGGGCTGCGACTGTGCGGCCCGATCCCGGTGGGCCGGTGATGAGCCAGGCGTGGGCTAGGGCTGCGTTGGCTCGGTTTGGCGCTATGTCTTCGTCTTTGTCTTTGTTCCCGCCTGCGATGCGGCGCCCGGCCTGCGCGGCGGCTTGAAGGGCTTCGACCGCGCGTGGCTGTCCCACAAGAGCATCCCAGACGGTCACGGCTTCCCCTTCCGTTGCATCGCGGCCCGTACGAACATGGCTCAGTCTTCCGTAAGAAGCTTCAGGGCGCGGGAAGTTAGGGCTGCGACCAGGAGTTCGTAGACCCGGTCCTTCGGTCCTGAAGCGTCGACTACAACGAAACGGTTCGGTTCCTGGGCCGCCATGTCCAGGTAGGCCTGGCGGACGCGCTCGTGGAAGGCAAGGCCTGAGCGTTCCAGCCGGTCAGGTTGCGAGCCGGCGCGGGTGAGGCCGACCTGGGGGTCAACGTCGAAAAGGACGGTGATGTCGGGCATCAAGTGTTGTGTGGCCCAGTTGGAAAGACCCCTGATTTCGTCTGCCCCCAACTGGCGGGCACTGCCCTGGTATGCGGCGGAAGAATCCGTGTAGCGGTCTTCAAGTACCACGGTTCCGCCATCCAGGCTTGGGCGCAGTACGTTAGCGGCGTGGTAGGCGCGGTCGGCGGCGTACAGCAGGGCTTCGGTTCGGGGGTCAACGTCTTCGGGGCCGTGCTGAACCAGTTGGCGGAGTTGCTGGCCCAGCCGGGTGCCTCCGGGCTCCCGGGTGACGAAGCTTGGCACGCCTTCGCCTGCCAAGAGCTCCCCCAGCTTGCTGAGGAGCGTTGTCTTCCCTGAACCATCCCCGCCCTCAAAGGTGATGAACAAGCCCGGGTGTTCGCGGCCTTCAGGGTTTGCAAGCAGGGCCGTCAGCGCTGAGACCAGGTCCGACTCAGCTTTCACCAGTCCTGCTTGCTCGGGCTCCTGGCTCACTTGCCCGGAATCCTGGCTGACCTGTTCGGGCTCCTGGTTCACGCTTTGGGCTTTCTTGCGGCCGGTTTCCGGGTAGTCGTCTTCCGGGCCGTCGTTTTGCGGGCCGTCGTTTTGCGGGCTGGAGCTTTCCTGGTGCGCTTCGGGGCTGGGGCCTTGTCACGCTTGTCGGCAAGCAGAGTGTAAGCACGCTCGGCCGTCAAGGACTCCACGGACTCGGTGCGGGGAATCGTGGCATTAGTGGTTCCATCAGTCACGTAGGGGCCGAAGCGGCCGTCCTTCACCACCACCGGTTTCTTGGTGACGGGGTCTTCACCGAACTCGCGCAGGTTCTTCTTCGCCGTAGCAGAACCCCGCCCGTACTTCGGGCGCGAGTAAAGCTCTAAGGCCTCCTCAAGCGTCACCGTGAACAAGGAACGTTCGTCGGGAAGCTGGCGGGTGTCGCGACCTTTCCGCAAGTAGGGGCCGTAAGGGCCATTCTGTGCGGTGATGGGTTCCTGGGACTCCGGGTCAATCCCGACCTCGCGGGGCAGGGACAACAGCTTCAGGGCGTCCTCAAGGGTCACGTCCATGACGGTCATGTCCGCGAAAAGGCTGGCGGTGCGGGCCTTGCGGGTCTCACCTTCCGGCAGGACCTCTGTGATGTAGGGGCCGTAGCGGCCCGTCTTCACGATCAGCATGTTGCCGGTCTCAGGGAAAACCCCAAGTTCGCGGCCGTCGGCCTCTGCGATCTTCAGGAGCTCTTGGGCCAGCTCTGCTGTCATCTCATCAGGAGCAATGTTCGGCGGCACGGAGGTGCGGCGTTCGTCGTCCGTTTGCAGGTAGGGGCCGTAGCGACCGTTGCGTAGGACGATTCCGGGGGCAACCGGGATCGAGTTCACCTCGCGGGCATCAATGTCGCCCAAGTTCGCAACGGTTCCTGACAGTCCGTAGCGTTCAATCTTGGACTCGGCTTCTTCATCCCCACCGCCGAAGTAGAACTGCTTCAGCCAGTTGGAGCCTGCTTCTTTCCCGGCAGCGATTTCGTCAAGGTCAGACTCCATGTCCGCGGTGAACTGGTAGTC
>CAYFRO010000030.1:3012-19779 GCA_964345565.1 uncultured Actinomyces sp.
GCGGTGACCGTGTCCCCTTCTTTGACCTGGGGAAGTTCTTTCGCGGCGTCCTCACCGACAAGAGCTCCCCTAGCTCCTGCACTCGCGGAACTGGCGGCACTGGTGGAACTGCTCTTCTTGTCGGTGCTTTCGCGGTATAGACGTTGGAAGCCGGGGTCGGTGATGACGGTCCCTGAAGTTGAGGCGAAAGCGACGCCCTCGCCCTCAACAGGCTGATTCAGTGCAAACTGGAGGCGGACCGTGGCGGTGTAACCGACAGCGTCGTTCATCTGGGTGGCCAGGGTGCGCTTATATATTAAGGAGTACAGGGCCAGCTGCTGGGCCGAAAGACTACCCGCAACTTCTTCGGGACTGCGGAAGCGGTCCCCGGAGGGGCGGATCGCCTCGTGCGCTTCCTGGGCGCCCTTCGCCTTCTTGGAGTAGATGCGCGGGTTTGCCGGGATCGATCCTGGTCCGAAACGGTCTTTGGCGGCCGCGCGGGCGGCGGACAGTGCCTGACCCGAAAGGTTGGTGGAGTCGGTACGCATGTAGGTGATATAGCCGCCCTCGTACAACGTCTGTGCGACGCGCATCGAGGTCGCTGCGTTCCACTTCAGTTTGCGGGACGCTTCCTGCTGCAGGGTGGAAGTGATGAAGGGCGCGGGCGGCCGGCGCCGGTACGGCTTCTGTGTCAGGGCAACGACCGCACCGGGGGCTCCGTCCAGGGCGGCGGCGAGTTTTCCTGCGGCCTCGGCGCCCAGGACCACCGCATCTGCGGACTTGGGCTTCAGTTTGCCGTCCGCGCCGAAGTCGGCGGAACCAGCGATCGGGTGGTCGCCAAGAGAGGTGACCTTCGTGTCAAAGAGTTCGCCCTTGTCGGCTTCAACCTGGACCTTCAGCGACCAGTACTCCGCTGACACGTGAGCCATGCGCTCTTTCTCGCGGTCCACAACCAGGCGGGTCGCAACTGACTGGACGCGGCCTGCGGAAAGGGAGGGGGCAACTTTCCGCCAGAGGACCGGGGAGATCTCGTACCCAAACAGGCGGTCCAGGACCCTGCGGGTTTCCTGAGCGTCGACCAGGTCGCGGTCGATTTCGCGGGTGTTGGAAAGGGCTTCCTGGATCGCGTTCTCAGTGATCTCGTGAAACACCATGCGCTTGACGGGGACCGTGGGCTTCAGGACTTCTTGAAGGTGCCAGGCGATGGCCTCACCTTCGCGGTCTTCATCAGTTGCCAGGTAAAGCTCGTCAGCTTCCTTCAGGGCTTTGCGGAGTTCGGCGACACGCTTCTTCTTGTCGGGGTTCACCATGTAGTACGGCTTGAAACCCGCGTCAACGTTGACGGCGAACTTTGAGTAAGGGCCGGACTTCATGGACGGCGGTAGTGCCGAAGGGGTTGGTAGATCCCGGACGTGACCGACCGAAGCCTCTACCTGATATTCGGAGCCTAGGTACCCGCGAATGGTCTTCGCCTTTGCGGGAGACTCGACGATTACCAGCTTCACCTGTCCACCTCTTCTGGGTCATGCCCTTGATTCTTGGGACTTGGGGTCCCGTGTTGTGTCCTACTTGTTCCGCGCCAACTGTGCGTTGGCTTCGCATCAGCTCTGCGTTTATCTCTGCGTCTGGCTGCTGGCACTGTCTGCCGGTAGTCAAGACACTAGGGCCGACGATATACCGGCGCCACCATACCGGGTCAAGACGGCGTGGCGGCTTTGAGTCATGTTGAACGGATTCGGAGTGGCTCTGAGCTGGTTTCTAGCCGGGCGTGACCCTTGGTTTGGGTGGGGATCGGCGATACGGTTGAAGGGACCAATGACTAAAGGCCCAGACGGGTCTAGGAGGTTTGAATGACCGTTTACGTTCTTCCCGATCTTGACTACAGCTACGACGCTTTGGAGCCGCACATTTCGGCTGAGATCATGGAGCTACACCACTCAAAGCACCACCAGGCTTACGTGGATGGCGCGAACGCGGCCCTGTCCTCGCTGGAAGCTGCGCGAGACGCCGGTGACATGGCGGCCGTGAACATGTACGAAAAGAACCTGGCCTTCCACCTTGGCGGTCACACCAACCACTCGGTGTTCTGAAAGAACATGTCGCCAGAAGGTGGCGGGGAACCGACCGGGGCGTTGAAGGAAGCGATCGATGCCAGCTTTGGTTCACTTGATGCTTTCAAGAAGCAGTTCACTGCCGCGGCGATGGGGCTGCAGGGCTCGGGTTGGGCTGTGCTGGCTTACGACTCGATCAGCGGGGGCCTGGTGACCTTCCAGCTTTACGACCAGCAGGGCAACGTCCCGGTCGGGACGATCCCGCTACTGATGCTGGACATGTGGGAGCACGCGTTCTACTTGGACTACAAGAACGTGAAGGGCTCTTACGTTGACGCCTGGTGGAACGTTGTGAACTGGGATGACGTGGCCAAGCGTTACCAGCGTGCGAAGGACAGCTTCACCGAGCTGATCGTCGCGGAGGACTAGACCCCGCTGGGGACAGGTTCGTGGCTGTGGGCTGCGGTGACTCGTGAGGGTCGCCGCAGCCTTTGCTTTTTAGTGGTTGCTACAGGCTTCTTTTGGTTGCTACAGGCTTCTCAGGTAGGTGAGCAACGCGGAAGCGGCGGCGCCTAAGGCCCAGGATTGGAAGCCGGCCTGGTCCACCAAGATCTGTAAGGGGAGCGATTCGGGGTCCCTGTAGCGCAGGGCCTCGGCCACCACCTGGTCTTTCGCTACCTGCCATAGCCCCGTGCCTTCGCCGCCTAGGACAACGACGTTTGATGCTGACAGGTTGGCGGTGGTTGCGATCATGCGGCCCAGGGCGCGGGCGGAGCCCTCAACGATGGCGCTGGGGGCCGGGGCTCCCTGCTCTGCCTGCTGTAGCAACTGGGCGTAACTGAGCTTTTTGTCAAGGGCGGCTTCGAGCTGCGCTGTCATGGAGCCGATGGTGAGCATCGCTTGGGAGCAGCCGCGGTACCCAAGGTCGCAGTAGGGGCCGGTGCCGTCCAGGGGGATGTGTCCGCCAAGGCCCAGACCGCTTTCTGCGGAGCGCACCACGCGGTTCTGGACGACCAGTGCTTGGCCGACGCCTGCGCCGATTGTGATTAGGGCGAAGTCGGGTTCTTCGCGGGCGACGCCGAACAGGCGCAGGCCTTCAGCGAGGGCGACGACGTCGTTCTCGACGGTGACTTGGATGTTGGTGGTTTCTGCTTTGATGGTTTCGGTGTTTGTGGCCTCGGTGTTGGTGGCCTCGGTGTTGATGCGGTCTTGAAGAAGGGTCTTGAGGTCGACGTTCCGCCAATCTAGGAAGGGGGCGCGCTCCACCACCCCCTGGTCTGAAACTTGGCCACCGAGAGCAACGCCCAATCCCAGCAGATTGTCTGGGCTAAGTTCCTGGGTGACCTGCAGGATCGCGTTCACCACTGTCTTAGGGTGACTGTTGTCGAAGTGCGTTTCCGCCTCGCCCAACAGGTTTCCGGTGAGGTCGGTAAGCACTCCGTAGGCGTTGTGGCCGGTGAGCTTGACGCCGATGACGCGCCCGTGGTCCGGGTTCAGCTGGTAACCCTTGGAAGGGCGACCCACAGCCAGGCTCTGGTCCTGGAAAGCGTCCATGTTCGGGATTTCGGTGAACACGCCCAAGTCCACGAAACGCTTGCTGAGGCGGGTCAGGCTTGGCGCGGATATGTCCAGCTCTGTAAGGAGTTCCTGGCGGGCTACGGGGCCGCGTTCCAGCACGGCCATCACCAGGTCCCGTTCGTTAGGTGAAAGTACCACGCCGCCCCCTTGTGCTCCCCTGTTCCTTGGGAGGATCCCCTTGAACCCGGTCACTCCTTGTTGCGCGGAGTAAGGATCCGAGCGATTTTGTTCTTGACCGAAACAGCCAAGCGGTAGGCACGCAATCGAAGGACCTCAGGTCGGTTCCTGGTCTTAAACCACACCAGCCTGTGTCCAAGATACTTCAAGCGAGTGGGCTTACCCACGCGCTCACCCATCCCTTGCCTCTGTGTTGCGAGACAAGTGACGCAATGCCCACAGGGTCGGCCAAAAAGAGGGGTTGAGCAGAACCAAGTGGTCTCCATGATGTCCCCAAACCCTCTGGCTCGAGCATCCGCCCCCATTTGGTGCTTATCGACTCCGAATATCGGAAAAGACATGCGGCGGAAGATACGAAGCAAGTCCGGATCTCCATCAGGGGGAAAGAAGAATTCGCCCGTGGCAGGATCTCTTTTAACCTGTTCGTCCAACCGCCCATGAGTGTTGTCGCCCTTATGCACCCCGATTTCAAGTGGGGTTTCAAGAACATCCGCAAGCGCTGCGAGGAACGCATACTGCCTTGGGAACGTCCCGTGTTCGCGGCGCACGGTGGCAGCAGCTTCCAAGAGGTCCGGACGGTGAGGCAAGCTCGACTTTTGCACAAGTCTCAGCGGCCGCACCTCTCCGGGATAGCCCCGTTCTTCTATCATGGTTTTTATCTGTCGCATGCGCGCAAGTTCCGTTTTTTCCGACGGGCGATAGTCCACAGAAAGAGCGACGTACCAGGGCTGAACAATGTGCCCGCGGTCGACCAGATCGACCACCAGGTACGTGGAATCCCACCCCGAGGTCCACAGAACGTTATGCGGGCAGCAAGAAAAGCCCTCAGGGCCTTCCTCCCTTTTAGTCCCCTCTTCCACGCTTCAATGTCCTTTCCCATGCAAGGCGAACCGTCCCGGTTTGCCGGCGCTTTTGCGTTTAAGTAGCGGTGTTATGCCGTCAGCTTGCTCGATGATACCGCTGTTCTGCCGGGGCTCCGCGGTCAGGTCTCTTGGCGGCCAACCCCTTGACACCCCTATTGTTTCGGTCGTAAAAGCTATTCATGCTTGAAGACGATGTTGTTTCCCTTGTCCCCCAATCAAAGCCTTCCGAAGCCGGACTCCCTGACTACTTGCTGCTGAGCAACGGCCCGACCAGCATGCTGCTGGACTTCCAGGATTCGGGGGCACCTACCCCCGTCTACTGGGGGCCGCGTCTTAGCTCGGAAAGCCCCGAGACGCTACGGGGTCTAGCAGCGGCGAGCCACACGCAGAGGGTCTCCGGTGGCACTGACGTGCCGGCGGTTCTGACCCTGGTTCCACAACAATCTGAGCGGTGGGTGGACACCCCAGGTCTCAGCGGTCACCGGCAGGGCTTGGATTTCGCCCCAAGGTTCGACGTGGTCAGCGTGAATGCAGACCAGAGCTCCGCTGTCATTCAGCTCAGTGACGTGGGACTGGAGCTTTATTTGGAAATAGAGCTGGAAGTGGAACCCTCGGGCCTGTTGCGCCAGCGGCTCACGCTAACCAACGACGGCACGGAAGACTACACGCTAGAGCAGCTCCAAATGGTCTTCCCCATTCCTGAGAGCGCAACCGAAATCCTGGACACCACGGGCCACCACCTGCGGGAACGCGCACCGCAACGCCACGACATCGCGATGGGAACACACCAGCGAGAAAGCCTGAAAGGCCGTCCCGGGGCGGACTCCACGCTCTTCATGGCAGCGGGTAGTAAGGGCTTCGGCTTCGAAACAGGCCTGGTCCACGCTGTCCACTTGGCGTGGAGCGGAAACTTCCGAATCGGGGTGACTAGAACACCCTCGTCCGCCACCTTCTTCACCGTGTCGGAACTGTTGCTTCCCGGGGAGGTCATACTGGGCCCCGGCGAGTCCTACAGCACCCCGTGGGCGCTGGGAGCGTGGGGGAAGGGGCTGAACCGGCTGTCCCACCAGTTCCACGGGTACGTGCGCGGGCGCGGGAGCCACCCCCAGTCGCCGCTTGCGTGGTTGCAGGATCCCGTGGTGATGAGCGGTGAAGCATTGGAGACCATTGGGGTTCGGGCCCCGGTCCAGTTCCCTGAGACCTCAACCATCGTCAAGCTCGAAGAGGTGGTAGATGGCGACTAGCCGCTGTGCTGGTTCCCGTAATGGCTCTGGCTGGTGACGCTGAGTTTATGACTTTGGGTTTGTGACTTTGGGTTTGCCTTGGGGCGCCAGTCGGATTGCGGGAACGTGACCGGAACCGCGTCCGTGAGCGTTTGCTGGCTGCGACGGTGACGGTAGACTTATTCGGCCTGGAGGCGTGTCCGAGCGGCCGAAGGTGCAACACTCGAAATGTTGTGTGGTGCAAGCCACCGTGGGTTCAAATCCCACCGCCTCCGCGGAAGAAACTGGCGGGGTACAGATGATTCTGTGCCCCGCCTTTTCGTTGATCTGATGCGGGTTCGCTGGGGCTGCACCGCTGCCGGCCGCCAGACCCTCGGTTCGGCGCGAGGAGACCGCGGTGCCGGTTCGGCCGCGAGTTATCGCCCGTTCAAGGCCAAAGCCCGCCATTTTTGGGGCGATAACTCGCGGCCGAACCGAAAGGGGAGGCACCGAAAGTGGGCGGGTGTCAGCGGAAGGGGACGATGCTGGCGATGCACAGGTCATCCCACGTGTTTCCCGGGTAGACGCTCTCAACCGTGAACCGGAGTGAGCTGGTCGTGTGCGGGGCTGAGAAAAGCACCGTTTCCCCGGGCGGGATCTCCTCTGTCGGCCACCCCTGCCCAACGTAGTAGTCGATCCACTGTGCTTCATCCGTGTCATACAGGTTGAAGACCTCACTGGAGCCGTCCGAGAAGGTGACGCGCATTGTCCGCACGCGCCCGTTTTGGCCGATCCGTTCCGGGAGACGCCAGTACCCGTTGTTGATGTCAAACCCGGAAACAGTTGTGGGACGGGCAAAGTCCAGTTGGAGCCACTCACCCACCCCGTCGCCCGGGGCCCCCTCCGCCCACGTCGTGTCGTTCCTACCATCGAAGGCGTGGTAAGGGATGTACTCCATGATCTGATTGATGTCCGCAGCGTTTTGGGGAGGGAGCGTCGATGACGCACTCACCCCTGAATAGAGGAGTTCAAGGGGGAGGTCCTCCTCAACACTGGGCGAATACACCGTTTCACGCACGCCCGAATATGCCTGCCCCTCGACACTCAAGGTTAAGTCGACTCGCCCTGCAGAACCCTGCGCATCAGACACGTACGTCACGGCATACATGAGCTGCTCGTCGTCATAAACGTCCCGGTAGACCCGTGCCAGGTCTGCAGCGCTCGGGGAGAAGTAGTACTCCCCGCCCGTCTGCTCCGCAAGGGAAGCCAGCATTGACTCGTCAACGTCACCCCCAACCCCCACGATGTAAACGGGGATCCGAACCTGCTCAGACAAGTCAACGACCTCCTGGACGGTGGTCGTTGAGCGCTCGTCGTACCCGTCTGTGAACAGGATGATGGCTTTCTGGCCGGGTTGACCGTAGGCGCGGACCAGTGCGGTGTAGGCGGCATCAAGCAAGGCGGTCCCGCCGTCGGCGTAAGTGGTGTTGATTGCCGCTTCAAGCAGGGTGCGGTCAGCGGAGTAAGGGAGCCGCACGTAGCTTTCGTGGTTGAACTCTGTGATCTCCACCAGGTCGCCACCGGATAGATCCACGTAGTCCAAGAAGCGAACGGCGGAACCCTGGGCCTCGGACAAAGGCGACCCCAGCATGGATCCACTGGTGTCTATCACAAGGGAAATCGCCAGATTTCTTTGGTCGCCCGGGGCCAGGAACCTGGTGAAAGGGAGCGGACCGGACGTCCCCTCGGAGATGGCCAGCTGACTCTGTTCAAGCGTCGTTACCGGGATCCCGTCAGCCTGGAGCGCTGTGAAATACAGGGTAACTTCGGGGAACTTAGAAGTGTCCACCTGGTTGATGCAAGGGCATTCCACGCGGGGCGTTCTGACATCAGAGTTTAGACGGGTCCCCACCGGAACGTGAGCTTGGTGGCTACAGTACGCTTGGCCGCAACCCGCTGGACTAGGCTTCATATGGGTGTTTTGTAAAGATAGGGATCCCGCAACACTGAGCTGAAGGAGGAAGGGTGCAAGACCAGGACGAACTGCTCCTAAGCGACCCGAATCTCACTCCTGGAGAACTGGCAGACATCGCGGCACGACGACCAGACCTGCACGCCCAGGTAGCTCTAAGCCCCGTCGCCTATCCCGAGTTGCTCGAGTGGCTGGGAACCTCTGAGGACCCTGACGTGCAGCAGGCTGTGCAGCAAGCGATGGCCGCAGAACCTCAGGAGCCGCAGGCGCTCAGCGCGCCGTCCTTGCGGCCAACGTCCCTTAAGCAGGCGTCTTCCCAGCCAGAGCCACAGGAGCTGAGCGAGCAGTCGGTTCCACCGCCACCGCCCGAACCAGAGGAACTGCCCGAACTGCCCGAGCCACCGGAACCGCCCGAACCGCCGACGGCCCTTGTGCCGCCCGAACCAGAGGAACTGCCCGAGCCACCGGAACCACCGGGACCAACGGGACCGCCTGAACCTCCGGCGGCTCTTGCACCGCCCGCACCACCTGAACCTGTTGCGCAGCCTGTCGCTACCGAGGGTGCAGTTCCACCGCCCACGGCCCCCAGCGAGGCCAAAAAGGGCAAAAGGTGGTGGATCCCTGCTCTGCTCGTTGGCGTTGCCGTAATCGTGGCAGCTGTGGCCGTCTGGCTCTGGATGGGAACGCGAGACCAGGACGACGCGCCGGTCGCAGAGCAGAGCGAGACAGAAACCGTCGAGGCCCCTGAGCCCGCCCAGGAACAAAGCGTCGAAGAAGACGCTGAGACGGACCCCGACGCGGAGGCGGAAGAAGACCTAGAGGACGAGCTTCCTGCCGGCCCTCAAGAAATGAACACCGACCAGATCGCGCTCGGGAACTTTGGGAGCGTGCAAGGCACCTGGAAAAACGACGCTGGGGACACGGTCACCATCGTTCGGAACACGATCGAGTTCTCGCGGTGGCCGGACTTCACGGTGAAGGGAGCCGTCCCTCAGGAACCGTGCGATGGGACGTGGGACATCAACACAAAGCTCTCCCCCGGAAGTGCAGCGTTCATTTGGATCTGCCTTGGGCCAGACGGTGAAAGACAGAGCGTGCGGAGCATCTTCTTCCTGCCAGACTTCTCAGGTAGCGAAGCGCTGGTAGTGCGTGACAGTGCCGGAGCGGACTCGGAAACGTTCTGGTCGCTGGATCAAGAGCAACTGCAACCAAGCGATACGTATCGAAGAGACTAGCTCTAGGAGAGACTAGCGCTCGGAGACGGCTTCTCCCCTCTGCCTAAGGAAGGCAATCATGCAAGACCAGGATCATCAGCTCCTGAATGACGCAACGACCGGGGAGGACACTGGGGACGTCTGTGCTGCGCCGGAGCACAGGCCCAGTGAAGGCGCCTTGGTGAAGTCGTGGGAATGCGACCCCGACCAGTACGATTTTTGGATCACGCTACTACTTGAGTTGGCGCCCCCGGGGATCCCCATCCACACGGACCAGTACGTTTACGTGGATGACGGCGTGGAAATGCAAATAGCGGATCAGAGGCTGACGTCTGACGAGTCCGTCCCCAGGATTTTCACCAGCACCGGCGGATACACCGAAGCTCTACCTCTGCCGTACAAATACACTATGGAAAGCCGGATTATGACCCGGGTGCAGGACTGACTTCCTCCGGATACACACTGTGGATGGGCTTCGCGGGGTTGCCAACCGCCACGACGCCCGAGGGGATGTCCTTCACAACCACGGAACCTGCCCCGATCACACTATTCGCGCCGATTGTCACCCCTGGACAGACGATCACTCCCCCACCAAGCCACACGTTGTCTTCAAGGGTGATGGGTTTCGCGGCCTCAAGCTTGGCTCTGCGGGTGACCGGGTCAACCGGGTGGGTTGGGGTCAACAGTTGCACGTTTGGACCAAGCTGGCAGTCCCGGCCGATCGTTATCTTGGCAACGTCAAGGGCAACCAGGTTGTAGTTGATGAACGTCCCGTCGCCTATGAAAATGTTTTCGCCGTAGTCGACGTACAGCGGGGGCCTGACATAGACCCCTTCACCCAGTCCCCCAACCAGCTCCCGCAACGAATCCGTGGCGTCCGGGTCCCCGGCCAGCATGCGCTGGTAGTACTGGTTCGCCAGGTGGAACGCCCGCTCCGCAATGCGGCCGCTTTCCGGATCGTCGGCGATGTAAAGATCACCCGCCAGCATGCGTTCGCGGTTCGTTCGGTTATCTCCAGCGAAATAGTCGATCATGAAACAGATGCTACCGACCAAAGTGAGGTTTGCTGTGACCAGTCCCACCCTGCGCCTAGATTCCGCGTTGATCACTGCTCTTAGAGAGGACCTGACGGCCGCAGATTGGACTGTCGAGACGGTGGATGGACTGCTGTCTTCCGCGGCGTCCCGGGCGCTGGCTGCCGACCAGTTGGTGCCTGCTTCTGTCGAATTGGCGGCAAACACCTCGCCCGCCGCCCTCCTGACGCGCCTGTTCGTGTTGGCCCAGGACCTGACGGGCCCGGAGTGCCAAGCCGCATTCCCCTCCTTAACCACGGCGGGCGCGGCCGACCTCGGCTTGATCCAGGAACAGGACCAGGGGCTTTTCCGGGCCCGCGTTGACCTGCGCCCGCACGCCGCGACCCTGCCCGCCGGGGATCCCGGGAGGCGGGTGCGGGAGAGGAACTGGTGGGTGGCCTCGGACCTCTCCCAAGCGCAGACGGGAAGGCCGCCTCGCGCGGATTACGTGCTTGGGATCGCCTCGGCATCCATGACACTGGTGAACCTGACCATGCGGGGCCCGGTGGGAAGCGCGCTGGACCTGGGCTGCGGGAGCGGGATCCTGGCGCTCTACCTTGCGGAACACGCGGAGCGCGTGGTGGC
This sequence comes from uncultured Actinomyces sp., assembly GCA_964345565.1. GTDB lineage: Bacteria > Actinomycetota > Actinomycetes > Actinomycetales > Actinomycetaceae > Scrofimicrobium. The sequence goes on from CAYFRO010000030.1 coordinate 13,707, forward strand.
GACCGACATTTCGGAGCGGGCCTGCATGTTCACCAGGTTCAACGCGGCACTGAACCGGGCCGGTATCGACGTTCGGCAGGGGTCCCTGTTTGAGCCGGTCGGGGGCCAGGAGTTCGACCTGATCACCTCGAACCCTCCCTTCGTGATCACGCCGCAGTCCGTGCGGGAGCAGGTGAGTTTGGAATACCGGGACGGGATGATGAGGCGGGACAGTTTGATCCCGCTGATCCTGGAACAGGGCCTAACCCACTTGGCGCCGGGCGGGACTCTGCAAATGCTTGCGAACTGGGAGGTGGGCGAAGGTCCTTGGGAGACGCGGCCGGAATCTTGGGTCCGTGCTGCCGCGCGGCGGGTCGTGGATGAGGGCAAGGGGGTGCGGGCCTGGATTGTTCAGCGGGACCTGGTCGACGTGCCGACTTACGCGGGGTGGTGGATGCGCGACGCGCACGGTGAGGGGATGGACGCGCAGGCTTGGAATGCGGAGCTTCGGGAGTGGCTAACTGACTTCGCGGCGGCGGGAACAAGGCAGGTGGGGTTGGGTTCGATCAACGTGACGCTCACTGAGTCGCCGGGGGTGGTGGTTGTGAGTGAGTTCCTTCAAGACGGGCCCGCCCCCGACGGGCAGGCAGTGCAGGTCGCGCTAGGGAACCTGGAGCTACCGGCAGGGTGGGAAGAGTGCGCGTTTCAGCGCGGGGCGGACGTGCGCGAGGTTCGCTACTACAAGCCGGGAGAACCCGACCCCGAGATCATCATGCTGACGCAGGGGCGTGCCGGGGGACGGGAAAGGCAGGCAAGTTCGGCGCTGGCGGCCTTCGTTGGGGTGGCGGACGGTGAGCTCACTGCGGGCCAGGTGGTGCCGGCGATTGCGGCGCTACTTGGGAAAGAAACTGAGGAGGTCCGCACGGAGATCCAGGCGGCGTTGCCGGAACTGTTGCGTTCGGGAGTCTTGGCGACAAGCCGGGGCTAGAGCAAAGGTGGGCGGGCCGCGGCGGGAAGTGGAGCGGGTGACGAGAATCGAACTCGCGCTGTCTGCTTGGGAAGCAGAAGTTCTACCATTGAACTACACCCGCATGTCCTGGGGACCTAAAAATCATACCAGCCCTGCGGCGCCGCGCCATACTTGTCCGCGATTCAGTAGCGATGGTGAGACAGGTGGCACCTGCGGCAAGTTTCAGTCTGCTCGGCGGTGGGTCTGGGTGGCGCTCGAGGATAGATGGAAGGGGCGGGTAGGGGATGTCTAAGCAAAGTGACGTAGGGGCCCTCGGAAGCCGGGGGCTGAGGCCCGTGGTTGGGGCGGCCATCGTCGACTCGCTTTCGACGCCGACCCTGTTGCTTGCTGCAAAGCGTTCCTACCCTGAGGAGCTGCGCGGCCTGTTTGAGTTGCCGGGTGGGAAGGTGGAGCGGGGCGAGTTGCCCTCGGACGCCCTTCGAAGGGAGATCTACGAGGAGCTAGGGGTTCACCTTGAGTTGGGGTCCCCCGTGCCCGGGCCGGGAAATGACACTGAAGGGTACGACTTTGCGCCGTGGCCAATCCTGCAGGGGCGCGCTATGTGGGTGTGGTTGGCGCAGATTCAGCCGGGGGAAGAACCGCGCCCATCTGGCTCCCATAGTGCTCTGACCTGGGTAAATAGGGAGGGTGCTCTGGAGCTTCCGTGGCTCCCCGCAGACGTGCCGATCGCCCGAGCGGTGGCCTTACGAATGAAGAATGCGGGTTAGCGCTCAGCGGAGCGGGTGGCGAACCGCGCTGATGCCGCCTAGGCTCTGAACGGAGAACTCCGCGCAGCGGAAAAATAGAAGGATAAACCTAACCAAGGAGCCCAATGAGCACCGTCGATCTCAAAGTAGATGACTTCGAAAAGACCATCACCGACAACCCGATCGTGCTGGTCGACTTCTGGGCTGCATGGTGCGGTCCCTGCCGCCAGTTCGCCCCCATTTACGACAAGCTGTCGGATGAGAACCCGGACATCGTTTTCGGCAAAGTCGACACGGACGCGGAAACCGAGCTGGCTGCTATGGCGCAGATCACCTCGATCCCAACCCTCATGGCTTTCCGCGATGGGATCGCGATCTTCCGTCAGGCTGGCGCGCTCCCCGCTCCCGCCCTTGCTGATCTGATCAGCCAGATCCGCGCCGTGGACATGGATGATGTCCGCGCGCAGATCGCTGCTCAGGAAGCTGGCGAGGCTGAGGTCGCGACCGATGTTGCCGACGCGGAAGCTGACACGAAAGAAGCCAAGTAGCCTTTTAGGCGACCTTTAGTAAGGGCGGTGGAACTACAGGTTCCGCCGCCCTTCTAGCGCTCGGCCCAAAGTGATCTCGTCTGCGTACTCCAAGTCGCCGCCGACGGGAAGACCCGACGCTAGCCGGGTTGTGGAGACGCCCATTGGTGAGACGCTCCTGGCGATGTAGCTGGCGGTCGCCTCACCTTCAACGGTCGGGTTGGTTGCCAGGATGACCTCGGTGATCTGGCCGTCGGCCAAGCGGGCGAAGAGTTCGCGCATGCGGAGCTGGTCTGCGCCGACCCCTGCCAGCGGATCGATGACTCCGCCCAGCACGTGGTAGAGCCCCCTGAAAACCCGGGTGCTTTCGATGGCGTTGATGTCTTTGGCTTCTTCGACTACGCAGATCACGTTTTGTTCGCGCCGAGGGTCGGTGCAAATCCTACAGTTTTCACTTTCGGTGACGTTGCCGCAGGTGGCGCAGAAGTGGACGTCGTTTTTGACCCTTTCGATGGCTTGAACCAGGCGTTTCACGCCTTCTGCTTCCTGGTTCAGGATGAAGAAGGCCAGCCGTTGAGCGCTTTTGGGGCCGATGCCGGGAAGGACCCCTAGCTCGTCGATCAGGTCTTGGATGGCGCCGTCAAAGTTGCTCATTCTTGGTGTGGTTCCTCAATGGTCCGTTCGACTACCTGCCCGCCGACGATGTCCAGGAAGCGGTCGACGGGGAGCATAGAGGCGTATATGGCGTCCGGGTCGAGGTCGGTGGCTGTCTGCTTGATGTTCGCGGGTGCCTGCGGAGCCGAGGCCCGGGGAGGGGTGTCATTTGTTGTAGCGGCCGGGTCGTTGGGCGCACTGTCGGCCTTGGGCGCGGACTCTGGTGCGTCCGCCGGGTCCGGGTACATGTCAGGCGGCTCTGGGGGCACGTCTTCGTCTTGGGGTGGCAGGTCAATATCTGCCGGAGGCTCCGGAGGGTCTGGCAGCGCCGGCAAGCTTGGATCGGGCTCAGGTAGGTCCGGTTGCGGCTCCGGGTGGGTCTGCTGGGACGCAGGCTGCTGTTGCCGCTGGATCGGCTGGGACTCCGGCTGCTTTTCCGGCTCTGGTTCTGGTTCTGGTTCTGGTTCTGGCTGAGATCCGATGTTGGAATCTTCGACGGGGGTCGGAACAGGATCGGAGGTTGCGCGCGGTGAGGCGACGGGTCTGCCTTGCTCCGCCGCCGCAAGCTCTTCTTCCGTGCCGACACGGGCTTTTAGCCGAGCACCGAAAATGCTCGAGAGCACCTGGCCAAGCGCGAGTTCCCCAGAGTTATTCCGGAACCGTTCTGCATTCTGCTCGCCCTCAAACTGGAAGGTGACCAACCGGTCTTTCGAGTAGACGTCGCGGGTGCTGGACAGTAGTGCCGCAAGCAACCGGCTTCGCTGGTTGAGTCCCTGTCCTATTGCGGCCCATTGGGCCCGCACCTGGTCGATAGTTGGCCCGTCAGCCTGCGAGTGCGGCTGGGGTGCTACCTGCCGCTCAGCAGGCCGACCCCGCCGTTCAGCAGACTGCGCCCGTGACTCAGCGGACCGTGCCCGCGCTTGTTCCGGCAAAGGCTCCGGCCTTGTCTGCGGTTCGACGGGTGGCGGCTCGGGAGCTACCGAAGACGGCTGTGGCGATACCTGCGGCTCTAGCGCTACCTGCGACTCAGCAGGCGCAGCTGGTCCATCCGCGGTTGGCGACACAGTGGCCCCGGCTGGCGGAGCTGGCTTTCTGGCGGGAGCCTGGGCTGGGGTCGGCTGAGGCGCACGACTTGGTTCAGGTTGCCGCGGTTGAGGTTGCTGCGCCGCAGGCACCCCGGCGGGCCCCTGACCTTGCGACAGCAGGCGTGCAAGCAACAGCTCTAGCTGTAGCCGGGGAGAAGTCGCACCGGTCATGGTGCGCAAAGCTTCCTCGACAACGTCTGCACTCGAAGACAACTGTGGGACGCTCCAAGCGTCCGACTGGGCCAGCATGCCCTGGAGCTGGTCCGCAGGGACGCCGTCTAGCACGTCCGCCGCGCTTTCGGCCCCGGCCAACTTGCATACAATCAGGTCGCGGAGGCGTTGAAGGAGGTCCTCAACGAAACGGCGGGGTTCGTGGCCGGCCTCGACCACCTCTTGAACAAGTGCGAAGGTTGCCGCACCGTCGCCCTGCCCGAGCGCGTCGACCGCGCGATCCAAGAGGGCCGAGTCGGTGAATCCCAGTAGGCGGACCGCCTGCTCAAGTTTGACGTCGCCGCCGGCCCCCGCAATCAGTTGGTCCAGTACCGAGAGTGAGTCGCGCACCGAGCCCCCGCCCGCGCGGACGACCAGGGGAAGCACGTCCTGGTCGATCGTGACGCCCTCGCGGGAACAGATTTCCTTTAGGTACGGGATCAGGACGTTAGGGGGGACCAGCCTGAACGGGTAGTGGTGGGTCCTTGAGCGAATGGTCGTGATGACCTTGTCGGGCTCAGTCGTGGCGAAGATGAACTTGACGTGTTCCGGGGGTTCCTCGACCAGTTTTAGCAGCGCGTTGAACCCGTGAGTGGTCACCATGTGTGCTTCGTCGAGAATGAAAATGCGGTAGCGGTCCCGGACGGGCGCGAACTCGGCCCGTTCCCTGAGGTTTCGCGCGTCTTCCACGCCGCTGTTCGACGCGGCGTCGATCTCCATGACATCGAGTGATCCCGGGCCCCCGGAAGCAAGCTCGATGCACGATTCGCACTTGCCGCAGGGCGTTGGGGTCGGTCCCTCCGCGCAATTGAGGCTGCGTGCCAGGATCCGTGCGGAGGTGGTCTTCCCGCAACCGCGCGGGCCAGAGAAAAGATAGGCGTGGGCAACCCGAGAGTTTTCCAGGGCGCGTTGCAAGGCGCCCGTGACGTGCTCCTGGCCGATCACGTCGCTGAACGTGTCGGGCCGGTACCTGCGGTAGAGAGCTGTAGTCACGCCTTGACCTTAGAACAACGGTCCGCCAAAAACGCGAGCCACAGAGCCGGGTTGGAGCGGAGAAGCGGGTGCCAAATGGTCCCCCGCGCACCCAACAGAGCGCCCATATCCTTGCTGCCTTCCGGCCCTGGGGAGGTTCAGGGGGTGCTGTCGCACGGGGGACCAGTCCTTATTCTACACGGGGAAGGCTCCTCTTCCCTAGTGAAGCTATTAGTGAAACAATTGGGCATGGCGAAAATAACTTTGAGTGGTGACCCTGTAAGCACTGTTGGAGACCTGCCGGCTCTGGGCTCGAAGGCCCCCGAGTTCACGCTGGTTCAGCAAGACCTTTCTGAGATCTCCAAGGCTGACATTCCTGAGGGCAAGATCATCCTGAATATCTTCCCCTCGGTCGACACGGGCATCTGCGCTATGTCTGTGCGACGGTTCAACCAGATGGCGGCAGACCTGGATGACACGACCGTTGTTTGTGCTTCGAAGGATCTTCCGTTTGCGTTCGAGCGTTTCTGCGGGGCTGAGGGCATTGATGGTGTGATCACTGCGTCGGCGTTCCGTTCCTCGTTCGGTGACGACTACGGCGTTGAAATGGCCGATGGGGCGCTGGCGGGGTTGCTGTCACGCTCGGTTGTGGTGATCGACTCCGACGGGGACGTGGTTTACACGGAGCAGGTTCCGGAGATCAAGCAGGAGCCCGACTACCAGGCGGCCCTGGATGCGGTGGTGGCCCTGGACAGCTAAGCCAAACTAGGTCACCCGAAGGTCAAGTGGACGCATCCCACACTGAACCGCTGGCCTTGAGTCGGCGCGTCCGGCTAAGATTGAGCCCGTCTTGCAAAGCGGGTTTCCGCTGAAAGGCACCGGAGGATTCGCATAGTGGCCTAGTGCGCACGCTTGGAAAGCGTGTTGGGT
>CAYFRO010000031.1:0-19778 GCA_964345565.1 uncultured Actinomyces sp.
TGATGTTCAAGCTCATGGTAGAAGTCTACCAAGGTTACCTTGATGTCTACCAGGGCGCTGGGGAACGGAGGCCGCTAGCCCTGAACTCTAAATCCCCAAGACCGCTCGGGCGATCAAGAAGTAGATGATCAGACCCGTGGCATCCACGAAGGTGCTGATGAAGGGGTTCGAGAAGACGGCGGGGTCAACGTTCAGTTTCCGAGCAACCATCGGCATGATCCCACCGAAGCTTGCAGCGACCGTGCAGACAGCAACCAGGGTCAGGCCAATGACCAACCCGACTTGCGGTTCAAAGGCAAGGGCCGTTATGCCCCCACCAAGCACCCCGAGCAGTAGGCCTAGCGACAGACCGGTTGCCATCTCTCTAGCAAGGACTTTCCAGACGTCGTGAGGCCGAACGTCCCCAAGGGCGATTGCCCTAGTGACCGTTGTTGCCGCCTGGTTGCCAGTGTTACCGCCGGTCCCGATCAAGAGCGGGACGAATAGGGCCAGGACAGTGACCTGTTCAAGGGTTGTCTCAAAGACGGAAAGTACCTGAACGGTGAGAGTCGCGCCAACCGCCAGCACTAGTAGCCAAACGATACGTGAGGTGACCAGTGACTTTATGGGGGTCGCCAGGTAGGGGCGACGCAGGGGAGCGACACCACCTTGGTGAGCGGACTGCTCCGTTTCCTCGTGCTCCAGAATCTTCGCGGCGTCATCCAAGGTCAGGACGCCGACCAGGCGCGACTCCTTATCAACAATGGGGAGTGCTAGGAACCCAAGGTCGACGCACTTGCGGGCTGCGACATCGGCGTCCTGGTAGGCGGTTGCGACCTCGGGGGCGTGCATGATCTCTGAAATGACTTCGTCTGGTTCGGCGCGTAGCAGATCACGAAGGCTCACCACGCCAACGACGCGGCGGGAACCGTCAACCACGGGAAGCGAATAGATAGTTTCTGCCTCATCAAGGCGGGCGCGCACCCTCTTGAAAGTCTTCTCGACAGTAGCGTCCATCTTGGCGGTCACGTACTCGGGGGTCATACGACGCCCAACAGAGCCCTTGGGGTAGCCCAAAACCTCTGCCGTCAGCTGCCGCTCTTTGGGGGTCAACCCGTGAAGCAGGCGGGGAGCCAGGCCCGCCGGGAGTTCGTCCAGCAACCAGACGCGGTCATCCGGATCAAGGTCAGCGAAAATCGCCGCCACGTCTGCGTCCTGCAGTCCGTGGATCAAGTCGCCCTGCATCGCGGGACTGATCAGTTCAAAAACCCGGATCGCGCGCTCCTTGTGGAGCAGGCGGTAGACGATTGCTTGTTCCTTGGCTGGGAGGCGTCCGAGGAGCGAAGAAACCTGCTCGGCAGAGAGCGGGGCAATCGTCTCAGCAAGGCGCGGAAAGTCCTTTTCCTCGAGAAGGGATTCGACGTCTTCTTGCAGCTCGCGGATGCTTATTCGCTGAGTACTCAAGAGGGACACCTCCGTCCGAACGGAGCAGGTAGGGCGTCCAAAAAGCCTATCATCGCCTCGGACGAGACCTCACCGAGACTGAGGTAGCTTCGGCGTCCGAGGGGAACTACGGGCGGGTCCCCGTTACCCTGTTTACATGCAAGATAGCGATATTCCCGCCTCGGGGGCCGCCCACGTTGGCAGGATCCGGGTGCGAGTCCTGCTTGCCTTCACTTTTGCAGCTGGGATCTCAGACGCCCTCGCCTGGCTGGGTCTTGGGCACCTGTTCGTCGCGAACATGTCAGGCAACGTCATCATCATCGGCATGGGACTAGGCAAGGCTGAGGATGTGAACCTTGGGGGAGCCGCTGCTGCCGTCTTTGCCTTCATCGTTGGTGGTTTGGTCCACGGCTTCGCGACACGCAACGAAGCGGCCGGCTGGGGGAGGGCAACCACATGGACGTTTGGGCTAGTTGCCTCCGTCCTGTTCGCACTGTCCGTTATCACGCTCATTTGGCCCCCCGACAAGCACACGAATCTGTCATGGGTGGTTATGGCGGTCATGGCGTTTGCGATGGGGGCCCAAGGTAACGCTGCTAACCGCCTCTCGGTGGCCTACGTGAACACGGTCGCGGTCACGGCCGCCATCTTCGGGATCAGCTCCGCTTTGTTTCTGGCCCCCGAAACCCCGCGTGCCAGGCGCAAGGGTGCGTGGAAAGAAGTCCCAGAACCGTTCATCAGGGCAGTGCTTTCCGTGGTAGCGCTGGCACTTGGCGCGATGACCGGTGCGCTACTGAACCATTACGCTGCCTTCGGCGTGGGACTTCTGGTGGCGGCAGTTGTCACCGGGATCGCTCTGACAGCTGGACACTTGTTGATTGAAGAAAGGACAATACAGTCTTGAAACCCAGAGCTTGGATTGTCGACATCGACGGGACGCTTGCCCTGCTGGGTGATCGCAGCCCCTTCAACATGGCCCAGGTGCACAGGGACAAGCCAAATGAGCCCGTGGTGGAAGTGGTGCGCGCGCTCAGCAAAGAGTTCAAGATCGTGCTGGTGTCCGGGCGGGATGAGAGGGCCCGGAAAGCCACCGAGGCATGGATGAAGCACTGGGGCGTGCCCTTCGACGCCCTCTACATGCGTCCGGACAAAGACTTCAGGCCAGACGAAGTCGTGAAGGCGCAGATATTAGAGCGGGACTTACTCCCGGCCTACGACATCACCGGGGTTATTGACGACCGGCAAAAGGTCGTGGATATGTGGCGCGCCCGCGGACTCACTTGCCTGCAGGTGGCGCCGGGCGACTTTTAGGACTTCCCGCTGGCGGAAGAGGAAGGGAAAGACATGGGTCAAATCGTTTGCCCGCACTGCGGTAAGCCGTTCACCATAGACGCTGCAGCCTATGCAGATATCGTTTCGCAGATCCGCGACAAGGAGTTCGACGCGCAGGTGCGCGAACGCCTCCGGGTTGCGGAGCAGCAGAAGAAGGACGCGATTGGCCTGGTTGAGGCACAAGAGCGCGCCGCTAGCGCAGAGAGGATTGCTGCAAAAGAACTGGAACTCCAGGAACTGCGCGCGCGCTTGGATGCCGCAGAGGTAGCGCAGCAGCTGGCTTTAGCCCAGGCCGTCAGAGACGCGGAGAAGCAGCGGGACGCCCTCAAGGCAGAGCTAGAGAAAGCTGAGCTTGAAAAGGTTCTCTCAGAGAAAGCTCTGGAAGACAAGTACGCGGTCCGCCTACACGACCGCGACCAGGAGATCGAGCGGCTTCGCGAGTTCAAAGCTCGCCTTTCCACAAAGATGGTGGGCGAAACGCTGGAGCAGCACTGTGAGATCGAGTTCAACAAGATTCGCGCGTCCGCCTTCCCGAACGCCTACTTCGAGAAAGACAACGACGCCAGCCTTGGGTCTAAGGGCGACTTTATTTTTCGGGAGACTGACCCCTCCGGTGCCGAGGTTCTTTCCATCATGTTCGAGATGAAGAACGAGTCCGACACGACTGCAACGAAGAAGAAGAACGAGGACTTCCTGAAAGAGCTTGACAAGGATCGGCGGGCCAAAGGGTGTGAATACGCCATCCTGGTTTCTATGCTCGAAGCAGACAGCGAGCTCTACAACGCGGGGATTGTCAACGTTTCGCACCGCTACCCCAAGATGTACGTGGTTCGCCCCCAGTTCTTCATTCCCATAATCACGCTACTTCGGACCGCGGCGATGGATTCCCTGGCTTACAAGCGTGAGTTGGTTCAGATGCGCGCTCAGAACATCGATGTGACGAACTTTGAGGACCACTTGAGCAAGTTTAAGACGGGGTTCTCCCGAAACTATGACCTGGCACAGCGCCAGTTCCAAGACGCGATCGACCAGATCGACAGGTCCATCACTCAGATGCAGAAGGTGAAGGACTCACTGCTCAGCTCGGCGCGCAACCTGCGCCTAGCAAACGACAAAGCTCAGGACCTCACCATAAAGAAGCTCACCCGCGGCAATCCGACTATGACCGCAAAGTTTGCGGAGCTGGAGGACCCTCAGATCAGCGAGGACTGATCTCAGATTCGTGAAGGTAGCCCGCGTCAACCAGAGCCCAGGCGGCGTTCTGACCAAGGGCTCTGGCGGTTTCTATGACCTCTTTGGGGGAGGGAAGCGCGCCATGCTGGAGCTCGGTGAACACCTGGGCTTGCTTGGCTAGGAGTTTCTGCCAAGCCGTGTCCTCGTCCCTATCCGAAACGGTGATCCGCTTCCTCTTTCCGTCTTCCGTTCGCCCCAGGTCGATCACGCCGATCCAGCGCTGATCATGCTTCCTGAAATAGAAGGACCCCTGGCCCTTCACGACCTGGTGCTCACTCTTAGGTTGCTTGCCGGCCGCGGCCCTTCCGGGCGCTTCGGTTGCGCTCACAGGCGCTCAACCTGATACGCGACCTCGACTGTGTGGCAGTGGTGCGGAGGAAGGGTGACGGCGTTTTCGCGGGCGTTTCCGGTCTCCACGCAGACGAACTGCTTCCACTCGGACTTCGTTAGGTCGGAAAGCTCCTTGACGTCTTCGGGCCCGGGGTTCCAGACGATTGTCGTCCCAGCGTTTTCCGACTCGACACTGATTACGCGGCCTATCGACGGGTCGACAATCCGGGGGGTTTGGGTTGTGTCAAAGATCCGATCGACCGTCTCCCCGAACGTAATCGGACCGTCCTGGACCAGCGTTGGTTCGTCCCGTTTGGCAGTGTCAACGTAACTTGCGCCTTCAAGCCCATCTACCTGAACACGACGAACGTCGTGAACTCGAAAATACGTGTGGAATGCAGATTCGTAGCAGAAGGTCTCTTTGCCAGTGTTCTCTACCTTGAGCGTCAGGGTTAAGCGATCTTTGCTGAAAAGTGCGGTGAAGTCAGCCTTGAAGTGTTGGACTTTTGCGATCTTCTTCGGCACATCTTTGTTTGTAAGCCGATAGGTGACCCGCCAGGTCGAGTCTGACTGTTCATCGTGAGTCTTCCTCCAGTTTAGGAGGCGAGCGAACCCGTGTTTGTAGTCGGCACGCGGTCCTCCCAGTGGAGCAACGTCATCGTCCGGGAGGGGAGGCGGCTGCCCGAACCAAGGGAAGCAGATGGGAATGCCCCCGTGAGGGCTCTCCCCAACTTCGTAGACGGCTTTTCGGGGACTGAAGATGAGGGGACCGAATTTTGACGAGTCCCATTTCGAGATCTGAGCACCTGCCGAATGCACGGTGAAGATCCCCGCGTAAGTGGCGACGGTTGTAACTTCGTCGACCTGCTTTTTTCCTGATCGCTTAGGCTTTGCCATGGTCCTATTCTGTACGTTCGCGAACGTTTTTCTCAAAGAACGTCCGAAGCTGGACTTCGACCTGCTCCGCTAAGACCCCAGCCACCACCTCGATTGGTGCCCCTAAGCGGGGGTCTCTCACGACATCACGCATCGAGCCGCATGCGCCTGTTTTCGGCTCCCACGCCCCAAAGACCAGCGTAGAAATGCGGCTGTTCACGGCGGCACCAGCGCACATGGTGCAGGGTTCAAGAGTGACGACCAAGGTACAACCGGACAGGTTCCAGGTTCCAAGCGCCCGTCCTGCCTGGCGCAGCGCCACGATCTCAGCGTGACCCGTGGGATCCGCTGCCACCTGGCGCTCGTTCCACCCCTCGCCCAGAACCCGCCCGTCGGGGCCCAGGACTAACGCACCAACTGGAACGTCCCCCTGGATGCCCGCATGATCGGCTAAGTCCATGGCGGCCTCCATCGCGGCCTCGAAACCATCCCTTCTGGACATGACTCCAGCGTAGCTTCACCCGTATATCCTGGACTCATGCAACTTCACGTCGCGGACCACCCGCTTGTAAACCACAAACTAACCGTGCTGCGCGACAAGGACACTCCCTCGCCGACTTTCCGCCAGCTAGTTGACGAACTGGTGACTCTCCTTGCCTATGAGGCCACGCGGAACGTCGCGGTTGAAGAAGTGGATATTGAAACTCCCGTCGCGCCGACCACGGGCGTGAAGCTAAGAGAACCTCGTCCCATGGTTGTCCCCGTTCTTCGCGCGGGCCTGGGGATGCTAGACGGGATGACCAGGTTGCTTCCCACTGCTGAGGTGGGGTTTTTGGGGATGAAGAGGGACGAGGATTCGCTGGAGATCGAAACCTATGCCCGCAGGTTGCCCGACGACCTTTCGGGGCGGCAGTGCTTCATTGTTGACCCGATGCTCGCAACCGGAAACACGCTGGTGGCGGCGGTCAACTACCTGTTAGAGCACGGCGCGAAGGACGTGACAGTTGTCTGTATCTTGGCTGCGCCGGAGGGCCTAGAGGTGCTTGAGCGAGAGATCGGGAACCGGGCTAACGTCAACGTTTTCGTTGCGGCGGTTGATGAACGATTGAACGACAAGGCTTACATTGTTCCCGGCCTGGGGGACGCAGGGGACCGCCTGTACGGCGTGGTCGACTAGCCTGCCCTCCCGTTTGGTTCGGCTGCGGGTTACGGACCGTGTTCGGCCCCAAGAGGCCGAACCGGGGCGGTAACCCGCAGCCGAATCGGAGGAAGGTAGGGCAGCCTACGAAGCCGGGATGACCGACTTGTCGGCCCAGGTCTTCTCAATGAAGTCGCGCACCTGTTCCGAGTGGAGTAGCGCGTCCAACTTCTTGATGGCTTCCTCTTTTTCAGAGCCCTTCTTCCAGACCACCACGTTCACGTAGGGGTTGTCGCTGGTTTCTTCTAGTGCAATGGCATCGGCCGGGGTCAGCCCGCCCTCTTGCGCGAAGTTACCGTTGATAACGGCGTAGTCCAGGTCCTGCAGGTTCCGAACCAGGGCGGGGCCTTCAACCTCAACCAGCTCGGTGCCGTTTAGGGGCGTGACTGTTGCAGCGTTGATTTCCCCCGAGTCGGGTAGCTCGACAAAGCCGAGCTCAGCCAACATCGTCAGGGCGCGTTCCTGGTTTGTCGGGTCGTTGATTATGCCGATCGTTGCGTCTTCTGTCTTTTCGCCAGCGTCAGCATGCTTTTCAGAGAAGAGTCCCAGGGGCTCCAGGTGCGTGCCTTCGCCATGCACGAAGTCCCAGTTGTTTGCCTCCACGGATTCTTCAAGGTAGGGAATGTGCTGGAACCAGTTTGCGTCGAGGTCGCCAGCTTCCAATGCCTTGTTTGGTTCGACGTAGTCGGTGTACTCAACAATCTCAATGTTCAGTCCAGCTTCTTCCGCCAGGTTTTCCTTAACGTAGGTTAGGACTTTGCCGTGTGGGCTTGGGCTGACGCCGACTCTGATTGTGTTCCCGTCAGCGGAAGAGCCGGAAGAGCATCCGGCGATGGCCAGAGTGGCAACGGCGGCCACTGTTGCGATTGAGCGTGCTACACGCATGTTTTACTCCTGTGTCTTGGGCGCCTCGCGGGCGCGGGTTAGTAGCTCTTGGATTGGTAGTAACTGGTTGCGGCTAAGGCCTGTGGCTGCCGACTGGTGTTGCCTTAGCGGTGGTTCACCAGCCGGCTGATCATGTCGCCCATCATCTGAGCCGCCTGCACAATGACAATAATGGCAACGACGGTGACGACCATGACGTCGTCCATCCACTGTTGGTAGCCGTAGTTCAAAGCGAGGGCCCCAAGGCCCCCACCCCCAACGGCCCCCGCCATTGCGGAGTAGCCGATCAGGGTGATGAAAAGAAGGGTGACCGACTGGACCAGGCCCGGCAGTGACTCGCGAACTTGAACACCCCATTCGATCTGGGTGTTGGAGGCCCCCATCATTTGGGCGGCTTCAATCTTGCCGGGGTCTATGGCACTGACATTCGTTTCGACCAGTCTGGCGAAGAAGGGCACAGCACCCACCACAAGGGGAACAATCATGGCCTGCCAACCGATTGCCTTCCCTGCGATAAGCCGGGTGAAAGGAATCAGGGCAATGATCAGGATCATGAATGGGAAGGAGCGGACGACGTTCACCACGGCGCCGACAACCTGGTTCAGTGTGCGCCGCGGCTTCAGGCCTCCGGCACCGCTTGACGCTAGCAGAAGGCCAAGCGGCAGGCCTAGTGCCACAGTGATGAGGGTCGAGGCTCCCACCATCCCCAGCGTCTCCCAAACCGCTGGCCAAAACTTCTTGATCAACACGGGGTTGTTCAGCCACTGCTGACCCTCTTCAGATGCGACTGGCACCAGCGCACCGCTCAGCGCGTAGAGCACGCCAACTGTCACCACGAGCGCACCTCGACTCCCGACTTCGTGAGCTGGCCGGCAATTGCCCTCGAGTGATACTTGGGGACGCTGATGGCGAGCCGCCCTACCTGTTGCTTACCGATGGACTCGAAGCGTCCCGCAGCGACGTCTCCGCCCAAAGAAGCGATCATGTTGAGCACGCTGGCTCCCGTCGGAATGCCGGGGGTCGACGTGAAGCTGACATCAAGGAGAGCTTGGTTTTCTCCCAGCTCAACCCCTTCAATGTTCGGGCGTGGGACCAGTTCTTCGGCCAGTTTCGAGTCGACCTTGGAAAGGACTTCTTCAAGGCTTCCGCTCTGCACTACTTTCCCGTGCTCAAGTAGCGTCACGGAGTCGCAAATGTCGCGCACCACCCCCATTTCGTGGGTGATGATCACGACCGTAACCCCGCGTTTGTCGCGGAGCTCTTGAAGCAAAGTCATGATTTGCCTGGTGGATCCCGCATCGAGGGCGGAGGTGGGCTCGTCGCACAGCAAAACAGGCGGGTTGGTCGCCATGCCCCTGGCAATCCCGATCCGTTGCTGTTGCCCACCGGACAGCTGGGCGGGGTACGAGGACCCGCGTCCCGCCAGCCCCACCAGTTCCAGTAGCTCGTCAACCCTTGCATCCGCACTACCCGCATCTCCAGCAAGTTGGATGGGGTAGGCGATGTTTGCGGCCGCTGTGCGGGAGTCAAGGAGGTTGGGCTTTTGGAAGACCATCCCAATGTTGCGCCTGGCATCCCGTAGTTTTGTGCCGCTCAAGGCAGTCATGTCGACGCCATTCACCGTGATGGTTCCTGACGTAGGTCTCTCAAGGGCCGTGAGGCAACGGACCAGGGTTGATTTACCGGCGCCCGACTGTCCGACTATCCCGTGGATGGCGCCGGGTTCGACATGCAAGGTCACGTCATCCAGAGCCGTAACGGCTCCGGACGGCAAGGGGTAGACCTTGCGGACATCTGCTAAGTCGATCAACGGAACCTCTTGGTTGTTGGCTGCTCCGGCCTTATTCCGGCCAGTGTAGCGAAACGGGCGACGTTCATTCGGCAGGTGTCGCGTGAGTGGGCACCAGCCAATAGCATGGCAACAGGTGCCACTATCTGAGGGCGCGGAGTTTTGAGGTGGAGAGACGATGGGTACGAAGAACGGTTTGGCGCCTGGGCGCAACTGGCCAGCGATGGTTCAGGTGGGGCTCGCAACGCTGTTGCTACTGTCGGTGTTCTTACCGGTTTTCGATCGGCAAGGCCAAAAGTTTGGGTTCTTCAGTAAGGGCGCTGCTGAGCAGGGGCTGGAGCTTGGAGCAGGCCTGACGTTACTGTTCGCTGCGCTCTTAGTCGGAGCTCTGGCCCTCCCGCTCCTGTTTGTTGTCAGTGATGGCTTGCGGATAGCCGCGGGGGTTGTGGGAATTCTTGTTGGGTTGGGTGCCCTCTTCATCTTCATCGTGATTACCACCTGGGTTGCCGTTGGGGTACAACCGGGTGACAGTGGTCTTCAGGCAGGCCCCATCTTAGGTCTGGTGGTCTCTCCTTTGATTGCGCTTTGGAGCATCGTTCTGCTCGTAGTTAGGCAACGGTAGGTCCGGAGTCCGCCCTCGAAAGCCGCGTAGACTTCACCCGTGGGAGCTGGCCGGTTTGCCCCGTCGCCGACGGGGGATCTTCATTTGGGGAACCTCCGCACAGCGCTGCTGGCTTGGGTGTGGGCGCGGTCTACTGCCCGCGACTTTTACTTGCGTTTAGAGGACTTAGACCAGGGGAGGGCGCGTGACCCCTCCGGTCAGATAGCCGACTTGCGTTCGATCGGCATTGATTGGGATGGGCCCATCGTTGTTCAAAGTAACCGGAAAGCTCTCTACGAACGGGCACTACGACACTTAGACTCCCGGGGAGAGCTTTTCGAATGCTTTTGTTCACGTCGTGACGTGAGGGAGGCGCTGGCGGCTGCCCACGCCCCACCTTCCTCGTACGCCGGGCCGTGCGCCACGCTGAGCGAAACGGAAAAGCGGGCGAAACGAGCTGAGCTGGCGAAGCGTGGGGCCAAGCCCGCGTTACGTCTACTACCTAGGATGCGGTCGTGGACGGTGAACGATGAACTGCATGGGTCCTACACGGGGCCGGTTGAATCCGTTGTGTTACAACGTGGGGATGGTGAGTACGCCTACAACCTCGCTGTGGTCGTCGACGACATCGACATGGGCATAGATCAGGTGGTGAGGGGCGACGATCTGCTGGCTTCATCCCCAACCCAGGCTTACATCTGCGATGCTCTTGGAGGTTCGGTGCCCTCTTACGTGCACGTACCCCTGGTACTGGGTCCCGGTGGAGAAAGACTCGCGAAGAGGGACGGGGCCGTAACGCTGGCCGCGCTGAAGGATCTCGGGATTGCTCCGGACCAGGTAGTTGGCGAGCTCATTGCGTCGACCGGAATACCGGGCGCACAAAATACACGAGATTTCCTGAGAATGTTTAAGCCTGAGACCGTTCTTACGAAATCATGCACTTATTCTGCGCCGCTCAGGTTTTCCGCCTGTTAACTGGAAAGGTGTTTAACGCGTGCGTAGACTCCTGATCTAACCGGGGCTACGGTCGCTATTAGACTACCTTCAGTAGTGTCAGACGACGGATTTGCTGGGCGGCTACGAAGGGCACATCAGGTCTTCTTGGCGTTGCCCAGATTTGCGGAAACTGGCTTGGCGGCGGCGCTGAGGCCGCCGGTCAGTAGCTTAGATTCACTAATGGATGGGGTGTGAGATGGGCAGGCCAAAGACGTATGACGTGGCCCTGCGGAATCGTCTCCTGGACGAAGCGGGAATGATGCTTTCGAGCGAAGGGTACGCGTCCGTATCTCTTCGCACCTTGACGAGCCAGGCGGAGACCTCTACCAACGCGGTATACACGCTTTTCGGGTCCAAAGAGGCCCTAATGGCGGAAGTCATTCTGCACAGCCTCGAAGAGGCTCTAGCACCGATCAACATTGCTGCCGAGCAGGGAAGCCCCGAGCAGGCACTGGTCAACGTCGCGCATGGCCTCCGTTCCTTCGCTCTTCGCCAGCCGAACGTTTTTGAGGGCGCATTCGACGCGATGGCAGAAGCCCGCAGTTCAACGAGCCTGACCGACCGGTTCAACCCGGCCGTGAAGGAGATCGACAAGCAGATGCTGGCCCCGATCCGGCTTGTTTGTGAGCGCATCGCTGAAAAGTCTGGCGAGCCGGACATGAACCCCGCACGGATGTCGATGATCCTGTGGGCGGCACTCCACGGGTACTTGATCCTCGAGATCTCAGGGCTACTCCCCGAAGAGGGCGGCAACACTGAGGAAGTCTTTGATGAGCTGCTCGTTGCGCTCACTAAGGGCTGGATTGCGGGTAACCTGGGCGATTTCGTGAACGTCCAGTAGCCCCCAGAACTCAAGAACCACAGAGGTCGGGCGGGAGCCTCAGAGGCCAGGCGGGAGCCTTAGAGGCCCAGCCGAAGTCGTAGAGGCCACGCCGCGGCCTGGTTTGGCCGCGGGCTGTCGCCTCACAAGGCCCGCAAACCCCCTTTTGGCGGGAATAACTCGCAGCCAAACCGTTAGGGACTAGGAGTGCGGTGCCTGAGGGCCGGTAGCCCTGAGGGACTGCCTTAAAGAGCAGAGTCCCCGCCGGTGGATCGCACCGAGGGGGACTGCCGCGCGCCTGAAGGGACTCGAACCCCCAACCTTCTGATCCGTAGTCAGATGCTCTATCCATTGAGCCACAGGCGCTAGGTTGTTACCTTGCATGAGTATATGGACCGAAGCGGGTCAGAGACAACGCTTATGGCGTAGCTGTTCCTAAGCTCACGCTCGCCAGGGACCTTATTCTCCCGAAAACTCTTCTAACGCTTTCCGCACGGTGCCTTTTAAGGTTCTTTCAATCCTGGGCACCAAAACGTTTGGGTCCTCCCTTACGGGTTCGGCAACCCAACGCAAGAAGTGGCCAAGCACAATGGAGGCGTAGTGATCGATCACGAACTGTCGGTGCTCAGCGGGAACCTCCAAACCTGTTTCTAACTCACTGACGATGGCCTCCATCATCTGACGAAACAGGTTTAGGAAGAAAATGTCCCGTTCGCGATGCGTCAGGCAACCCAAAACGGCGCAAGTCTGCTCGAAGTTCCGGTCTAGGTAGAGCAGTAGCGCTCTGTAACCTCGTGCCCAATGTTCGTACGAGGCGTGCTCCATGATGTGGTTTGCGACCCCTTGTTCGAACGTCCAGACCGCCAGGTCATAGGTGTCTGCAAAGTGATAGTAGAAGGCTTGCCGGGTGATGCCCGCATCCGCCGAGAGGGCCGAAACCGTCACTTCGTCGAGGGGTGTGGTCGTGAGCCTTTCCATCAGCGCAGCCGCAAGATCCTCACGCGTCGACCGACTCACTCCGCCCCCTTTAACTGGGTCTGACTTGGGACTACGGTCCCAAAGCTAAGCCTAGATGAGGGATGCAGATGGCGCTCTTGGACCGGTTTTCGACACATCCGCAAAACTGTCTATCCCAACCCGGGCCGGTGGTCTTTAGTCTTTGAATTGACAGATTTTTCAAGCAAATCACGCAGGAGTGAAGAATGTTCCTCTACGAATCCATTCCCTGGCAAGCGTGGCTGATGTGGTTCGTCGTCCTTGGCGCACTCATCGGCCTGAATGAAGTCACGCGTAGATGGAAGTGGGGTGGCATCTCCTTCTTCATTATCCTCCCGATCATCCTCACTATTTTTGTCTGGCCGACAACGGCGGGTCCCGACTCATCAACGGGGACCTGGTTCCACTGGGTGAAGGTGTACTCCGCGCTTGCGGGGGCGCTTGGCTTCATGGCGATCAGGTACTTCAAGAAGCTCTCCAAGATCAAGTGGGTTTTGATTTTCCCGGCTGCGATCCTCGCGATAAACATCCTCGAAGCGTGCATCCGTGATTTCCAGGTCGGTGCGATGGGTGCGGACGGGATCGTGGACGGCGTCTACATGCTTTCCGGTTCGTGGAACTGGATGAACGGCATCGCTGGCCTCATCAACATGATCACCATCTGCGGTTGGTTCGGCATCTTCATTTCCCGCGACAAGTCAAAGGACATGATCTGGCCCGACATGCTTTGGTTCTGGATCATCGCCTATGACCTGTGGAACTTTGCCTATGTTTACAACTGCGTTGGCGACCACTCCTTCTACGCGGGCCTGGCACTTCTGATCTCCTGTACTATCCCTGCGTTCTTCATCAAGCGGGGTGCGTGGCTGCAGCACCGCGCCAACACGCTGGCACTGTGGATGATGTTCACCATGGCCGTGCCGTGGTTCGTCAGCGACTCGATCTTCGCGGTTGAGACATCACGTAGTGCAACCGCCCTTTTCACGGTTTCGCTGATCTCTCTCCTAGCCAACGTTGCAGTGCTGATCTTCCAGGTCTACACCATCGCTAAGAACCGCCTCAACCCCTTCACCGACCAGCTCTACACGAACCTGCGTCAGTACAAGGAGGTTGTTGCCGAGAACATGGAGCCTAACGCGCCCGACAGCAATGTGCCTGCCGAGATCAAGGACGTAGAGCGCGACTTCGACCGCTTGAAGGAACGTCTCTAGGTTCTGAAGGAAAGCCTCTAGGCTCAGATTGCACCACTGGTCCTTGGTGCTTCGGCAGCGGGTCTCGAACCTCTCACCCCTCGAAAGAGGTGGGGTTCGGCTCGCTGCCGAAGTGTTTGGGCTCCTCATGGGAATCGCGGCAACAGTCAGACCTGTTCTCCACCCGGGTCGGTGCCACGGCCTGGTTCCAGGGAGCCTCTTCTGCGTTTTTGGGGTGAGAGCGCTAGCTGAGTGGCTTCTCCATGGCCGACCACGTGCGAATGATTTTGAAGCCAAGGTCCTGGTAAAGCCGGGCGGCTCCAAACGGGTTCTCCGCGTCTACGTCAAGCGCTGTGTGCCGTGCAATGGGGTCATTGGCAAGCGCTCTCAGGTACTCACTTAGAGTTACGCGGCCTAGCCCCATGCCTCGTGCTTCCTGGCGGCTACCGACCAGCTCAACGTAGGGGCGTTCAGCGGTTCGGTTGCTCACCATCGCGTAGGCCAGCACCCGGCCCTTATCGTCAACTGCGATCCTGGAGAGCCCCAGGTTGCTGGTTTCGTCGTTGTACTGCTGGCTCCACTCCAGGGCGGTGGAGGGGGCGGAACCCCAATGAGTCTGGAATGCGTCGTTGTGCGCTAGGCGCACCTGTTCCTGGTCAGCCTTGGTGGGCGGTCGCACGGAGATTCCTGGACGGGGCTGGGATAGGTCGCGGAACTCATCGACGGTCGGGAGCCCCCTTTCCATGTCGTGGAAACGTCGGGAGGCCGTGAACCCGTTGTCTTGTAGCAGAGCCAGGGCCGGATCCTGATCGTCCCCCGATTCGATGAACAACACTGTGGGAATGTTGGGGTACTTCTCTTTCAATGCGGTCGTTGCCCGCTTTTCGACCTTGGCGATTAGCTCTGTTCCAATTCCAAGCCCGCGCCAATCAGGGTGTACTCCTCCCGAGAGGAACGCGTGGGCTTTTCCGTCAAACCGGGGGGTGCTGCCTACTGTCGATGTTGCGTAGGCCACCAGCTTGTCCCCGTCCCAGACTGCCCAACTGTCTAATGCTGGGTCGAAGCCAGGAGCGGTCAGGCGACCGGCCGCGCTTTCGGCGCTGACGATCCAGGTGTGCCTGTCCGCCGCGGCAATGGTTTCGGACAGCTCTGACCACGCTCCAGCGTCCGTTACTCGCAGGTGCTCCCACCTCAGGTTCATTATTCCTACTCTCTGCTGCGACTTTCCTACCAGGCTATAGTGCCCTTTCGGTCTGAGAGTGCCCCGTGAGTAGCGAGAATCCAAGGGCTCACATAACAAAAATGTCGGGACACCTGTAAACGATGTCCCGACACTTCACACAGCGGAGACGGAGGGATTTGAACCCTCGAGGGGCGAAAGGCCCCTACCTCCTTAGCAGGGAGGCGCACTCGACCTGGCTATGCGACGTCTCCAGGTTCCCTAATGGTAGTTGTGCAGTGGCCTTCGCGCCAAATGGTCTGTGTCTCAACGCGCTTCGTCGCCCATACTTGTACAGAGAAACAGGGATGCCGCACCTGTTTTTTCGGACTGGGAAACAGGGGAGACGCGTTGGCTCGGCTGTTCAAAGCGGGTTTGGTGGGTCCCCAGGAGCGGGGAGACGCGCTGGCTCGGTCGGTCACAAAAATGAGGAGGGTCCATGAGTTCAATGGGGCGTCTGGGCGACCAGGCTTCCGCCCAGGGCAGGTCCACCGTCCAGTATGGGGTTGCCCGCAAGGGCGAAGTCCCCTTCCAGGGCCAAGCCGTCCTCAACGTGCAAGTCATCCCTGAGGAGCAGCCCTGGTACCAAAGAAGCGGCGTGCTCGCGGTGCGTTGGATTCTCGCTCCCCTTGCAGTGCTCGTGGGGGTGGGTTGCTTAGTGGCAGCCCTGTTTTCCACCTGGGTCACGAAGGACATTGCGAACACAACCCAGGTGACGACAACCTTGGCTCCGATTGCCAGCAGCCAGCCCCTAAAGCAAGTCATTGTGCGGGAGGTTGGCAATGTGGTCGAACAGTACGCCCTTGAAAACCCCGTGACCTCCCAGGTTGAAGAGTGGACATCTGGACTTGACGATCTTTTGGAGGACGTTCCGTTCCTGTCCGGCCTCACTGGACTTTTGGGCGTTGAAGACCCGATAGAGATCACCGGAGCTCTGCAAGAGACCACAATTGCACTTGCGTTGGAGGCGCGAGGGGTGGCGGAGAGTCAGGCGGAACAGTTCGTCGATTCCCCATCCTTTCCCCAGATGTTCACACAGGTGCTAGAGAGCGTGCACTCCCAGGTGCTGGCAGGACTCAGCAGTCCGACACCAATCCCCGGCGATGTCCTAACCGTCACGCTGGACCTGAACCCGATCATAAGGACGGTCCTGGCCGGCCTAGAAAACCCGTTTAACCTGATCTCCACTCTGGTGCCCGAGACTGGCGAGGAGCACCCCATCTTTGAAGTCCAGGACACAGGCAAGCTGCAGAGCTGGTATCGGGCCCTGGTAGGGACGGCTCCTATGGACCTGATCGCGGCGCTGACAGCCTTCGCTTTGGCTCTGTTCGCATGCCCCAGACGCTGGGTAGTCCCCCTGACTGGCGGAGTTGCCATGGGGCTTGCTTCCACTTACTTCCTGCTTGAAATCCCTGCGTTCGCGGCCCAGGCAACGGTCGAGTTGGATCCTGAGTTGGCCCCTGTTATCAGCGAAGCGTGGAGCCTGCTGTCAGCTCCGCTCACAGGGGCCTTCCAGATCGCACTTGTCGTCTCGGCGGTCGTTGCCGGGATCAGCGCAGTCGCCGTGTTCGTCAGAGCCCTTACCAAGTGAACCTGACTCGCCGCTCCTTCACTCGCTCTTCCACCCAGGCTGCTGTCCCCGGGGGTCACTAAGTCAGGGGCACTAATCGGTTGGGCTGTCGTCATCTGCGCAAGTCTGAGGACAAAACCCAGCAGACAGCTTTCACCTGCGGGTAGCGCTCACCAGCGGACAGGCTTCTAACACAGATAGCCAACACCACCAGCCATCAAAACAGGTCCAAGCTCAGTGAGAGTGCATCCCGGGTGTCAGTGTCGATGTGAGAGTGTAGCTGGGGTCGTAAGGGTGCACGTGGGGGTGCGTCACCTGAAGGCTGAGAGTGTAGCCCGGGTTGTAAGAGTGCATCTCGGGGGCCGATCCCGGGGAAAGAGTGCTTTGCGGGTCGTAAGAGTGTATGCGGGGAGGCCTCCCCACATACACTCTTCACACCCCAGAAACACTCTTAGGTTTTGGAAGGCATATCTGAGGCCAAACGATATCCAGAACCCTGGCATCAGCACCGATCACAAAAAGTACCAAGCGCAGCACACCGGCACTTTCTTACCACGCTGGCATTTTCTGCCGGGCTCAAAGCTTGTTTTTTGCCGGGCTCAAAGCTAGCGAGGTCAAGTCAGTTGATGCCTAACCCCCGACAGGCGCCTGATCTCACGTCGGCAGGGACTCTGGCTGGCGTCAGTCGCGACTTTGGTTAGACAAACCTGGGTCGTCAATAGCGTGGGTCGCTATACAGGCCTATGTCCAGTCTGTGGCTCTGGCTCCTGTTCGGGGGCTTTGTCAGGCATTCATTGCGTTTGTTGGCTCTGGCTCCTGCTCAGGGGCTTTGTCAGGCGTTCATTCCGCTTGCTGACCCTGGGCCGTGTCGTCCTGCTCCGGGGAGGTCGGTACCTCACTAACGTCGCCAATGTCAATGATCTCCGACATGCCGGGCGCTCCGTAAGCAGCGAGCATCTGGCGGACGCCCGCCAGCTGCTCGTTGATGGAATCGCGCCGGGACATCGCCGCGGCAAGTTCACGTTCCGCATTGCCACGTACCTGGTCCGCACGGTTTTGCGACTCAATGACGATTTCGTCTCCACGCTGCTCTGCCGCCCGAACAATCGCGTCCGCGCGCTCGCGGGCTTCGAACTCAATCCTTTTGGCTTCGCTACGAATGTCGTTCAGCTTCGTCGTGGCCTCGTTGATCTCTTCGTGACGCGCATTCACATCGGCGTCTAGGCTGTCAAGAGCTTCCCGGCGGCGTTCGCCAAGCGTTCGTTCGAAGTCGATGGTGGCGGCGGTCGCAACAGCTCGCTGAGATTCCATCAGTGCTGCGGCCTCCTCGCGGGCGGCTGCGGCTTCCTCTTGGATCTGTGCTCGAACCTTATCCGCGTGAGTGTTGGCCTCTTCGACCGTGCGGGCTGCATCGGCTTCTGCTTTGGAACGGGTGTCATTCGCTTCGCGTTCAGAGTCCACGCGCAGCTGCTCAGCGAGGGTGTGCGCCTGTTCGGTTTCTTTCTGCGCCTGCAGGCGGGCTTCAGAAACCAGATGGTCGGCCTCTTCCTTCGCCAGCGTCAGCATCCGCCCGATTCGGTCGCCAAGATGGCTGAAGTCGGCATGATCCAAGCTAGACAGATCGTCCAGTTCGGCTTTAGTTGTTGCGAGTTCAGCTTCCAAGCGGTCAACCGTTGCCGCCTGTTTCTGAGCTTCCTCCGCCGCGGCCTGCCCCGACTGTTGCGTTGCTGCAAGCTGACTCTCTAGTCGGGAGATGGTTGAGTGCGCAGCGGCTAGGGCTTGGTCAACCTGGTCCGGGTCGTATCCCTTACGCACGATGTCGAAGTTGAGCTGAGTCATTTTAGGTGTCCTGCGCTTCCTTTTGTTCTTCGTCAGAGCTGCGGTCTGTCCGGGTAGGTGTGGCAGAGATGGGCACGGCAAGGGCGTCAACGACTGCGGAAATGCTGGTTATCTCAGCCGCCAACTTCTCTCTCATTTCTGCGAGTTCCGAGGTTTCAGTGCGTGCAACCCTACGTGTTCGTTCGGCGTCTTCCTGGATCCGTTCGGCGTGGGCGCGCGCGTCAAGAAGCGTCTGGATTGCTTCCTTACGCGTTTGGCGTGAGAAGTTGAAGGTCTCTTCCCGGAGTCGCTCAAGGTCTTCTGCAACTTCGAGCCTGAGTTGCTCGGCTCGTTCTTCCGCGTCTTCTAGCAGCTGTCTACCACGTTTCCTAGACGCCTTCGCGTCCGCTTCCCCGTCAGCGATCAGAGCCTCTGCGGTTCGGTTTGCCCGTTCGATGATTTCTGCGGACTGCTGTTCTGAATTGGCGAGGGACTCTGAAGCCTGGGCCTCGAGGTCTTTTGCTTTGGCCCTCGCATCTTCGAGTTCTTGATGGAGTTGCCGTCGGTGTTGCTCCGACCGCTCCCGCGACTCTGCCATTGCCGCTTGTCGTTGCGTCTCCGCGTCCCGAAGGGCTTCTTCTTTGATTAGCTGTGCCTGCTTCTGCGCGTCTTCCAGGGTGGCCGTTGCTGTCAGCCGCATGCTTTCAGCCTGCTTCTGGGCGTCCTCTAACAGCGCCCGATGCAACTCTTGAGCTTCGGCGATTTGCTGCTTTGAGTCGTCATGGGCTGCGGCGACGACGCTGTCTGCCAACCGTTGCGCCTCAGTCAGGACCTCCCCAACCTGTCTTTCGGCCTGATTGAGCCGCTCTTTCGCGACCGAGGTGATTCGCTCTGCTTCTGCGCGGGCATCAGCGATGAGTTCCGTAGCCTGCTGGGCGGCCTGGTCCTGCGTTTCCTGCATTTCCTGGTTGATCTGGTCAACCAGGTCGTAGGCTTCCTGTCGGGCCGCAGTAGCATCGGCCTGCGCGGATTGCAGGGTTCGTTCCGCCTGGATCTGGGCTTCCTGCACCTTCCGGGCGGCCTCTTGTTCGGCTCGTTTCGTCAGATCGTCGGCTCCCGCCATCGCATCGTCGTACGCTTGCTGCCCCTGCGACCTGGCCTCGACCATCACGCGGTTCTTTTCCGCCACCGCCTGGTCGAGAATGCTGGCTGCTTCTTCACGAGCTTTCAGGGTCGCGGTTTCTGCGGCCTGAAGCTTGTCCTTTGCGTGTTGACGGGTCTGCTCTGCGGCCTCAAGTTCACGCCGGGCGGCCGCTAACACTTGGTCGGCTTCACGTTGACGGGCGGCTGAATAGACATCGGCGTCCCGCCGGGCCTGATCTGCAACTTCTTGGGCTAGCTGAAGGATGCGTTCGGTCTCCTGGACGGAACCCCCACCGGGGGCCTCTTCAGCATCCATCAGCACACCCCTTTAGAGCCACGGCACCACGGCCCGGTCGCGGG
>CAYFRO010000032.1:0-82 GCA_964345565.1 uncultured Actinomyces sp.
CAGAACCAAAACGGTTCTGACCTGCTTGTTTGTACGCCATCAGGGACTCGAACCCTGGACCCACAGATTAAGAGTCTGTTGC
>CAYFRO010000032.1:214-19532 GCA_964345565.1 uncultured Actinomyces sp.
ACCCACAGATTAAGAGTCTGTTGCTCTAGCCAACTGAGCTAATGGCGCTTGGTTGTTTCGTAAGAACTCTAAAGCAAAGCGGGCACCTATTCCAACCCCAAGGACGCCCATTGTCGTGGTTGTTACGATTCGCACAGGACGGGGCGGTCCGGCCCCTGGCTCGCGGCGAGCATCTCGATGCGAGCCGACCTAGGTGCTCTGGGACGCTGGGCTACTCAAGCGTCTTGGGGACCCACCCAAGTCTCTCCGGGCCCTCCTACTGAAGTATCTTTGGGGGCAGACCTAGTGATTGGAGAATCATGGCGAAGAACCAGTCGTCTGCCGCAAGTTGGACCAACCCGACCCTAGGGTGGGTCTTCGCAGTCCTCTCAGCGATGGGGATCTTCGCCTCTTTCCAACTGCTGAAGGGTGAGATCTGGGTCCTGCGGGACCCAGAGATAGCGCTGGCTTGTGACCTGAACCCGTTGGTGGGTTGTTCCTCGTCCCTACTCACTCCCCAAGCACACCTGCTGATCATTCCGAACTCGGGTGTTGGGTTGTTCATCTTCGGGATGCTGCTTGCCGTCGCCGGGGTGCTGATCGGTAGGGCAGGGCTCCCTCGCCTGGTGTGGTGGGGGCTTTCAGTGGGCTCGCTGGTTGGGATGGGCTACGTCATCTACTTCCTGACCGCATCGATCACGATCTTCAGAACCCTGTGCCCCTACTGCATGGTCGTGTGGCTTTCCATCATCATCCTGACTCCCCTGGCTTGGGGTGGAGCCTTACGCTCAGGCGCATACGGAAGCGGCAAGGAAGCCGCGGGGCGAACCGTTCTCAAGTTCTCTTGGGCAATCGCACTTGCGATCGTGTTGCTTATCGTCCTCGTAATCCTGGTGGGCCTCAGTGACAAGGTTGGTTTGCTGTTCAGCTAGGCACGCTATAGGCGGGAGTGTTGCGAACCAGGAATGCTGACCGGCGCGATCCCGGGCCGACCTGCGCAGATTCTCCCCCTGGCCTATTCGAAGGCTGGGGAGAACAGGGGCTCTTCAACCAGCTTTGCCGACTGCTCCCCCACGCTTTGGCCAAGCTCATCAAGCTTCAAGACCTTCGCAGGAGCGCCGGCTGAAAAATCTAGGTTCTTTCCGCTCAACCAGACCATGTAGGGGTTGGTTGAAGACTCAATGAAATACAAGATGTTCTCGTGATCGCGGACCGTCCGCCACCTGGTCGGGGAAATGTTTGGACGTGTCGGGTCGATGACACCGAAGGGCTGGGCGACATTTCGAAGGACCGACAAGATTTGAGCGATAGCCATCGTTCCGTTTTCTGCCGGAGGCAACGACTTCGTGTAGTAGGCGGCGCGGACAAACCTGGCGGCAGCCTCTGTCGAGCCTGGCAACGGGTCCGCCCCACCGAACCCCACGTACCCACGAAGGTTTGTCAGCTGCTCCGCAAACGTCGGGGAGTTCGTGAGGACGGCGAACTCGCTTCCGTGCGTGATCACGACCTGGCCGTCGATGACCTCCAGGACCGCGCAGTCACCTGTCGCGTCGCTGAGCTGCAGGTGAACCGTGGCGGTGCGGCCTGCAACCACGGCTGGAACCACCTGGTAGGGCTCGTGTTCGAAAGCTTCAACGGCCTCTTTGACCGTCGCGAAGTTGTCAAGGTAGTACTGCGTCCACAGCGCCACACCCAAGGCAGGGATGCTTTTATCACGGTTGCCGTACTCGGACTCCGCCAACCAGAGCATCGAGGCAGCTAAACCTTTTTCATTCAATCCGTCAGACGAACCGATGCCGTACGAAACGGCTGTGATTGACCCGTACGTCGCAGTCCACTCAAGAGCCAAGGGGTCATCGGGGTGAGCTCCCCTGACTACCCGGCCCGCGGGAAGCACCCAAAGGTTGGTCGGCATGTCCTGGAACCAGTCCATGTTCCTTGATGAAACGCACGGTAGGTCTTCATTTGCCCAAACACACACCGTGCACATGTGGCCGCTCCGTTCGTTAGCCCGGGGAGGCAACGCCGCCGCCCTTTCTTGATCCTACAGTTGGCAAGCCTGGGAGCGCCGATGGAAAATCAGAACCAGCGGGACCAACAAGGCCCTGACAAGGATAAATGCCAGGCCAAGAGCCTCAATCAGAAGATCAGAACAAGCGGGACCAACAGGATCTTGACCAGAATTGCGAACGCGAAAAGGGCGCCGTAAGCGCTCTCAATGCGCTCATCTTGGACGCGTGCGTCCGCCGCTTGAAGGACCGCTGGTTGCCCAAGGAACCCTGCGACGCCGCCCGCGGTGCGGGGAGCTGAGAGCTTCTGGATTCCCCCAACGACTATCACCACAGATACGCCAACCGCCGCAACGATGGTGGCGAGCAACAGCGCTTTCCAGCCAAGTGGACTTGACAGTAGTGCGGCAACGTCTGGACCCGCTGAGAGCCCCAACGCAGCTAGGAAAAGCAACAGGCCCAAGTGCCGCATAGTGAGGTTCGCGGATTCGGGCATGCTCCAGGTGATCGGGCCGGTTCGGCGCAGGGCGCCGAGCATCATCCCAACCACCAGTGGGCCGGCCGCGACCCCCAAGCGGAAGGTCATGCCACCTGGAAGAGGCAGGGTCACCAGCCCAACCAACACGCCCAGGACCAGCCCCAGACCCAGGGAGAGTGCGTCGATCTCAGAAACCTTCTTCTGAGAGTCCCCCAGGTAGGCCTTCACTGCGTCCAGTTGGTCTCTTGGCACCACGACCGCCAGGTTGTCACCGGCCTGAAGGTTTAGGTCGTCCCTAGCGAGCAGGTCAAGGTCGCCCCGCCGAACCCGGGTGACCAGAGCCCCGTGAAGGGCGGGCAGGCGAAGGGCGGCAACTGGGCGGCCCGTTAGGTCAGGGTTGGACAGCACGATCCGTTCGAACTCGACGGCACTACGGTCGTCCGCCAGGTGCTCGGGAAGGACCTCTCCGATCCGGGCCGCAACGGACTCGGGCGCCCCGGGCTCACCAACAATGACGACCTCATCTCCTGGTAAGAGTTCCTCACCAGGAGCCAGGACGCGGGTGTTGCCTGAACGGGAGACGTAGGAGAAGTGGATCAGCTGGTCGCGCCACTCGGGAAGCACCTGCGGTAGGACCGAGTCACCGACACGGACTGTGAGGGCCGCTAAGCCGCGGCCGGCTAGGGCTGGCGAGTCACCTTTCCCCTGCCAGGGCCGGGCCACAACCAGCGAAACCGCGATGATTCCAACGATCACCCCAATGGGGTAACCACTGGAATAGCCGACTGCAGGGCCGTTTCCTTCCACAAGCTGGGACGCGGTTTCCAGTGCGGGGGCAGCAGTGAGCGCCCCTGTGAACAGGCCCGCGGAAAGGCCCGAACTGAGCCCCAGTAGCTTCCCGCCAACACCAGCCACGACCGCACCAAGCACCGCGCCAAGGACACTGGCAAGCATCAGTGGCAGGTTCTTCTTGAAGGCTGCAACGAAAGTGGCCCCAGACGCTAGTCCCACGGAGTAGACGAACAGTGCCAAGCCGATTTGCTGGACAAGCGAAAAACCTTCAGCCAGCTCCGGGCGCCACGCTGAGAGCGCCAAGCCGATGAACAGTGCCCCCGCAGCGCCAAGCCTGACGGGCCCGAAACGGATTGCACCGAGCGCCGCACCAACTGCGACAACTAAGAAAATGGTCAGCAGTGGGGCGTCCATCAAGACTTGGGACACTGAACCTCCAGGCGCTCTCTTCGCCCTTCAGGATACGCGGCGCCGAAGGCCCGACAGCTTAGGGTCTGCAACACCATCCAGCCTGCTTCCGCAGACCTAGAACTCGATCTCCAAAGTCTCCGTGTCTATCTGTGTAGTCGAGGAAATCTCCAAGGACTCCACGTCCCGCAGCTTTCGGTTGATTGCACGGGTGCGCACGGAAGCGTGTTCAACCGTGTTCTGGATGGTGGCCAGGTTCTTCTTGATCTTGTCCAACACGCCGGCGTACTTGTTGAACTCTTCCTTCGCTGCTGCAAGCACCTGCCACACCTCGGCAGAACGTTTTTCAATCGCCAGAGTCCGGAAGCCCATCTGCAACGAGTTGAGCAAAGACATCAGCGTCGTGGGGCCGGTCAGCATGACGCGTTCTGTGCGCTGAAGGCTCGCTGCAAGGCCCGGGATCCGGATAGCTTCTGCGAACAGCCCCTCTGTCGGGAGGTACATGATTGCAAAATCCGTCGAGTAGGGAGGGGCAATGTACTTGGAGCTGATCAGCTTCGCTTGAGCCCGAAGAGCGGTCTCAAGGTCCTTCGTCGCGATGCTCGCATCCAGGGCCTCCCCTGTCTCTTGTGCGGCAAGGAGCCGTTCATAGGGTTCCTGCGGGAACTTAGAGTCAATCGGCAGGTACACCTGTGATTCTTCGTCCCTTCCGGGAAGCACAACTGCGAACTCCACGCGTTCGCCTGACTCCGGCTTGATCTCAACGTTCTCCCGGTATTGCTCCGCCGTCAAAATGTCTTCGAGCTGGCGTCCCA
This sequence comes from uncultured Actinomyces sp., assembly GCA_964345565.1. GTDB lineage: Bacteria > Actinomycetota > Actinomycetes > Actinomycetales > Actinomycetaceae > Scrofimicrobium. Next base: position 4,696 of record CAYFRO010000032.1, read on the forward strand.
GCTGCACTTCACCCCAGGTCCCGCGGGTTTTCACGTTTGTCAGGACCCGCTTCAGTCCGCCGACATCACTGGCGAGCGTCTGCATCTCACCGAGTCCGCGTTGCACCTGTTCAAGCCGCTCAGAAACCAGCTTGAAGGATTCCCCCAGTCGCTTCTCTAGGGTCCCTTGGAGCTTTTCATCCACGGTTGCCCGCATCTTTTCCAACTGTTGTTCGTTCCCGGTGCGGACCTTTTCAAGCTCCTGTGCAACGGAGGCTTGAAGCTCAGTGATCTTCGCCGAGTTCTCCTTCAGCGACGCCTGCAGGGAATCTTGGAGTTTCTGAGCGACCTCGATACGGATCTTCTCAAGCTCCGCACTGTTTGCCTGGCGCTGCTGATCCAGGGCAGTTGCAATGGTCTTCTGCTGCTCAATCAACTTTGCATCCATTTGAGTGAGCTGGGTGGACAGAAGGTTTTGGAGTTCTTGCCTAGCCGAACCGTCCGCCTGCAACCGAACCGTTGCTTCCTCACTTGCCTGGAGTGAAAAACGGGAAAGACGAGCATCCAAAACCTGTTGGAGTTCAACCGTGCGCTGCCCCTGCGCCTGAACCCCCAATGCAAGCTCGCTCGAGATTCGCTGCACGGCCTGCTCTGTTGCAGCCACCTGCGCCCCCAGTTGGCCATCCCCACCCGAAGACTCCCTGCGAAGCAACACAAAAACACCCACGGCCGCAGCCAAAGCCGCCACAAGCGCTGCAGCGGACAGCAAGATCTCTATCGTCATCAACTCTCCCAAAACCTTTCGGTCCCCGAATGCCCAGGGCTAAGCAACCTAGAGGTCGATCAATGACGACTCAAAGCTAAATCAGGCCCAGTGCAACCACGGCGCCAGGCTAACCCGCTCCTCCGACAACTACAGGCACCGACCTACTCGGTGATCTCGATCGACTTCCTGTACTTGATGTCGCTGGTCAGCAGGACCAGGACCTCGCGGTCGTCCGTCAGGACCTTCACAAAGCCCGGCGTCACCTCGATGACGTGTCCGTGGACAACCCCGTCCTGAAGCCCGATCTCCTCACGAATGTTCCAGGGTGTCGTAACGACGACGGACAGGATCAGCAGGAAAACCACCAGGATGGTGCCCGTACGGCGACTGACCTTGTCCAAAAGCATCAGCACGTCGCCTTTGTGAACCAGAGAAACGAAAATGACGATGACGGCGCTAAAAGCCGTAGCGAGGATGATCGGCCACCACATCTGGTAGGAGTTCTCTAAAACGAACAGAATCAGTCCCAGGATCAGAATGATCAGCCAGTCCGTGACTTTAGCCAGTCTGTCTTTTGAGTGTTGGATCGTGTAGAGCCGGTACACAGATAGTGGCAACACAAGCCCCGCAACTATCCCCGTTACCACTGGAAGTTCGAACAGCGTCCCGAAGAAGATTGGGACGGCGTCGTCGAAGTCGAAAGCCTCAACCAGCTCCGCGGCAGTGTCCCAGTCCCACCCAGACACGGCCATGATCCGGATGAACAGGACCATAACGACAACCATCGCAGTGATCCCGGCACCCTTAGCGCCCTCACTGACTTCTTTTTCTTCGATCTCGCTCAGGGTTGGCGCTTCGCCTTTCATCGCCGCGGAAACCCGCTTTTCCTCGGCCTTCTTGTCCGCCTCTGAATCCCCACGGGCGAAGAAACGGCGCCGACGCTCGCTCCCGGGATCCTCGCTACTTTGAGGCGCGCCGTCCGCCGCCTGGTCGGTTTGTGGTTCGGCCGACCCTTCGCTGGCAGCTGCCGGTTTACCCTGGTCTTCCACTGCGAATCACTCCCGGACGTCAGCCTGTTATCGGACTCCAGGGTACCTGGCAACGCCCGCATTCACGCGGCGAGCGGCCCTTTTCGAAGTAGGCTCAAAGCCAAGGAGGCAGCCATGAGTAAGCAAAGGTGCAGTTTCTGGATAGGCGGTGCCACAACTTGGGGTGGGACACCCGCAAAGGGCCTGAGATCCCTGACTTTGGACAGTGACGGCGTTGCCACGCTCACCGAACCCACCTGGGTTGGGGAGAACCCCGCATTCGTTGCGCAAAGCGCCGGGCTGCCACTAGTGGTCAGTCACGAAACGACCCCGGGGAGTCTCAGTGCGTTCACCTCGCCAACATCCCTGGTGACCGATCAGGGTGAAGACGAGGGGGACCTGGGTCCCTCAACCCGCACCACCACCGGTAGTGACGGACCAACATACATCGCGATCACTCGGCTTCCTTCTGCACAGGACGTGGTGCTGTCCGCGAACTATTCCGGGGGCGCACTATCAGTGAACCCGTTGTCCCAGGAGGGGGTCCAAGAGCCCTCACTCGTCATCCAATACCGCGGCTCGGGGCCGGATAGGGAGCGGCAGGCTTCCCCTCATCCTCACCAGGTCGTGGTCGTTCAGGAACTGGGCGCTGCTCTGGTGCCTGACCTGGGGATGGACTGCATCCACGTTCACAAACTCGAGGACCTAGCTAAAGGCCGCACCGACCACGAAAACATCCCGCTTCCCTCCGGTTCGGGCCCCAGGCATCTGGTGGTGAGCGGCTCCGTGGCAATCGTGGCCTGCGAACTGGACGGCCTGGTTCGGGTGGTCTCGATCGAGACCGGCGCTCCCATCACCGACGCGGCCCCGTGGGCGAAGGGGCTGGATCCGCTGGTCAACCACCCCTCGGCCATCGCCCTCACGAAGGGCGGTCACGTGCTGGTTGGGAACCGCGGCCCGGATTCCATCGGGGTGTTGAAGTGGGATCCGCTGGTCGAAACGCTCACGTATCAGGAGCAGTTCCCGGCCGAGGGTTCGCACCCGCGCGACTTCCACCTGAGCGCGGACGAAAAGACGCTGGTCGTCGCGAACCTGGACAGCAACAATCTGGCGGTGTTCGACTTTGACGACCGCGCGGGAGCACTGAAACTGCGGCAGACCCTGGAGACAGACAGCCCCACCTGTGTTGTCCCCGCAGTCTGGTAGCCAGCAGGTCGGCGAAGCTCTCTAAGACGCAGACCCCTGGTCTCCTTCCATGCGGAGCCTGGGGTTCGTGATCTGGCGCCTCCGCACCCCAGTCTTGCCCTTATAGAAGGCTCGGAATACGTCCATGTCCGCTTTCGGGTCGCCCTGCAAAGTCAGCCAGGGACCAAGGCCGCAAGTGCGGTTTCTCTTGTCGATGAAGCCAAGGACCACCGGCAGTCCAGTGCCGGCAGCGATGCGGTAAAACCCTGACTTCCAGTAGTCAACTGGGGAGCGGGTGCCTTCGGGAGCGATAGCGAGGGCCCACGGACGCTCGGGCTTCCCGGTCTCAAGCTCTTTGGCTTGCCGTTCGTTCAGCTCTTCGACCAGGGACTCAACGATGCCTCCCGCGTTGCTGCGGTCTATGGGGATGCCCCCGACGGCGCGTGCCAGGGGGCCGACGGGCGAACGGAAAATCGCTTCTTTACCGAGCCATTTCATTTCGAGGTCTGCGCCCCAGGCGACGAAGACCATCATGACCCCATCCCAGTACGAGGTGTGGGGTGCGCCAACCAGAATGCAGCCGTGTTCTGGGGGCGGCTCGACGATGACCAGTTTCCATCCGATCAGCCTGAGCAGAGTTTTCCCTATGAAGCTCTTAAGTCCCATGGGTCAACGTTAGCGGGCGTTCCTCAGGCGGCGCGAAAGGACCGCCATGCTGGACCCGCCGCGATCCGCTCGCAGAGGCGTGGACAAGCAGCCTAGGCGGCCGGGTCGATCCCCAGCTCTTTGCGCAACCTGGCCACGTGACCCGTGGCTTTCACGTTGTAGCCCGCGTACTCGATCAGGCCGTCTTTGCCGACCACGAAGGTTGAGCGAATGATCCCAGTGAAGATGCGGCCATAGTTCTTCTTCTCGCCCCACGTGCCGTACTCCAACATGATTCTGTGGTCGGGGTCGGAACCCAGGGGGAAGTTCAGGTCCTGCTTGTCCTTGAACTTCTCTAGGGCTGCAAGGGAGTCAGCGCTGATCCCAATGACTTCGTAGCCCGCGGACTTGAGCGAGTTCAGGGAGTCACGGAAGTCGCACGCTTCCTTCGTGCAGCCGGGTGTCCCAGCCTTCGGGTAGAAGTAGACGACAACGCCCTTCTGGGCTTTCGCCAACAGTTCCTGCAGGGACACGGAGCCGCCGGGAGTTTCAACGGTGAAGTCGGGAGCTTTTTCGCCTACCTTGAGGCGGATCTGTTCAGTCATGCCCCCATAGTGCCACGCGCCTCTCCAAGGCCAAGCCGGAGCACTGCGCTTCCTCAATGTTTTGGAGGCGGCAGGAGCTTCGGCCGCCCCTGGGGCTCAATGTAGAAAAATGTCGGGACACCTGTAAACGATGTCCCGATACTTCACACGGTGCGCTCGGGGGGACTTGAACCCCCACGTCGTAAGACACTGGAACCTAAATCCAGCGCGTCTGCCAATTCCGCCACGAGCGCTTAGCCGCAAGATCAAGAACGCTTGACCTACTGCCGACAACAAAGTCTAGCGCGGGACAACTGGCTTGCGGCTGGCAAACAGGGTGAAACAGCTGACGGTTGCCCCACCCCACCCCTTCTGCGGTTCGTTACCCACATCGGTTCGGCCGAACCGTGGCTAACCCGCGGCCGAACCGGTGACTAACCCGCGGCCGAACCGATATGGGCGGAGGTTAGGGTTGCCTCTGCCACAACCCTGGAGCCCTTGTAGAGCACCAGGGCTTGGCCTGCTGCAACTCCCCGGATCGGTTCGGCTAAGTCGACCTCGAGGCCACCCTTAGTAGCGCTGATTGCGTTGACCACGCTCGGGGTGCCGTGAGCCCTGATCTGAGCCGTGAAAACGTCTGCTGGGACTTCGTTCAAGCCGCGGCCGTTCATGGTTGAGCCGAACCCCTGCTGGGCTGCAAGATCGACGACTAGGCCCTGCGGGTCTTCCTGCGGGTCGATGTAGTAGACCGGGTCTTCGGCGCTCAAGTGGTTGACCGTTAGTAGAGACTGGGCCCCAACGAAAACCGTGTTCGTCTTCGGGTCCGTTGACAACACGTAGCGGGGCTTACCGTCCTTCGCAGGGCGCCCCAGGTTCAGCCCTTTACGCTGCCCAACCGTGAACTGGTAGCTGCCACGGTGCTCCCCAACCACATCTCCCCCTGCGTCGATGATCTTCCCGGGCCGCTCCCCCAGGTTCTGACGCAAAAAGCCTGCCGTGTCCCCATCCGGGATGAAGCAGATGTCAAAAGAGTCAGGCTTGTTTGAAACCCCAAGCCCGCGCCGCTCGGCCTCTTGCCGCACCCAAGCTTTAGAGGGCGCGTCCCCCAAAGGCAGGACCACTCGGTGCAGCTCTTCACTGCCGATGACGGCAAGGACGTACGACTGATCCTTGGCCTCGTCCACTCCCCTGTGAAGCTCAGGTCCGTCTGGACCCTCCAAAATCCTGGCGTAATGGCCGGTACAAACCGCGTCAAAACCCAGTTCCTTGGCCCGTTCGGCAAGTTCACGGAACTTCACGAACTCGTTGCAACGCACGCACGGGTTGGGAGTGTGACCAGAGCGGTACTCAGAAAGAAAATCAGAGACTACCCGCTTCTCAAACTCCTCGGACAGATCCCAGACCTCATATGGGATGCCGATTATTTCCGCCGCTCGCGCCGCATCTTCTGTGTCCTGAGCTGAAGAACAACCGCGAGCCCTCACCCCGCACGACTGAGCGGCCTGGGACAGGACCATGTGAACCCCTGTGACGTCGTGGCCCGACTCGACCGCGAGCGCGGCAGCCACAGCGGAGTCAACCCCGCCAGAGAGCGCGGCAAGGACCTTCATTCAGTCACCTGCACCGTCATTCAGTCGCCACTGCTGGCGTTAGTCAGCTGTTCCAGCAACTGCGGCACGACCTCGGCGACATCCCCCACGACCGCAAAGTCCGCGATCTCCAAGATGGGTGCGTCCGGGTCGTCGACGACGGCCAGGATGTTCTCTGAAGCGAGGACACCGCTGACGTGATGGATCGCGCCGGAAACCCCAAGACCCAAGTAAACCTTGGGTGCGATGGTTTCCCCCGTTTGCCCGATCTGGCAGGCGCGCGGCAACCAGCCCTCGTCGCAGACGACGCGGGTCGCGCCAATCGCGGCACCTAGGGCGTCGGCAAGGGACCCAACCATTTCTGTGTCCCCGTCGATCCCTCGTCCCGCAACAACAACGACTTCCGCGTCAGAAAGAGGAATGCGTTCACCCCTGGCCTGAGGGGTGCTGGAAGTCACCTGAACGGCCTGCGCTGCGGGAGATAAGTCGAAGGTGAGGACTTCAGCTTCGGTGGCCTTGCCCTCTGGGACTTCTGCGCCCTCTTCGGGGCCAACCCCGGGACGAACCGCCATGATGGCCGGCACCTGCCCGGTGAAAGACGTCTTCCAAGATCCCTGCAATGCGGACTTGAGGCCAACCAAGGCCCCGCCTTGGACCTCAACCCCAGAAACATCGATGCCGACCCCCAGCCCGGAAGCGGTTGCCACCATCGCGGCTGCAGCTCGGCCCACGTAAGTGGAGGGAAGTAGCACGCCGACAAGGTTCGGGCAGGCGTCCATCGCAGCCGCTAGTGCGTCAGCGCCGGCGGCAGGAACACGGGCGTTGAAGCCGGGGACGTCGACGGAGAAGACCTGATCCGCGCCCAGCGAAGCCAGCTGGGCTACGTCCGGCTCGCTCCCTAGGTAGAGTGCGCAAACCTCTCCCAAAGTGAGTGTGCTGGCGAAGGCAAGCAACTGCCTGGACGCTTTCGTCCCGGCACGCTCGCCTGGCTCCGGTGACGGTTCGACGACAACAAGCAGAGGAGAGTCCAAGCGGCTCATTTTGCTACCACCCCAAGTTCAATCAGGTACTGGGCAAGGTCGTTCCCGCCCTCGCCCGAGTCAGCGACAATGGTTCCCGCAGTCCTGGGGGAATGGGCGGCGGAGAGCATCCGAAGCGCGGCGGGCTGGTCCAGCGCGTCTGTGTTCGCCCCGGCCTCTTCGCCCAGTTGCTCCAGGTCCCACACGTCCAGCGGTTTAGAGCGCGCGGCCCGCAGGTCTTTAAAGCTGGGGTAGCGTGGCTCATTGATCTGGTCCGTAACGGAGACAACGACGGGACTGGAGACCTGCAACGTGTCCTCCCAACCGTCGACCTTGCGCCTACCTTCTGCGATGAAGCCGTCGCCTGACGCCTGCACGTCAAGTTCCGCAACGACGTCCAAAAGCGGCCAACCCAGGGCCTGCGAAACTGCGGCGGGCGTGGCCGAGGCGGAGCCGTCAAAGCTCGCCATCCCCGCCAAGACCATATCCACGGGCTCCTCTTTGCCAAGCGCCTGCACCGCCAGCGCAAGTGTCTTCGCAGTCTTCGGGATGTCACTACCCGCCAGAGAATCATCCGTTATGACCAGGCCCCTGTCAGCCCCAATCTGCAAGGCGCGCATCACGCCGTCCTCGGCGTCCTCTGGACCCATGGAAACCGCGATGACCTGACCGCCGAACTCCTCCGTGAGCTGCAACGCGGCCTCGATCGCGTGCTCATCGAGTTCGTTCAGAGTGTCATCTTCACCACGAACTAGAAGCCCGTCCTCAATTCTGGGCTCGGAAGCTTCATCGGGCACGTGCTTGACCAGGACAATAATCAACATGATCCAAGTCTGCCACGGCGAAACGCGGGTCCAATCGTGAGATTATGCGCTGGCTTACGAGCTGAGCGCACGAACCCCCAAATGGGGGCAGACTAGGAGGGATGCAAACTCCGCTCCCGACTCCCGTAGGTGGTAAAGTATGAAAGAATCTGCGCTTGATCGGCTGACTGGCGCCGTTTTGCAGCCGAGCCTCGAAAGAGCAGATCGCGAAAACCCGAACCCCACCCGTATTGGGGTCTACCCCAGCGACGGCGGGGGGCTCGACATTGCCGTGGTCGCACCAAACGCAACCGCAGTCGACTTCTGCGTTCGCCGCAGCGGCGGAGAGGGTGCGAAAGAGGAACGCTGGAACCTCTACGGGCCAATCGACGGCGTTTGGCACGGACACGTCGACGGGCTCGGCGAAGGAACAATCTACGGGTTCCGGGCGTTTGGCCCCTGGGACCCGGACCGCGGCCTCTACTTCAACCCCTCAAAGCTGCTACTGGACCCCTACGGTAGAGGCGTCACAGGGCAGGTTGACCTGTCCCCCGCCCTCTACGCCCACCACGTCGACCACGACCTGTACCCGAAGACCTATCCCCTGGTGAAGTCGAACCTGAACTCGGCGACGCACGTCCCACAGTCGGTCGTGGTGCAGAACCACTTCCACGTGCAGAAGGGGCCGCGCGTCCCGGCTCCCGAGTCGATCATCTACGAACTCCACGTAAAGGGGTTCACTAAGAACATCCCCGGTGTCCCGGAGGACCTGCGCGGGACGTACGCCGGCTTGGCACACCCCGCGACGATCAAGTATCTGAAAGATCTGGGCGTGACAACGCTGGAGCTGTTGCCGATCCACGCCAAGATGGACGAACCGTTCCTGACTGAACGCGGGCTGACTAACTACTGGGGTTATTCGACGATGTCGTTCTTTGCCCCGGAACCCTCGTACGCCACAAAAAGCGCGCAAGAACGCGGCGCGGGCGCCGTTGTTGACGAGTTCCGCGGGATGGTCCGACTGCTTCACGACGCAGGACTCGAAGTGATCCTTGACGTCGTGTACAACCACACGTGCGAGGGCGGGGATACCGGACCCACCGTCAGCTTCCGCGGACTGGACTCGCAGATGTACTACCGGCGGATGCCCGATCGCCCCCACACCATGATCGATGACACGGGCTGCGGGAACACCGTGAACTTCTCTGAAAAACGCGTCGTTCAGATGACACTGGACTCGTTGCGTTACTGGGTTGAAGAGATGGGGGTCGACGGTTTCCGCTTCGACCTTGCGACGACCCTGGGCCGACTCGACACGGGCTACACCCCCTACCACCCGTTCCTGATCGCTGCCGCTACGGACCCCATTTTGCGTGACGTGAAGCTGATTGCTGAGCCCTGGGACACGGGGCCTGGTGGCTGGCAGACGGGGCACTACCCCGCGCCGTTCCAGGACTGGAACGACCGTTTCCGCGACTCGGTCAGGAAGTTCTGGCTGACAGACTTTCAGCAGATGGCTGCAGGGCGGGAAGCCGCCGGCCCCAGCGACCTAGCAACCCGTATCTCCGGGTCGCGGGACCTGTACTGGCGTCACAGTGCACCCAGTGCCTCCGTCAACTTCATCACGGCTCACGACGGTTTCACCATGGCAGACCTGACCATGTACAACCACCAGCACAACCTTGCGAACCTGGAAGACAACAGGGACGGCACCAACAACAACCACTCGTGGAACCACGGGATCGAGGGGTCGACGGGCGCCGCGGCGGTCGGGCTGGACATCCCGGACTCGGAAGGTGTCGTCGAGGACATCGCGTTCGTTCGGGAACGTTCACGGCGAAACCTGATGACGACCATGATGGTGTCCGCTGGCACCCCTATGATCACGGCCGGGGACGAGTTCTCGCGGACCCAGTACGGCAACAACAACGCCTACTGCCAAGACTCCCCGATCTCTTGGGTTGACTGGGACCTGCGTAAGGATCAACTGCGGATGTTAGAGATCACCTCTTACCTGGTGGCTCTCCGTAAGAAGCACCCCGTTTTGCGGCCCACCCTGTTCGCGGTTGGGAAGGTAGACCTGGGAGACCAGATCGAGGACGTCGCCTGGTTTACTCGGAAAGGCAAGCCCCTGTCGCCCGAGGAATGGTCAGACCCCGCGAACCGCGTTTTTCAAGCGCGCCGCAGCGGTTTCCGCTACAACGACGTCGACCTGCTGGTGGTAATCAACGGCACCACCGACGTTGCTGAAGTGAAGCTGCCGGAAAACCGGGGGCTGAACTGGGTCCTGGTTTGGGACACGTCCTGGTCGGCACTGAAACACGGGGGGATCACTGGCGCGGAGAATGCCGCGATGGAAGGTGAGATTGTCCAGCCGGGCAAGAAGTTCCAGATGGAACCCCAGTCCATGTCCGTTTACTTCTCCAGCCCCAGGCGCGGCTAAACTCCTCTAAGGCGAGTAGCAGGGAGACAGCCATGAGTGAGCAAGCAGGTGCGCAGGTTCCAAGCGCTGGTGAACGGGTTGCGGGCGCAACCAGCACAGCCTCCGTGAAGCGCGCGATTGAGCGTTCGGCAGAGATTGAAGAACAGATCGACATCGATCCTTCCCAGTTCCGGATGCTCACGGGCGACCGCCCTACGGGCCGCCTGCACCTGGGCCACTACTTCGGGACGCTGAAGAACCGTGTTGAGCTGCAAAATCGCGGAGTTGACACGTGGGTCTTGGTTGCCGACTACCAGGTGATCACTGACCGGGACGTTGTCGGGCCACTGAAAGAGCGGGTCCTGGGGCTGGTCACCGACTATTTGGCGTGCGGGATTGACCCTGAGAAGACAACGATTTTCGCACACTCTGGTGTCCCGGCACTGAACCAGCTGATGATTCCTTTCCTGGCTCTGGTCACGGAAGCCGAGTTGCACCGCAACCCGACTGTGAAGGCGGAGTCCGAGGCCACGGGAGGGCGGGCCCTCTCCGGATTGCTGCTGACGTACCCGGTGCATCAGGCCGCGGACATCCTGTTCTGCAAGGCCAACATTGTCCCGGTCGGCCAGGACCAGCTGCCTCACTTGGAGCTCGCGCGGCAGATCGCGTCGCGTTTCGATAGGCGTTTCGGTCGGGCTGAGCCGGATCGTCCAGTGTTCCGCCGCCCCGACGCGCTGCTGTCGCAGGCTCCCCTGTTGCTTGGCACCGACGGGGACAAGATGTCAAAGTCGAAGGGCAACACGATCGAGCTTGGCTTCACAGCTGACGAGACAGCGAAGGTGCTGAAGAAGGCGAAGACTGACTCGGATCGGGTTATCACCTACGACCCGGCCACGCGCCCAGAGGTTTCGAACCTGCTGTTGCTGGCGTCCCTGGCCTCGGGCGAGGACCCTGTCGCAATCGCTGATCGCATTGGCGATGGTGGTGGCGGGATGCTGAAGGCGGTCGTCACTGAGGCCATCAACGAATCCCTGGCACCCATCCGTGCGCGCCGGGCCGAACTTGAGAAGGACCCCGCCTACCTGGAGTCCGTCCTGGCAGCCGGGACAGCCAAGGCAAACGAAGAGGCCGATCAGACCCTACAAGAGGTCCGCGAAGCCATGCAGATGATCTACTAGCGTGACCTCTTTGCCCCCATCGGACCTAGCGGGCCCACCGCCGCCCGGAGTCCCTGTCCCAGAAGCAATGACGGCATACACCAACCGCCGTATCGACCTGGTCTGGCTAAACGGCGTCGGCGGAATCACGGGGGTGATTCGGCGGAATCCTCCGCACTACATCAAGTGGAACCCAGCTGGGAGTCCCGAGTCCCTGGCCGCGGAAGCCAACCGCCTCTTTTGGCTCTCTAAGCAGGGCTTCCCCGCACCGAAGCTGGTGGAATACCAGCGAAACAACAGTGAAGAGCTCCTGGTCACCGAGGCGATTCCGGCTAGCAACGCGGTCGATGCACGTTGGAAGTCGAACCCCGATGTCGCCACTAAGGCAGTTGCTGAGGGATTGAAAGCTCTCCACGCGTTGCCGGTTGAAGACTGCCCGTTCACCTGGGACGTGCAAGAACGCCTACAGGACTGCGTTCAGGACAGCGCCTCCGATGTGGTCTGCACCCCTCCCCCGATCGACAGACTGGTGATCTGCCACGGCGACGCGTGCACTCCCAACACGTTGATCGACGACGACGGAAACTTCGCGGGGTTGGTTGACCTGGGTCGCCTGGGCCTTGCGGACCGCTGGGCGGACCTGGCCGTTGCCGAAATGTCGCTGGGCTGGAACTACCCGGGCTTTGACAGGAACCTCTTCTGGAAGACGTACGGTGGCGAACCCGACCTGGAGCGCCTCGCTTTCTACCGGGACCTTTGGAACGCAACCACGGTTTGGCCGCGGGTTACGACCCAAACCCCGGCGAATAACAACGTTATCTGCGGATAACCCGCGGCCGAACCGTTGAAGGGTACGACGGGAGCACAGCGGGGACGCGACCGAAGCGCCGGGGCGTCACAGTTGTTGGCAGGGATTGCTAGATTTAGCAAAACGGACTTTTCGGGAGGTTTCCAATGAAAAAGCGTGGACTAGCAGTAGCGGCAGCGGCAGTGCTGGCAATGGGAGCCTTAGCAGCTTGCAGCTCTAAGTCTGAAACGCCAGACGTCTCAGAGCCTGTCGAGGCAGTCACCATCACAGAGACTCCAGGGGAATGGTTCAACGAGAACCTCGAAGACGGCGTGGCCGCGGTAGAAGAAAACGGTGAGGTCACTCGACTAGATCTGACCCTTGGTGGTTCCGGGACGCAGGCGTGTGCTCCGGTTCTGGAAGGTGGCTTCGTCTCCGGAGAAGAGCTTCTTCTAACCCTGGCCCCGGTTGACCCGGCGCAGGCTTGCACCGCTGACCTGGTGCCCTACAGCTGGAGCATAACCGTGGAGCATCCTGAGCGGATCACCAGGGTCGTCGTAGAGGATGCGGACCACGAGGCCGTGCACGAGTTCCGCGTGGGAGGCAACTAGTCCCACTCGGCACCGTTGCGTGGTGGTGGAGAGACGTGTAAACCTGCGGCCGGTTAGGTCCAGGTCTCGCCAGTTTGACGGACATAGTCGAAGGCGACGACTGCGGCTGCGGCCGCCAGGTTTAGGGAGTCAACCGCGGGATTGAAGGGGATCTTCAGCACCTGGTCGCAAGCGTCAAGAAGGTGCTCGGGGAGCCCCTCCCCCTCGTTCCCAAACAAAAGAACTGAAAGCGCTGGGATGTCTGTCTGCCACAGTGTCCGCCGGGCTGCGCCCGATGTCCCGATAAGTGTGCGGCCCGACTGGCCGGCCCAGTCCACAAGCTCTTCTGGCGAGCACTCCACGATCGGCACGCCAAAAACGGAACCCATGGAGGCTCGGATCGACTCGTAGCTGTAAGGGTCGGCGTGAGCCCCAACCAGAAGCAGGCCCCCCAAGCCCGCAGCTTCGCACGTTCGAGCGATGGCGCCAATGTTGCGGGGGTTCCCGGCCCGGTCCAGAGCCAAAACGGGTAAGGCCGCGTCGAGGTTGGACAGCTGGGCCTGCGGCACGCGACCGCAAAAGGCGACGCCCAGAGGCTTGTTGCGCCTGGAGACCTTCGCGAATAGCTCCGCAGAAACCGAGTAAACCGGGACGCCCGCAGCCGCTAACAAGTCGCTCACATCAGCGGGGAGAGCCTCTGGCCCGCCTGAGACCACCACGTAGTCCAAGGGCGCTTTGGTCTGGAGTGCCCTGGTCAGCAACTGCATGCCTTCGGCAGCATAGCGCCCTTTCGGGCCGTGGCTACCGCCCCGTAAAAGAGCCCTTAGTGCCTTCAGTTTCGGGTTGGCGGACGAAGTGATCGGGGTTTGTTCTAGCACGCTTCCATTCTGCCTCAAGGTCAAGCGAAGCGGCCCAATGCGTAGCGGGATCCCGGCGCGGGCCGAAGACCCCCAGGACACCTACCGAAAGGTTGCTAACCCTGCCATCGATCCTGGCTAAGCTGGGCACGTGACTCTAAGAAACGCGCGTTTGCTAAATCGTATCCCTGCAATCGAGGTCTTCCCCGTAGTTGAGAACACCTCCCTACCCGCGAAAGCCACCGAAATGGAGGCTTTCCCAATCCGCGCAACCGTCTTCCGCGACGGCCACGACCAGTTCGGCGCGGACGCGGTCCTAATAACCCCGGGTGGGAAAGAGTTCTCCCGAGCCCGCATGTATGACGTCTCCCCCGGCAACTCCGTGTTCGAGGCCTGGGCGATGCCGAATACGACCGGCCCCTGGACCTTCCGCATCGACACGTGGTCCGACCCATGGTCGACGTGGCTCCACGACGCCGGAGTCAAAATCGAATCCGGTGTTGACGCCGAACTCATGTGTGAAGAAGGCGCTCAGCTGATGGAGCGCATGGCGACCGGGAAGATCAAGCGCACCAATCGTCCACCCAGGACCCCCGCATACCGCGCCGCAAAACCGAATGCGGCCGCGGTGAAGCAGCTGACCGAAGCCGCAGAGATTCTGCGCAACCAGTCCATCCCGCCCCTCGCCCGCTTCCACTCAGTGACGGGCGCGAACATCCGAAAGATCGCGGACACCTATCCCCTTCGTGACTACATCGAGTCGACCGAGAAGTACCCGCTCCAGGTGGATCGTCGCACCGCACTGTACGGCTCTTGGTACGAGGTCTTCCCCCGCTCCTACGGCGCCTTCCAAAAGGAAGACGGCAGCTGGCAGTCCGGAACCCTAAATGGCCTAGTCGAAGCCCTCCCCCGCATCGCGGACATGGGATTCACCGTCTTGTACCTAACCCCGGTCCACCCGATCGGAAGCACGTTCCGAAAAGGCAAGAACAACGCCCTTGAAGCCACTGAGAACGACCCTGGCTCGCCCTACGGGATCGGCAGTGAAGAGGGCGGCCACGACGCCCTGCACCCAGACCTTGGTTCATGGGAGGACTTCGACAACCTGGTGAAGGCCAGTAACGAAGCCGGCATGGAAGTGGCGCTAGACCTGGCACTCCAAGCCTCCCCCGACCACCCCTGGGTGAAAGAACACCCCGAATGGTTCACGACGCGCGCCGACGGGTCCATTGCGTATGCAGAGAATCCGCCGAAGAAGTACCAGGACATCTACCCCCTGAACTTCGACAACGACCCCGTAGGCATTTACAAGGCGATTGTTGATGTGGTTGAGGTCTGGATCAGCCATGGGGTTCGGATCTTCAGGGTCGACAACCCTCATACGAAGCCAATCCCGTTCTGGCAGAAGTTCCTGGACTACATGAAC
>CAYFRO010000033.1:0-17656 GCA_964345565.1 uncultured Actinomyces sp.
CCCACAGCAGCGCCCCGAGTGCCGGGGCCAAGACGCCCCGCAGGCTGGCCCCGGCAATCACCCAGGTGAGCCCCCAGGCAGCGAGACTCTGCAGTGCCATGACCTTTGTCAGCTCACTTGGCAGGCGGCGAGCTCGCGCATCTATCAGTAGGCTGAGCCACCCGATACTGACCTGGGAGGACAGGGCTCCTGCTACTCCGCTCCCCCACCACGGCTCTAAGAGGTTTCCACTCGACGGGGTCAGCAGTGACGCCGCGTAGAGCGCTGCGACACCGGCCACAAGCGTGCCCCAAGCAAGAGACGCCGGAGCCGGCACCCGCGCCTTCGGGTATCTGGTAGCAAAACGTGGACCAGAAAAGTAGAGGTAGACGGAGTTCCCTAAGACGAAGGCGACTGCGAGCGCTAGGGGAAGGTTCACGGCGCCCCTGGAAGCCGTGCCTCGACCACTGCCTTGTACATGGGCTCGAAGGGAACTTCGCGGCTGGTCATCAACTTAACCTGGGCTATACCCTGGTACGTCAGCATGACCAGAGGGTTCACGGAAGTGGCGCCCTGGGCCTGGAACGCGGCGTCGAGGGGCGACGAACTCGACGAGTAGGTCACGTCCAAGAGGACGGCCCCCGGCCGAACAGCGGCGTCTACGAAGGGGGTAAGTGCCGCGGGTGGGATGGTTGAAATGACGATCGGTGCCTGCGCTAAGGCCTCCCTAACGGCCCCTTGCAGGCGCAGTGGCAGACCGGTCGCACTGATCCCAAGTTTTGCGGCCAGTGCGTAGGCTCCGTCAGCACCAGCAAGGTTTCGGGCCGCGATCCTAACCGAGCGGTAGCCCAGCGTCCCAAGGGCGGCAAGGGCAGAACAGGCCGTCGCGCCGTTGCCAATCACTAGCGGTTCGCCGTCCGCCTCACGGACCGCGCCACCGAATCTGAGTGCCTCCGTGATGCCGTAAACGTCAGTGTTGAATGCGGCCTTCAATCCAGCCTGGATGACGACCGTGTTCGCAACTTTCAGGGTTTTCACTAAGGACTCGGCGACGTCCGTGTGCTCTAAGATTGCGCGTTTGTCCGGCATCGTCACGGACAGGCCCGCACAGTCGGGTGGCAGGGAGCGCATGAACGGACCCAGTTGCTCCTGATCCACGCGGATAGCCCTGTACTCCCAGTCGAGCCCCAGCAGTCGGTAGGCAGCCAAGTGCAGTGCAGGGGAACGCGAATGAGAGATCGGGTCTCCGATAACCGCCGCCCAAACCACGAAAGGTGCCCGCCTCTACCTAGCAACGACCCGGGTTGGCCTCGCACCACTCAGTAAGCAGCTGGATGTTCTGCTCTTGCTCGGTGAGAGAGTCCGTAAACAGAGTTTCGCCAGTGTCAAGGTCAACCGTCACGAAGTAGAGCCAGTTGCCCTCCGCTGGTTCAAGTGTTGCGGCGATCGCGGCAATCGAGGGGGTGGCGATAGGTCCGGGAGGTAAACCGGCATGCAGGTAGGTGTTGTAAGGGGTGTCCTTTTGGAGCTGTTCCAAAGAGGGAATCCCGCCTGACTTGCCTACCCCGTACAGGACGGTGGAGTCCATTTGCAGAAGACCGTGCGTTTCGGCCTCCGGATTTTCTATCCGGTTCGAAATGACCCGCGCGACCTTCGGCAAGTCCTCCTCGACTGAGGCCTCCCTCTCAAGAATTGACGCTTTAGTCAGGACTTCTTCCCACTGGTCTTCCGGGACATCGAGCTCTTTGAGGTTTTGGACCTGTTTCGCAACCATCTGCTCCACGACGCTCGCTACCGGCTCCCCGGGTGCGATCTCGTAGGATCCCGCTGCGAGCCAACCTTCCACATCTCCGCTAGCAACACTGGGCAGGCCAATCGAGTCGGGGGCAGCAAAGGCAGCCTCAACTTCTTCGGAAGGGTACCCCGCGACCTCCACTAGCCGGTCTTTCACCTGTGCCACCGTTTGGCCGGCGTTTACCGTGAAGGCGTTGTCTTGCCGGTTCGTTTCATCCAACATGGCTGCAAGTGCGCCTGCTGCCGACATCTGCAGTCTCAGGGTGTAGGTCCCTGGCCGTATGGTTTCAGCTGCCGCGTTGTTGTCGAACGCGCGGATAAATGCCTCAGGGGACTTCACGACGTCGGCGTCGTAGAGTTTGTGGGCGATGTCCGCACCGTGGTCGCCCAGGTCAACCGTGACCTCCACTGACCCTGTGCCTGGGCCCGGGTAGTCGTCGGATTCCACCACGGTTTCCGTTGGGTTCAGCGAGCGCACCGCGAGCCAGACCGCCGTGCCAACCAAAGCAATCAGTATTAGCAGGACGAACGTGGTGCGGACCCTTTTGCGCCGCTTTCGTTGTTTCCTCTTCCGCGCCGCATTCGCCGCAAGCTCAGCACTTTGTTCGCTGCTCAACACAGTCGAAACGGTCGAAGCGGCGCTGGCACCGGGAGCTGCGGCACGGGTAACGCGCCTTGCGGGCGGGGCCGGCGTGGGCGCTACCTTGGCTTCGGGAACAGACTCTCTTACCGGCTGCGCAACCACTTCGGGGCCGGAATCGGGCTTTGCAGGCACCAGGGCCGGTTCTGCCTGTTCGTTAGAGGTCGAAACGCCCGGTTCTGGCGGCTCCTCTTTCTGAAGTGAGTCGCTACGCTTTTGCAAAGGTGGCAGTGGGTGCGCTTTGGGGGCCCGAGCCTGATCCGCCAGAGAATCACGGAGAGATCCAGAAGCTGGAAGTACGGGCTCCGCAGGGCTAGCCGCAGTTTTGGCTTTCGGGATTCGGGAGCCGTGAATATCCTTCCGGGAAGGAAACGGGTATCCGGAAGCCGTTGGCTTCTTATCGGGGCTCACTAGATGTCCCTCCACTTTGCGGGTGCGCCAAAACCGTTTCGCCAGGCAAGAACGCACCATGCCTCTCGGATTCAATGGCTTGCTCTAGGATAATCTGCGCAGCGACCTGGTCAATGTGTTTTCGGCTTTCACGCGTGTTTTTGCCGGCCTGATGCAAACGCGCCTGTCCAGCTTTCGTTGAAAGCCGCTCGTCAACCAGGCAAACCCGGATGCCATCAAGTGTCGTCGCAAGGCGGGAAGCGAAGTCTCTCGCGGCCGTTGCGGACGCACCTTCGGCTCCGCTCAGGTGCTTGGGCAGTCCCACTACGACCTCAATCGCACTGCGTTCTTTCGCGAGCGTAACCACACGCCGCAGAGCTTTCCCTCGCGGATGAGCGGGCACGGTTTCGACGGGCAACACAACAAGACCCGACGCGTCAGAAGCGGCCACGCCAATTCGAGCGTCTCCCACGTCTACACCTAATCGCACTCCCTGTCTCAGCGTTCCGCCCTTTCAACGAGGCCCACGGCCGCGGAGATCGCGTCCTGGATTGCGTTGGGGTCGCTGCCGCCACCCTGAGCCAGGTCCGGTTTTCCGCCGCCCCCGCCACCAAGCTTCTGGGCAGCGACCTTCACCAAGTCGCCGGCCCGCAGGCCCAGGTCCCGCGCAGGCTGGTTCGTCGCCACGACAATGACGGGTTTGTTGTCAGCGACGCCGCCGATCACCGACACTGAGGGTCGGTTCTCACCGATGCGGCCCCGGACATCGATCGCTACCTGCCGCACGCCAGAAGCGTTCTGGATGGTTCCAAGGTCTCCGCGCGCAACCAACACGTCCCCGACCAGGGTCGCACCCTCGGCAATCGCAGCAGCCTCACTCGAGAGCAGCTGTTCCTGCAAAGCGTTCAGTTGCCGTTCGGAGTTCTTCACCTTGTCCAGCAGAGAAGCGACCTTCTCTGGGAGTTCTTCCGGCCTGCCCTTCAGCAGTTCGGTGAGCTGAGAGACCAGCGCTCGCTCGCTCGCCTGTTTCCGGTAAGCGCCCTCACCAACCAGGGCGTCTATCCGGCGCAGGCCCGAACCCACTGAGGACTCAGAAAGCACGTCGATTCGACCGACGTGACCCGTAGTGGGAACATGGGTGCCGACACAGAGTTCGCGGGACCACCCGTCCCCAATCGAAACGACGCGGACTTCCTTGCCGTACTTCTCTCCGAACAGAGCTTGAGCACCCAGGGCCTTAGCCGCGTCCAAGTCCATCCATTTGTCCGTGATTTGCAAGCCCTCGGTGAGCTTTTGGTTTACAAGGGCTTCGATATCACCGACCTGGCGGGGAGTCAGGGCTTTGCCGTGGCGGAAGTCGAACCTCATTCGCGACGGCGAGTTCTCAGAACCCGCCTGCGTCGCGTTCTGCGACACCACCTCGTGAAGAGCCTGGTGAACCATGTGCGTGGCCGTGTGAGCCCTGGCGATCGCCCCCCGACGTTCCACGTCGATTGACGCGTACGCTTTGTCACCGACCGCCACCGTGCCCTCGGACAGGGTGCCGTGGTGGACGAACAGACCCTTGATGGGGGCCTGCACGTCGTTCACGTCAATCACTGCGCCGCTTTCAAGCCGGATAGTGCCCGTGTCGGCCAGCTGTCCGCCCGACTCGGCGTAGAACGGGGTGCGTGACAGGACAACCTCGACGTCGCTGGGCCCACTTGCCGCAGTGACGGCCTCGCCACCTGCCAGGACGCCGATGACCTCGGCCTCAGCGCTGCCTGAGTCGTACCCGACGAACCGGGTCCCATCCGGGGCGCCTGCTGCGATCTTATGGAACAGGGACGCGTCGACGTGGCCCGCCTTCTTTGCGCGAGCGTCGGCGCGGGCACGCTCTTTCTGTTCGGCCATTAGCGCCGTGAACCGGGCCCTATCCACCTCAATGCCGCGCTCCGACGCCATCTCCAGTGTCAGGTCAATCGGGAAACCGTACGTGTCGTGCAGTGTGAACGCGGCCTCCCCGCTGATCAGGGCGTGGTCCTGCGGGTCCTCTAACGCCTTCTTCACGGCCACGTCAAAGATCGCCGAACCGGAGTCCAGGGTGCGGCGGAAGGATTCCTCTTCCCCGTACGCCACCTGGGCAATGTTGTCCCAGTTCGTGAGGAGTTCGGGGTACGAGGGCGCCATAGCATCGCGAGACACGGGATACACCTCTGGCATCACGGTCTCGTCGATCCCAAGGAGCCGCATGGAGCGCACCGCGCGGCGGACCAGGCGACGCAGGACGTAGCCGCGACCGTCGTTGCCGGGGCGAACCCCGTCCCCAATCAGCATCATGGACGAACGCACGTGGTCTGCGATGACCCGCATCCGAACGTCGTTGGTCCGGTCAGATCCGTAACGGAGCCCAGTCAGTTCCTCTACCTTGGTGATGACGGGGCGGACCTCGTCGATTTCAAACAGGTTCGCTTTGTCCTGCAGCACGAACGCAAGCCGCTCAAGGCCCGCACCCGTGTCAATCGACTTGCTTTCAAGTTCGTGAAGTAGCGGGTAGTCGGCACCTTCGCCCTCGCCGCGCATGTACTGGTCGAAAACCAGATTCCACAGTTCAAGGTAGCGGTCGCCCCCGGGATCAACCGAGCCGCCTTCGGCCTCAGGCCCGAACGCGGGGCCGCGATCGTAGTGCCACTCACAGCAGGGCCCTGCCGGTCCGGGCTGCCCCGTCGACCAGAAGTTCTCAGCACGAGGAAGACGGACGATGTGGCGCTTGTCCATCCCAACTTGGCGGGTCAGGACATCGTAGGACTCCGTGTCGCCATCCCAGATAGTCACCCAGAGTCGGTCCCCGTCCAGGCCGTACTTCCCCTGGTTTTCAGTTCCTGTGAGCAGGTCCCAGGCATAGTTGATCGCGCCTTCTTTGAAATAATCCCCAAAGGAAAAGTTCCCGGTCATCTGGAAGAAGGTCCCGTGACGCGAGGTGACACCGACGTTGTCGATGTCATTCGTGCGAATGCATTTTTGGACGGAGACGGCGCGCGGCCAGGGAGCCTCTTCCTCGCCCACAATGTACGGAATGAATGGAACCATTCCCGCGACGGTAAAAAGTAGCGAAGGGTCTGGTGACACCAGCGAAACTGAGGGGCGTTCGACGTGTTCGTTGGAAACGAAATAGTCGATCCACCGCCGGCGAATCTCTGAAGTGCGCATCTGGTCCTTTACTCCCCTTTGATTTGGCTGGTCCGAGTCTGGCACAAGGCAACGTTAGATAGTAGTCGCGCCCGCTAAAGCAGAAGTGGGCGAGGTTTTCCCCGCCCACTTCGAAGCTAGAACTACCTGGAGTAGTATTCGACGACCATTTGGACGTCACACTCAACCGGGACGTCAGCGCGCTTGGGGCGCTCAACCAGCGTCGACTTTAGCGACGCAATGTCAACGTCAAGATACCCGGGGGTTTTCGGCAGAACTTCGGCGTGTGCGCCGGATGCCGCGATCTCAAACGGAACGGTGGTCTGCGACTTCGGCTTGATCTGGATGACCTGGCCGGGGCTGACACGGTAGGAAGGACGGTCAACGATCTTACCGTCGACCATCACGTGGCGGTGGACAACCGCCTGGCGGGCCTGGGCCATAGTGCGAGCGAAGCCAGAACGCAAGACCAGCGCATCCAGGCGCATTTCCAGCAGCTCAACAAGGTTTTCACCGGTCAGGCCGCTTTCCTTCTTGGCGTCTTCGAAGGCGCGGAGCATCTGTGCTTCACGGATGCCGTACTGGGCGCGAAGACGCTGCTTTTCCTTCAGACGGACCGCGTAGTCGGACTCTTGACGGCGACGCGTGCGGCCGTGTTCGCCGGGGCCGTATGGGCGCTTTTCGAAATAGCGGACGGCCTTCGGGGTTAGCGGAATGCCTAGTGCGCGTGATTCGCGTACAGACTTCCGAGAACGGTTTTCTGCCATGGGTTCTCCTGTTTCACTTACGTCATGACCGGAAACTCCGGCCATGGGGCCAACTCCCAAGCCAACTCGCGGCTTTTCGGCTAAGACCCCAGGTGCCTGGATAGGCAACCACAAAAGCCTAACCCATGTCTTTCAGGTTGTTCATGGCGCAGGGACAGTTATCTGTGAGTCCTTGCTCACCCCGCCCCTTGAACACCCCGTAGGTTCTTGATCGCGCCAAGACGCTTTTGTATCACTGACTCCTGGCCCCTACCGGTCGGCTCGTAATAGGTTTTGCCGGCCAGGCGTTCGGGCAGGAACGTCTGTGAGCTGATGGCGTGGGGAAAGTCGTGGGAGTACTGGTACCCCTCGCCGTGACCCAAAGCTTTCGCTCCGCTGTAGTGCGTGTCCCGCAGGTGTGCGGGGACAGGGCCGCTTTTCCCGGCTCTAAGGTCGTCGATAGCCGCGTCGATAGCCTTGTAAGCCGCGTTTGACTTCGGCGCCATGGCAACAGCGATCACGGCCTGGGACAGGATAATCCGCGCTTCAGGCATGCCGACCATGGCAACGGCTTGGGCAGCGGCGACCGTGAGCGGCAGGATGTCCGGGGCTGCAAGCCCGACATCTTCCGAAGCGCAGATCATGACGCGTCGGGCTATAAAACGCGGGTCCTCCCCGGCTTCAAGCATGCGCGCTAGGTAGTGGACAGCAGCATCGGGGTCGCTGCCCCGCATGGACTTGATGAAGGCGCTGGCGACGTCGTAGTGCTGGTCGTCATCCCAGCGCACCAGGGCGACCGACGCCGCGGCAGCCACGTCACCTGGCTCGACCGTCTCACCGTTTCTCTCCCTGGCCGCGGAGGCTGCCGCTTCCAGCAGGGTCAGGGCTTTGCGGGCGTCCGAACCGGACAGCGAGACTAGCGCTTCCAGGGCATCCTCAGAAATCTGGACTTCTCCCCCAAGGCCCCTGGGATCGGCCGCGGCCCTCGTCAGTGCCTCGCGAATGTCGCCGCTGTCGAGGGGATCTAGGACTAGCAGGATAGAGCGTGACAACAGCGGTGAGATCACTGAAAAGGATGGGTTCTCGGTGGTGGCGGCAACCAGGGTGATCCACCTGTTCTCAACGGCGGGGAGCAGGGAATCTTGTTGGGCTTTCGAGAAGCGGTGGACCTCGTCGATAAAGAGGACCGTGTCCTGACCTGTTGCGCCCTGGTGGCGCCTGGCTGAGTTGATGACCTCGCGGATCTCTTTCACGCCTGAGCTCACTGCGGAAACCTCCGCGAACCTGCGGCCGGACTGGCGTGCGATCAAGTAAGCCAGGGTTGTTTTGCCAGTGCCGGGCGGTCCCCAGAGGATTACGGAAGAGACGCCTGTGGAGTCGGGACTCAGGAGCCTGGACAGGGGCGAACCTACGCCAAGCAAATGGCTCTGGCCAAGGACCTCGTCAACCGTTTTCGGTCGCATCCGAACGGGCAGGGGCGCGTTGGGGCTTTCCGCGGGGAGCCCCAGGTCATCCATGCCCTGAGCGGTGAACAGGTCCATCAGTTAACGCTACCCGCTCACGCGCTAGCTAATGTCAGCCAGGAAACCGGGTAACGTAACTGCCCCTGTGGGCAAGTCCCTGTTCAAGGAAGCAACCTAGTCGAAAAGCTCGGTTGACCCGGCGCCGGAACGCAGGACTTCTGGGTAGCCATCTTCGAAGGAAACAACGGTCGTGGCGCCGCCCTCGCCGACGGGGCCGTCGACAATCAGGTCGATTCGTTTGCCCAGAAGCTCATCGACCTGCTCGCCTGTGAACAGGGGCTCTTCATCCCCGGGCATGATCAAGGTTGAGCACAGCACGGGCTCGCCAAGTTCGCGCACGATGTCCTCGGTGATCTGGTGACGCGGCAAGCGGACACCCACGGTCTTTTTCTTCTTGTTCAGAGTCATCCGCGGAACCTCTTTGGTCGCGGGCAGGATGAAGGTGTACGGACCGGGCGTTAGTGCCCTGATGGTGCGGAAAGCCTTGTTGTTGACGTGTACCAGTTCGCCTAGCTGGCTGAAAGAGTCGCACAGCAGAGAAAAGTTGTGGCTTTCATCCAGCTTGCGGATCTCACGGATCTTGTCCATCCCGGCCTTATTGCCTAGCTTGCAGGCGATCACGTAGCCGGAGTCTGTTGGAAAGGCGACGGTACCGCCGTCATTCAGGACGTTCACCACCTGACTCACTAGTCGGGGCTGCGGGTTCACGGGGTGGATTTCGATCATGGTCATGCCTCAATCTTATCCACCCCCGCCCCACCCGGTTGGACACAACCGGCCTGTCGCACGTGCCAAGTGAGCGGGTAGCCCTCCAAAAAGCAGGCTATGTGCGCAGGTCACCCTGCGAAGAGTAGCTAGGCGTCAGCAGGCTCTTCCTGTTCGGCGACAAAATCGACGCCGGTCTCAGCGCGTTGTTCGTCTGAGATCGGGCCGGGAGCCGCAGTCAACGGGTCAAAGCCGCCACCCGACTTCGGGAACGCAATGACGTCGCGGATGGAGGGGGCGTCCACAAGCAATGCTGCGATGCGGTCCCAACCGAATGCGATCCCGCCGTGAGGCGGGGCCCCGTACTGGAACGCGTCCAGTAGGAACCCGAACTTTTCCTGAGCCTCATCAGCCCCTAGGCCCATGACGTCAAAGACGCGTTCCTGCATTTCGCGCTGGTGGATACGAATAGATCCGCCACCGATCTCATTTCCGTTGCAGACAATGTCGTACGCCGCTGCCAGCGCCGGGCCGGGATCGGTGTCGAACGTGTCAGCAAACTCGGGCTTCGGGGAAGTGAACGCGTGGTGCACGGCGGTCCACGCCGAACCGAGTGCCACATCGCCCTCGGCCTTAGCCTGCGCCGAAGGCTTGAACATGGGCGCATCGTCGATCCAGACGAACGACCACGCGTCCGGGTCGATTAGGCCAAGGCGCTGCGCGACCTCAACGCGCACTGCGCCCAGCAGGCTGCGAGCGTCATCTGGCTTTCCAGCCGCAAAGAAGATGGCATCCCCATCCTGCGCTCCCGTCGCAAGCGTGAGTCCTTCACGCTCCTCTTCCGAAAGGTTCTTTGCGACGGGCCCTCCCAGGACGCCGCCTTCACCCACGGTCACGTAAGCCAGGCCCTTCCCGCCACGAGAACGGGCCCAGTCCTGCCACTTGTCAAAAGCCCTGCGCGGCTGGCTACCGCCCCCAGGCATCACCACGGCGCCAACGTAAGGGGCGTTGAAAAGGCGGAACGGGGAACCTTCAAAGAACTCCGTCAGATCTACAAGCTCCAAACCGAAACGCAGGTCCGGCTTGTCCGTCCCGAAACGCTCCATTGCATCCCAGTACGACATGTGTGGGATCTCCGGGATTTCATACCCGATTACGTTCCACACGGCACGGAGCACGGACTCGGCCACCGCCTGCACGTCATCCTGATCAACAAAGCTCATCTCAACGTCAAGTTGCGTGAACTCCGGCTGCCTGTCAGCCCGGAAGTCCTCGTCCCGGTAGCACCGCGCGATTTGGAAGTAGCGTTCCAGGCCGCCCACCATCAGGAGTTGCTTGAACAGTTGCGGCGATTGCGGCAACGCGTACCAGGAACCCGGCGCAAGCCTTGCCGGTACGACGAAGTCGCGAGCGCCCTCGGGGGTCGACCGCGTCAACGTCGGGGTTTCAACTTCGATGAAGCCCTGGTCAATCAGCGTGTCGCGTGCAGCCTTGTTCATGTCGGACCGCACCTTCAACGCGCGGGCCGCGGCTGGGCGGCGAAGGTCCAGGTAGCGGTACCTCAGCCGGACATCTTCGCCAGCCTCGGGTTCGTCCCCATGGCTTGAGATCCGGAACGGTAGCGGCGCAGATGTGTTCAAGATCTCAACATCTGTCGAAAGGACCTCAATCGCGCCGGAAGCCAGGGCCGGGTTCTCATTCCCCTCGGGCCTCTTTGCAACCTCACCTGTCACACGCAACACGTATTCGGGACGCAAACGGTGCGCAATGTCCTCATCTCTCACCACAACCTGGGCAATCCCGGAACGGTCACGCATGTCGATGAAGACAACGCCCCCGTGGTCACGGCGCCGATCAACCCACCCTTCAAGAGTCACGGTCTGACCGACTAGGTCTTCGCTCAGTTCGCTGTTCTGGTGTGTGCGGCGCAAGGGTCACCCTTTTCTGTCGTTCCCACAGGACTACCGGGATTCTACGCCGCGACGCGCGCCACTGAGACGTGCAAAGCATGAGGATTAGCGCACCCTCACCGACCTACGCGTATCCTTCAGGAATGACCACCCCTGATGAAACACCTGAGATCACCTTCTATGACCTCCCCCTTTCTCCCGCGCAGCTAGAGATCCTGGACAGCCTGGAGTTCAAGGAACCAACTCCGATTCAGGCCGAGGCCATCCCTGTTTTGATGAACGGTCAGGACGTGGTCGGGATCGCCCAAACCGGAACGGGCAAGACCGCAGCCTTTGGCCTGCCCCTGCTGGACCGCGTGAACCCAGAAAGCCCATTCGTGCAGGCCCTTGTCCTAGCCCCCACCCGCGAGCTCGCACTGCAAACCAGTGAAGCTCTGAAAGACCTGGCGGGGAAAGGCTCTGATCTTCGCTTCGTCACGGTGTACGGCGGAGCGCCCTACCCTCCCCAACTGCGTGCCCTAAAAGACGGTGCGCAGATCGTCGTCGGCACACCGGGCAGGCTGATCGACCTCATCGACCGCGGTGCCTTGGACTTGTCGCAAGTCCACACTCTGGTGCTGGACGAAGCAGACGAAATGCTCCGCATGGGCTTCGCTGAGGAGGTCGACAAGATCCTGGAGACCGTCCCTGACCAGCGGCTCACCGCGCTCTTCTCCGCGACAATGCCCACCGGGATCGAAAAGGTTTCCCGCCAGTATCTGTCGGGCGCGAAACGGATCGAAGTCTCCACCTCGGCCTCTACCGTCGACACGATTGAACAGACATTCACGGTGATCCCCCCGAAGATGCGGTTTGAGGCCCTCTGTCGGTTCCTTGCCGTCTCTCCCGCCTCGGCCGCCATCGTCTTTGTCCGCACACGCGCCGACGCCGAAGAAATCTCGCTTGCCCTTTCGGGGCGGGGCTTCCGCGCCGCCGGCATCTCCGGGGACGTCGCCCAACGTGAACGCGAACGACTCCTGGAAGGCCTGCGTAAGGGCGCGCTCGATGTTCTTGTCGCGACAGACGTGGCGGCTCGCGGCATCGACGTTGACCGGGTCGGCCTGGTTGTGAACTATGAGGTCCCGCGCGAGGACGAACAGTACGTTCACCGCATCGGGCGCACGGGGCGTGCCGGGCGCGAAGGCGAATCGCTGACTTTCTTCACCCCCAGGGACCTACGCAAGCTACGTTCTATCGAACGCACCACGGGCTCAACGATGGTTGAGGTCCAGGTTCCGACGGCCGCGGAGGTTCGCCAAAGGCGTGCCGGGACCGTTTTGGAGGCGGCGCTCGAGTCCAACCCGGACCCTGAAGCCGCGCTGGAACTGCTGGACGCCAAGCGCGAAGAGGGCTTGCGCTACCGCGATATTGCGGCTGCACTGCTCGCCGCGGCGGCGAACCCGCGGGCTCTTGGTGAGTCTTCGCCTGGCGCTCAAGACCGCATGGATGGCGCGTTCTCCGTCGAGGGTGAGCGCCGCGCCCCAGTCAAGAAGAGCAAGCGTCAAAGCAGCTTTGGGGGACGCGGAACGCGGTACCGGATTGAAGTCGGTAAGCGTGACGGGGTTACGCCTGGAGGGATCGTGGGTGCGATCCTTGGGGAGGCGGGGCTAGCGAGCGGTTCGATCGGGAAGATTGCGATTTTCCCTTCGTTCTCAATCGTTGAAATCGACCAGGAGCTTTCGAGTGCTCAAATGCAGAAGGTGTCGCGGGCGACGCTTCGTGGCAGGCGGATCCAGATCTCGCCGGACCGCGGGGGTAGGCGTGCGGGCCAGGAACGCCGCGAAGGTAAAAGGAGCTTCAAGCGCCGGTAGCCCCACCCTCTCTTATCCGGTTCGGCCGCGGGTTAGCTTAGTGGCGGGGCGCGACCCTCACGTACTGGTCTTCCTTCGGCGGCATCCAACTGTTCACATCAGCTGCCACCTGACTGCCATCGCGCAAATCTTTCACCTGATCCGCATCCCCTTCGCGCCCCGGCAACCAAACGTAGGGCACCCCCCGTTTATCAGCAGACTCCAGTTGCGCGCGAAGCTTCCCCGACTTCGCTGAGAGTTCGCAAGGAATCCCCCGCCCGCGAAGCCTCCTCGCAATCGCCTCACTCGCCAGACGCTGATCCTCAGAAGGGACTACGACAAACACGCAGCTAGGGGTCGGGCGGCTAGGCTCCAAAAGCCCCTCGCTGAGGATCAGTGCAACCAACCGCGACACCCCAACCGAGAGACCCACCCCCGGGTAAGTGCGCCGCCCCTTCGTTGCAAGAGTGTCGTAACGTCCCCCCGAGCAGATCGAACCCAAGGACTCAAAACCAGGGATCGTGGTCTCATAAACGGAGCCCGTGTAGTAGTCCAGCCCGCGCGCGATTCTGAGGGAAGCCTTCACCTGCCCCGGCGCCGCGCTACCAGCGCCTTCCAGCAGCGAGCACAGTTCCTCAAGCCCGTCCTGAGCCAACGGGCTAGTCAGCCCCAGAGCGTGCACTTTTTCGCGTAGCTCCCCCGGCTGACTGGCTTCAATGCTTGCAATCTCAATGACAGTGTCACTTTGGGAGGGGGTCAGGCCGACCGTGGTGAGTTCTTCGCGGACCCCGTCCGGTCCGATCTTGTCAAGCTTATCCAGGGCTCGAAGTGTGCCCTCAAAGTCTTCGATGCCCGCCGCCTGAAGGAGCCCCTGCAACAGCCTCCGGTTGTTGACCTCCATCAGCACCGGTGGGATCCCAAGCGCACCAAGTGCAGCAAGCATCACTTGGGCGACCTCAACTTCGTGGTGAAACGCCAGGTGCCCGGAGCCGATCACGTCCACGTCGGCCTGGGTGAACTCGCGGAAACGGCCCTCTTGCGGCCGCTCCCCCCGCCACACCTTCTGGATCTGATACCTGCGCACCGGGAACTGCAAGTCATTTGCGTTCTCAAGAATGTAGCGGGCCAAGGGGACCGTCAGGTCAAAGTGCAGCCCCAGGTCTCGCGCTGCAGGCTCTTTTGTTTCCTGCCCCTCCTGGGCCGCTGCCCTCACGCCTTGAAGTCGCTGAAGCAAGTAAACCTGCTTCGAGGTTTCCCCCTTGGCTTCGAGTGCTGAGAGCGGTTCAACGGCCCGGGTTTCAATCCCCGAGAACCCATGCAACTCAAACGTGCGGCGTAGCGTATCAAGCACGCTTGTTTCAACCAGTCGCTCTTTAGGGAGCAACTCCGGGAAGCCAGAGACACTACTTCGCGCCACTACTGCCCCGACCTGGTCTGCACCGCCCGGATGACATACGGGTTCGTCTTCAGTTCCTTCGCCCACGTGGTCTGCGGGCCGTGCCCCGGAAGCAACGTGGTCGCCGGATCGATGACTTGAGCCAGGGTTCGTAGGGACTCACGCATCTCATATTCGTCCCCGCCCAAAAGGTCGGTGCGACCCACAGACCCCGCGAAAACAACGTCACCACTGAACGCTAAGGGCTCAGTGAGTCCCGGACTGCCAACCAGGAAGAACGCCGAACCCGGAGAGTGACCCGGGGCCGGGACCACTCGCAGCCCAATCCCGGCCACAGGATCCAATGAAACCTTCTCTAGCGGGACCAGACCCGAGGGCTTCTTCCAACTGGGCATCCCGAACCTCTCGGGAACAATCCCCAGCAGTCCGGCAGGGTCGTCCAGGAAAAACATGTCGGGCGGCGTGATGTAGATGGGAACCGGAGTGTCACCCGTCTGCAACGCTTCGGCTTCCCAAACGTGGTCTCCATGCCCGTGGGTGAGCAGTATGGCGCCTAGCTCCAGGCCTTCCTGGTCCAGGACCTGCTGCACCCGCCCTGCCGTCCCGGGACCGGGATCAACGACCAGAGCTGACCTTGCTCCCTGATCCCAAAGGACGTAGCAGTTTGAGTCGAAGAGCGTAGAGAGAATCTGCCTGATTTCAAGCATCGATATCTACTCGACCGAGGAGCTGATCTGGTCAAACCACATTTGCTTGGTCGCCAGCGCGTCCGCAATCTCTTTCGCCCTCTTAGTGTCGCCCTTCGCTTCAGCGGTAGCGAGTTTCGACTTTAGGTCGGCGATCGAATCCTCAAGCTGTGACAGCATGCCCTCGGCACGCGCCTTGGTCTCCGGGTCGCTGCGGCGCCACTCACGCTGTTCGGCCTCGCGGACCTCACGCTCTACAGCCTTCAAACGCTGCTCAATGCGTGCAGAGTCCCTAGCAGAGACCCGACCGATGTCTTCCCACCGATCCTGGATACTCCTCAGGGCCGCCTTAGCCTTCTCGAGGTCCTTCACCGGCACCAGCCGCTCGGCCTCAGCTGCAAGCTCCTGCTTCTTCGCGAGGTTCTCAGCAAACCCTTCGTTTGTCACCCGGTCGTGTTCGCGACGCGAGTCAAAGAAGACCTGTTGCGCCGCGCGGAACCTAGCCCAGAGCTCGTCGTCCTCTTTCCGAGAGGCGCGCCCGGCCCGCTTCCACTGTTCCATCAGATCCCGGTACGCTGCAGAAGTTGCGCGCCAGTCATCAGAATCCTGTAGCTCAACGGCTTTGACTATCAGGGCTTCCTTCGCGTCCTTTGCTTCCTTCTGCTTCGCGTCAAGGTCAGAGAAATACTGGCGCCTCCCCCGATCGAAGGTGGTTCGCGCAGCAGAAAAGCGTTTCCACAAAGCGTCCTCGGAAGGCTTGTCCAGCCGGACTCCCCCGCGCTGGTGTTCTTTCCAAGCTTCAAGCAGTTCGCGAAGCCTGGCACCCGAGTTCTTCCACTGAGTCTGGGCACTTGGTTGAGCTGCGATCGCTTCCGCTTCTTCAACGATGGCCGTTCGCTGGACCAGGGCCGCTTCACGCGCAGCCTTGCGCTCTTCCCTAGCCTGCAGTTTCCGGGCTGCCCCAGCTTCTTTCAGGGTCTCGAAACGGGCACGCAAACTGGGTATGTCACCCACGACTGCGGGCTCAGCCAACTGTTCGGTGAGCGTCGCAACAGTGAGGTCGATGTCCTTCGGCGGCAACGTCGGCAGTCGGGCTTCGAACAGGTTGACGGTGGCCTCTAGGTCGAGGTAACGGCGCACGTAGAGCGCGAAGGGATCGTCCGGGATCCCGTCGGGGTACTGACCAACTTCGCGTTCGGTCTCACCGTCTTGGACAAAGACCCGGCCCTCATCGTCAATCCGGCCGAAGGGGACGGTCGAGGGGGTAGTCGGTTTTGGCGCCGCCGGTTCTGCGTCTGGTTTCCTAGCCGGTCCCGGAACCACGCCCGGGCGCGGCTCTGCGGGCGCCGCTAGGGGCTTGGCGTCTGCGGCGTTCTCGGGTGTATCCGGCTGGTTCTTCTTCTGGTCGGTCACGGCGATCCTAAACAGTCTTGGGCGCGAGCCCGTGGGCGCTTGTCGTCAGCGCAGCGGTTCCTGCAGGCCAATCCTAACCTGTTTTAGCCGCGCTCTATGCCCCCTCTGTTTCCCATGCGTCGACTGGCCTCAAAGACACCGTCCACACCCCGCAGGCTGGCAAGTACTGTGTCCAGGTACGTCACGCCAGGAAGCCCGAAAGTGAACCGTGCCGAAGCCAGTTGGTCCCCCGTGGTCATCATGGATCCGGAAACAATGTCGACGTGGTGTTCGGAAAGAACCTTAGAAAGGTCGCTTAGTAGCCCCGGCCGGTTGAGAGCCTTAATTTCTATCTCAACCAGGTATTGCCCCGTACTCTGGTCAGAAGCCCACGAGACGTCGACGAACCTCTCCGGGTGCTCCCCGCGCAGCCGGGTTGCGTTCAGGCAGTCCATCCGGTGGACCGACACCCCCTGACCGCGCGTGATAAATCCAGCAATCTCGTCTCCGGGCACGGGGGTGCAGCAACGAGCCAACTTCACCCAAACCTCGTTTGAGCTCAGACCCTCAACGTTGACTGCGGCCTCGGGCCCAGCGCCCGTAGCGCCCGACTTCTGGCCCGGACTAACGCCTTCCGCCAGGGTTTCTTCCGCCCCATCTTCCCCGCCGAGGCTCTCAACCAGTTTCGAAACAACGTGCTGCGCGGAAACGTTGTTCTCTCCGACCGCGGCATACAGCGCCGACACATCGCGGTAGCCCAGTTCGGTCGCCACAACCTGGAGGGTTTGATGGGTCATCAAACGTTGCAGGGGAAGGTTCTGCTTCCGCATCGCCTTGGCAATGTGAGACTTACCCAGATCAATATGTTCCTCGCGGCGCTCCCTGGTGAACCAGGCCTTGATCTTGGAGCGTGCCCTTGAGGAAGCAACGAACTCAAGCCAGTCCCTAGAGGGGCCGGCTCGCCCCGAAGAAGATGTAATGGCCTCGACTGTGTCGCCCGACTCCAAGACGGTGTCTAGGGACACCAGTCGCCCGTTCACCCTGGCCCCAACGGTTTTGTGACCCACTTCAGTGTGCACGGAGTAGGCAAAGTCGACGGGGGTTGCCTTTGGTGGCAAGGCGATTACCTGGCCACGCGGGGTGAACACGTAGACCTCGTCCCCTGCTATTTCAAAACGGAGGGAATCAAGGAACTCTTCAGGGTCCCCGGTTTCTTTCTCCATTTCTGTGAGCATCCGCAACCAGTTCATCTGTTCGCCGGCGCCCATCCGGTCCGATTCTCCAGCCTGAGCGGGCCCCTTCTGCTTATACCTCCAGTGCGCTGCAACCCCGTACTCGGCGCGTTCGTGCATCTCGAAAGTGCGAATCTGAACCTCTATGGGTCGCCCGCCTGGCCCAACCACCGTCGTGTGCAAGGACTGGTACAGGTTGAACTTGGGCATCGCGATGTAGTCTTTGAACCGCCCGGGAATGGGGTTCCAGCGGGCGTGGATCGCAC
>CAYFRO010000034.1:0-16759 GCA_964345565.1 uncultured Actinomyces sp.
ACTAAATGAACCAGAATCACTCGTGCTGCCAATTACACCATACCCCAAGGGTTTGACTGCCTTCGCGGACGAAACCAGCCAAGAAAGTACGTTACCGGAACTCTCCCGTTCACCCAAGCGGATCGGGCGTGAATGCCGTCACCAGGAGCGACTAGAGCTGGGCTGCCAGGCGTTCCAGACGTGCGATAGTCCTAGGTTTCCCAAGGATTTCCATGGATTCAAACAGAGGTGGAGACACCCGCCGACCACTCACCGCGACACGCGCGGGCGCGAATGCCAGGCGAGGTTTCACACCCATCTCTTCCACCAGCGCGGTACGAAGTGCTCCCTGCAGATTGCCAGAAGTGAAATCAGACTCATCTATGCCATTCAAGACTTCTATGGTCTTTGCCAGGACCTCATCAGCCCCGGGACGCAGCGTCTTCCGAGCGTCCTCCTGGATCACCAGTTCATCGTCGAGCGTAAAGAAAAAGCCCAGCATCCCCTTAGCTTCCGCCAGCGTCTGCATGCGGGTCTGGATCAGCGGGGCTCCCTCACGAACTACTCGCTGCTCTTCCGGGAGCAACTCATCAAAGCTGTCGGCACTCACCAGAGAGTCCTCGTAAAGGAACGGCACAATCCTGCGCATGAAATCGTCGGGCTCAAGCATGCGGATGTGGTCTGAGTTGATCGCGAGTGCCTTCTTCTGGTCGAAGCGCGCGGGGTTCGGGTTCACATCTGCGATGTCGAAGGCCTTCACCATTTCGTCCATGCTGAAGACGTCCCGGTCCGGGCCAATCGCCCAGCCAAGGAGCGCCAGGTAGTTGAGCAGACCCTCCGGGATCATTCCGTTCGCCTTGTGAAGCAGCAGGTTCGACTCGGGGTCGCGCTTGGAGAGCTTCTTGTTGCCCTCCCCCATGACGTATGGAAGGTGACCGTACAGGGGCACCTGGTCGGCGATCCCAAGATCAACCAGGGCGCGCATCAGGACGATCTGGCGCGGAGTGGAGCTCAGCAGATCCTCGCCCCGAAGAACGTGAGTGATCTTCATCAGGGCGTCATCGACGGGGTTGACCAGCGTGTAAAGGGGGTCGCCACCAGCGCGGACAATGACGTAGTCAGGGATGGTGCCGGGCTTGAATGTCACCTCACCGCGGACGAGGTCGTTGAAGGTGATGGGTTCGTCGGGCATCCTCATCCGGATAACGGGTTCCCTACCTTCCGCGCGGTAGGCGGCCTTCTGCTCCTCGGTCAGATCGCGGTCAAACCCGTCGTACCCCAGTTTGGGGGAACGGCCGGCGGCGATGTGCCTGGCCTCGACCTCTTCGGGAGTTGAGAAGGATTCGTAAGCGTAGCCGCCCTCAAGGAGCTTCGGGACGATTTCCTTGTAGATGTCCATGCGTTCGCTCTGCAGGTAGGGACCGTGGGGGCCACCGACCCCGACGCCCTCGTCCCAGTCCAGGCCCAGCCAACGCAGGGAATCCAGGATCTGCTGGTAGCTTTCCTGCGAGTCGCGTTTCGCATCCGTGTCTTCGATGCGAAAAACGAAGGTGCCACCAACGTGGCGGGCATAGGCCCAGTTGAACAGGCACGTGCGGACCATGCCAACGTGGGGGGATCCCGTCGGGGACGGGCAAAAACGGACGCGGATATCGCTGGGTGGGACAGTTTCACTCATGCCCGCAAGCTTAGCGCTGAGAGGCTCGCGACCCACTTGAAAGTGTCATGATGGGGAGGCAGGCCACTAAGGGTTAGTAGCGAGTTAGCAGAGGTAACGTGAGCGTTTGGCAGCCAAGCGAAGCTGAACTGGTGAAAACAGGCTCCCTGAAGTGGACGGGGATGCAACCGAAAGAAAACGCTGTCGCCCTGGCGGCTTGGGTGGCTGAAATGGACTTCGGCACCGCGCCCGTAGTTCAAACCGCCCTCATTAAAGCGATCAAGTCGGGGCTGCTGGGATACCCGCCACCCTGGGCGACCGAAGCGACCGCGCAGGCACTGAGCGCTTTCATGGAGAAGCGCTACGGTTGGGCTCCGAAACCGGGTTGGGTCCGAACATTCCAGACGATCCTGGGGTCCCTGCACCACACCATTGACCACCTGACCAGGCCGGGGTCCGCAGTCATTGTCCCGACGCCCGCCTACATGCCCTTCCTGACCATCCCGCAAACGCACGGGCGCGAAATGATCCCCGTCCCAGCAATCCACGACCCAGAGGCAGACACAGACCAGGCTGCTTGGAAGCTGGACCTGGAAGGGATTGAAGCCGGGTTGAAAGCCGGTGCCGGCCTGGTCGTTTTGTGCGATCCGTGGAACCCGACGGGGAGGGTCTTTTCTGTCTCAGAGCTGCGTGCTCTGAACGAAGTGGTCAAGAAGTACGACGCCTTGGTCTTCGCGGACGAGGTCCATGCGCCCCTGGTCTACGGGGATGCCGGAAGGTTCGTTTCCTACGCGTCGCTGGGCCCAGACTTCGCGGACCACGCCGTGACCGCTGTGGGAGCCTCAAAAGCTTGGAACGTTCCGGGGCTTCTGGCCTGCCAAGTGATCATCCCGAACGGGGAACTCCGCGAAAAGTGGGACGCCGCTGAAGGACGCAACGCCCCCTGCGTGCTAGGAACTGTCGCCGCGATTGCCGCATACACAGAAGGCGAAACGTGGCTGGCGGAAGTTTTGGACGTCGTGTCAGAAAACCTGGACCTGCTGGGGGAAGCCCTTGCAGGGAGCGCTGTTGACTACCACCGCCCGCAAGGAACGTATCTGGCCTGGTTAGGTTTCGAGGCTTACGACCTTGACCGGGCGCCCCAACAGATCCTGCTGGACGACTACGGCATCGCCACGAACGCTGGCGAAACCTTAGGTAAGCCGTACCGGGACTGGGTACGGGTGAACGCTGCGATGAGCCAGCCGATCTGGGCCAGGGTCGTCGAAGGGATCACCGCATTCGTGGAAGCCACACCCCTGAAGACGGAGCAGTAGCAGCCTCGCAGCTGGCTAGCGGCGCACGACCGGGTTCGACAGAGTTCCTATGCCCTCGATCGTGATGTCGACGCGGTCCCCCGCGTAAACCGGTGCGACCCCTGCGGGCGTCCCAGTCATAATCACATCGCCCGGTAGAAGCGTGAACGTGTGGGACACGAAAGAAACCACGTCCGCAACCTTATGGATCATGTCTGAAGTCGAGGCGTGCTGACGCTCTTCACCGTCGAC
The DNA here is from genome assembly GCA_964345565.1 of uncultured Actinomyces sp. GTDB lineage: Bacteria > Actinomycetota > Actinomycetes > Actinomycetales > Actinomycetaceae > Scrofimicrobium. Next base: position 3,184 of record CAYFRO010000034.1, read on the forward strand.
TGACAAAGTGATCTCGAGGTTGTCAACGTCGAGGCTGTCGCTCACTGTGATCCACGGACCCAGCGGGCAAGCCGAATCAAAGCCTTTCGCGCGCGCCCACTGGCCATCTTGCTTCTGCTTGTCCCTGGCGGTCACATCGTTGGCGATGGTGTAGCCGAAAATAACGTCGGCTACGTCCTTCGGCGCAACGTTCTTAGCCAGAGTCTTGATAACGACCGCAAGTTCGCCTTCCGGTTCGACGTGGTTCGTCCAACTGGGCAGGATGATCGGGTCGTCCGGGCCCGTCACCGCCGTGTTTGGCACCAGGAACAACACCGGTTCTTCCGGAACCTCGCTCCCCATCTCAGCGATGTGATCCGCGTAGTTCCTTCCGACCCCAACAACTTTCGAACGAGGGATTACCGGGGCCAGCAACCGGACTTCATCCAGTTCAAAGACTTCGCCACTGGGTTCGATCGGAGAAAACAGAGGGTCCCCGCGCAACACAAAAATACGGGTTGAGTCATCCTTAACCACGCCGTACTTAGGGTGGTCGCCGTCAGAGAATCGCACGATACGCATGGCTCTAATCCTAGCCAAGGTGAAGACCAGTTGGGAGAGCAAGCGCGCCCCGATGCAAGGCCCGTCCCCGACCCGCGGGTAAGCGTGCAATGATCAGCTTCATGGATGCCGCCTTGAACCAGCTACTTGACGACCTTGAAGACGCGGGCACGCAGGACGACGAGGGCGCTCTGATCGATGGCTTCGCGACCTGGGCCCAGTCCACCGGCAGGCCCCTTTATCCGCACCAGGAAGAGGCCCTACTTGAGTTGGCGTCAGGGTCCCACGTCATCGCCCAGACTCCCACAGGATCAGGCAAATCAATGGTCGCTCTTGCCGCCCACTTCATCTCGCTGGCGCGGGGCGGCAGATCCTACTATTCGGCTCCACTAAAAGCTTTGGTGTCAGAGAAGTTTTTCGACCTGGTAGATGTCTTCGGCCCAGCGAACGTAGGGCTGATAACAGGTGACGTGTCCCTGAACGCTAGCGCTCCCATCATCTGCTGCACGGCAGAGATCCTGGCCAACCAGGCCCTGCGCGAAGGAAAAGACCTGGACGCGGACACGGTAGTCATGGACGAGTTCCACTTTTACGCGGACCCCCAGCGCGGCTGGGCCTGGCAGGTCCCCCTAATGGAGCTAACCTCTCCCCAGTTCGTCCTGCTTTCCGCGACCCTTGGCGACACCAGCGAAATCGCGGGCGACTTGGAAGAGGCAACGGGCAGGTCCGTCGCGGTGATCAGCGATGCGAAACGGCCGGTCCCACTGGAGTTCGAATACCTGATAGATCCCCTCCCCACCGTCGTAGAACGGCTTTTGGACCAGGATGAAGCCCCCGTTTACATTGTTCATTTCACCCAGGCGGAGGCCGTCAAGACCGCTGTTGACCTGGCCCGCACCCTCCCCCTGAAACCAGAACGTAAAGAAGAACTGAAACAAGCACTGGCAGGCCAGGAGCTGAATCGCGGGTTCGGGAAGCGTCTGCGTGAGCTGCTGCTGAAGGGCGTGGGGGTTCACCACGCCGGGATGCTGCCACGCTACCGAAGGTTGGTGGAGCAGCTAACCCAGCAGGGGTTGCTGTCGATCATCTGTGGAACCGACACCCTGGGCGTTGGGATCAACGTTCCAATCCGCACAGTCCTCTTCACCTCTTTAGTGAAGTTTGACGGGCGCCGCTCCCGTCATCTGAGCGCACGGGAGTTCCACCAGATCGCAGGCCGGGCAGGACGCCCCGGTTTCGATGACTCAGGGTCTGTCCGAGCCCTGGGAACACCTGAAGAACTGGAGTCAGCCAAAAGGCGGGCGAAAATGAGTGCGGCGCAAGAAGCAGGAGACCAGGCGAAGAAACGCAAGCTCGCCAAGCGTGCCGCCAAAGCCAAGAGTCCCGCCAAGCAAACGAAACGCCCCGGTACCGTGTCGTGGAACCAGGGCACGTTCGACCGGCTGGTCCAAGCAGACCCTGAGACGCTGACCCCCAGATTCCAAACCAGCCACTCCATGTTCTTGAACGTTCTCGCATCCGGGGAAGACGCTGAAGAAAGGCTGATCAGCCTGGCAGAACGCGCGGCCGAGATGGAGATGAGGCAGGACCCGCAAGCGGAGGAACGACCAAACCGGTACCTGCGCCAGTTCGGAGACATTTACCGTTCACTTGTCGAGGCGGGCCTGGTGGAGCGCGTCCGCGATGCGTCCGGGAAAAGCGTGTTGCGGGCAGTTGCTGACCTGCCGGACGAGTTCGCCTTGAACCAACCCCTAACGCCGTTCGCCCTGGCAGCGCTGGACCTGCTTGACCCGGACTCCCCCGACTTCAGCCTGGACGTCATTTCCGTGATCGAGTCCGTCATGGAGGACCCGAAAGCGGTCCTGTTCGCCCAGCAACGAAAGGAACGGGACGCCGCCTACGCCGCGATGAGGGAGGAGGGCCTGGACTACCAGGAACGAAAGGACCGCATCGAAGAGGTCACCTGGCCAAAGCCCCTTGCCGAGCTCCTAATGCCAACCTTCGAGATCTTTGCGCAAACAAACCCCTGGGTACGTTCGCTTGAACCCTCACCGAAAAAGATCCTTAGAGAAATGGTCGAGGAAGGCCTGACGTTCTCCCAGTTCATCGCGAAGTACGACCTGGCAACCTCAGAGGGTCTGCTGTTGCGCTACCTGTCAGACACTTACAGGGCCCTACGCCAAGTTCTACCCGAGCCTTTTGTCACGGAGCAGGTCGAGGCCGTTACCGGCTGGCTGCAAGAGCTGTTGGGGTCCGTTGATTCCTCACTGCTTGCCGAGTGGCAGGGCATGATGTCGGGAAGCCCCGTGCGAACCGGCTCCCAGGTCGCGGCCACCGAGGATGACGAGGCAGCCTTTGGCGCTGACGAAGACGGGCGGGTGCTGTTCTCGAAGAACCCCCACGCGATGGCCCGGGCAATCCAAAACGAGGTGTTTGCCCGAGTGGAGCTGATGGCCTTTGACAGGACCCAAACGCTAGCGGAACGCGAAAAGAAATCAGCGCCCGCAGGCCCGTCTAGCGTGGCGGACCTGCCCAATTTCCAGTCAACGGAAACTTGGCATGACCAGCTGGGCCACTACTGGGACGTTCATGACCAGATCAAGATAGGGCCCGAGGCGCGCGGGGCTGCACTGTTCAATCTGGAAACGAATGTGGACCAGGCGGACCTACTCCGAGCTATCGGAGTCGAAAACGTGGAGTCCCTGCCCCTAACAGAGGCGGGAGACCTCAACTGGATGCTGGTACGACAGGTGATCCTGGACCCGGATGACGACGGCGACTGGCACCTGAATCTGCTTGTCGACCGCGTTGCCACGCTGGAACAAAACCGCCCGGTGCTGAGGACTCTTAGCTTCGCCAGGCTTTAGGGGACCCTGTGAGTCCACTCGGGGGTAGCGAACTTTGTTTCCACACGCTGGCTAGCTAGCTCCACGTCAGCTTCCGTCAGGCTGCCGGGCTTTGCGCCGTATCTGTCCGCAAAAACCCTTTTGAAGACGTCAATGATCTGACCGCGAGGCAACCCGGTCTGCGAGCGCATAGGATCCACCCTTTTCACGGCGCTCCGTAACCCCTTATCCCTGATCTTCTCCTTACCGATCCGCAGGCATTCGCCCATCTTCACGGCGTCGATGTCGTACGCCATCGTCACGTGATGCAGGGTGTAGCCGTTGGCGAAACGTTTCTGTGCGGCTCCCCCAATCTTTCCTGCGGGCGACGCGATGTCATTCAGGGGAACGTAGGTGGCTTCGACACCAACCTCACGTAGAGCTTCCATGACCCACTGGTCCAGGTAAGCGTAGGAGTCCTGAAAGCTCATGCCCTCAACGAGCGCCGTGGGCACCACCAGCGAATAGGTGATGCAGTTGCCACCTTCCATGAACATGGCACCCCCACCAGAAACACGGCGGACAACAGTGATCCCGTGCTTTTCCACCCCTTCCGGGTTGATTTCGTTTTCGTAGGACTGGAAGGAGCCAATAACGATTTGGGGTGAGTCCCATTCCCAGATCCGCAGGAACGGAGCGCGGTCCCCGCGAGCGACCGATTCCACCAGGGTTTCGTCAAGAGCAACATTGGCGACCGGGGATAGGACAGGACCGTGAATCACCTCAAAGTCCAGGTCTTCCCAGTTGACCGCACCCCCAGCGGCCCGCCTAAAGGCCGTGGCGATCCCCTTCGGGGTGACCCCAAAAAGCACGTCCGAAGGAAGTAGTGCCTGCTCCAATGTTTCCTCAACAAAACCAAGCGATGCGTCCAATGGAAGGCCCTCAAGAGAACTCTGGAGCCGCCCAATCACATCATCAGGTTCTGCGAAGAAGTCGCCTGCTATTTGGGCCGCGCCGACCTGGGCTCCATCCGGCGTCAGGCCAACCGAAACCAGTTTCTGCCCCGACTCTTTGTATTCCCCACGCATGCCCGAAGTATGCCCCGCCCCTCCGACGCCTGGGAGTGCTGACCACAACGTTGACGTTTTGCGGTAGCGGGACCTGCGCCCACCCCAAAACGTGTCGGACTACGCGGCGGTGGCTCCGGCTTCGTAACTAGGATGCAAATGCCGGGTGGAAATCGCCCGCGAGGGACTCTTTGGAGGGATCATGCCCAAACCACTGCGCTCAGCAACGTCCACATCCGGGCGGAACATGGCCGGGGCCCGTGCACTCTGGCGCGCAACCGGGATGACCGATGATGACTTCGGCAAGCCGATCATCGCGGTCGTGAACTCTTTCGTCGAGTTTGTCCCCGGTCACGTCCACCTTCGCGACGTGGGAAAGATCGTGGCAAAGTCCATCGAAGAAGCCGGCGGCGTTGCCAAAGAGTTCAACACGATCGCGATCGACGATGGCATCGCGATGGGCCACGCAGGCATGCTCTACTCCCTGCCGTCACGCGAACTGATTGCGGACTCCGTCGAATACATGGTCGAGGCCCACCGCGCGGATGCAATGGTCTGCATTTCCAACTGTGACAAGATCACACCCGGCATGCTCCTTGCCGCGATGCGCCTCAACATCCCGGCTGTCTTCGTCTCGGGCGGACCCATGGAGGCGGGTAAGAACATCCCTAAGGAAGCAATCATTGGCGTTTCCGAAACAGGGCACGGCAACCTGGTGACAGCCATGAACGCAACGGCCGATGAGTCCATCAGCGACGACCTGCTGGCCCAGATCGAACGTTTGGCATGCCCGACCTGCGGGTCGTGCTCTGGTATGTTCACGGCTAACTCCATGAACTGCCTTACGGAAGCCCTGGGGCTCTCACTTCCGGGCAACGGTTCCACGCTTGCTACCCACACGGACCGGAAGAAGCTCTTTGAAGAGGCCGGCCGACTCGCAGTGCAGCTGTGCCGCGACTATTACGAAAACGACGACGAGTCAGTTCTCCCACGAAGCATTGCGAACAAAGATGCCTTCTGGAACGCGATCGCGCTCGACATGGCGATGGGCGGGTCCTCGAACACCGTCCTCCACACGCTCGCGACGGCGCGCGAAGGCGACATCGACTTCGACCTTGACACCATCAATCAGGCCGGGGCAACCATTCCCTGCATCTCCAAAGTTGCACCAAACCACAACGACTACCACATGGAAGACGTCCACCGGGCTGGTGGCGTTCCGGCGCTACTTGGTGAGCTGAACCGTGCAGGGCTACTTCGCAAAAACGTCCGCTCCATCCACTCAAAGGACCTGGATTCGTGGCTTGAAAAGTGGGACATCCGCGGCGAAAACCCCTCTCAAGAGGCCCTGGACCTATTCAGTGCGGCGCCGGGGAACGTGCGCACGGTCGAACCCTTCTCCACATCGAACCGGTGGGCGGATCTGGATGCAGACCCCGTCAGCGGCTGCATCCGCGACTTCGATCACGCATACACCGACTCCGGGGGTCTCACCGTCCTTTACGGGAACCTGGCCCCCGAAGGCGCCATCGTCAAATCTGCGGGAATCGACCCCTCCCTGTTCCACTTCGAGGGGCGGGCGCGCGTAATGGAATCGCAAGAGGAAGCGATCGACCGGATCCTCGACAAGACCGTGAAGGAAGGCGACGTTGTCGTCATCCGGTACGAGGGCCCTTCGGGCGGTCCCGGGATGCAAGAAATGCTGTACCCAACCTCGTTCATAAAGGGGCGCGGGCTGGGAAGCAAAGTCGCCCTGATCACCGACGGGAGGTTCTCTGGGGGGACCTCGGGAATCTCCATCGGGCACATCTCCCCCGAAGCTGCGTCGGGTGGCCTGATCGGCCTTATTGAAGACGGCGACCAGATCGTCATCGACATCAACCAGGGCACCTTGGATCTAAAGGTTGACGACGCCGAAATCGAACGCAGACGCCTGGCCCAAGAAGAACGCGAGAAGCCCTGGACACCACTGACGCGCGACAGGAAAGTCTCCCCGGCTCTGCGCCTCTACAGCGCAACCGCACTGTCTGCCTCACAGGGGGCCGCAAGAGACGTCACAAAAGTTGGAGCCTAGAGCGGCCGAAGGGACTTAAATAACGACTAACATGAAACTGCGCGATTCTTAGCGAAGTCGCCAGCTAATACAAAGGATTCAAGGGGTCTATGTCAAGCAACGGCGTCGATAACCGACCCGACCACGGTGCGGGCGACGAACCTATCCTGGCTCGCCGCGCCGTCACAAAACCCGTCCCCAAGAAGCAAAAGAAACGGTGGCTGCGAACGACTCTGGTCGTGCTCGGCGTCCTCATCACGTTGCTGCTGGCAGCTGCAGCAATCATCGGGTGGTTCGGGTGGCGGCTGGCATCCACTTTTGACGATGAATCCGAAGTCATCCCGGATGCCTTCCCTACAACGCAGGCGCCAGAGCGCGACGACGGCGCCCAAACAATCCTGTTGCTTGGCTCTGACACGCGGGGAACGATTGACACCGAGGACATTGAAGGCCCTCAGGACGCGCGCTCTGACACCATCATGGTCGCGCGGATCCCCGCAGACCACTCCGCCATCTACATCATGTCGATCATGAGGGACTCCTGGGTCGACATCCCGGGCTACGGCGACGCGAAGATCAACGCTGCCTTGGCTTACGGTGGGACTCCCCTTGCCATAGAAACGGTTGAGTCCCTGATCGGGTCCCGCATCGACCACGTCGCAATGATCGACTTTGAGGGATTCAAGGGACTGACTGACGCGCTTGGGGGTGTCCCGGTCTACAACACTCAAGCGTTCAGTGCGGGGGGCCACAACTTCCCGCAAGGAAGCCTGATGCTAAACGGAAGCGAAGCCCTCAGCTTCGTCCGTGAAAGGAAGAGCTTCGAAGACGGCGACTATCAAAGGGTGCGAAACCAGCAGGCCTACATGAAGGGCCTCCTCACGAAACTCTTGAGCCTAGACACGCTCACCAGCCCCACGAAACTCACCGACATAGTCGAGGCCATCTCGCCGTTCATCGCCAGGGACAAAGGGTTCAACGCCGGCTATCTAGCGGGCCAGGCGCTGAAAATGCGTTCCGTACGCGCTCCGGACATCCACTTCTTCACCGCTCCCACCGCCGGGGTTGGCTGGTCCCCCGACGGGACTCAGTCCATCATCGAAGTGGATTGGGAACAGATGGACAAGGTGAAGGAAGCGTTCGAATCCGACACCGTTGGCGAACTTGTCGGGGCCTACTAGCCTCACCGACTCGCCCGATTAGCTTCGGGCACCGTTCTTGGAGGGTCTCTTGTATTTGCTGAGTGGGGTGGCGAAACACCACGACTGGGGCTCCAGGCAGGCAATCCCTGACTTCATTGGTGAGTCCCCAAGTTCCGAACCCTTCGCGGAGCTTTGGTTCGGGGCGCACCCGCTTGGGGCGTCCGGTCTGCAAACGGGTGGGACTCTACGGGAGTTGATTGCCCAGGACCCTGAGAACACCCTGGGTCCTTCTGTCCGCTTCTCCCTGGGCGACGAACTGCCCTACCTGGTGAAGTTTATTGCGCCCGCTCTCCCACTGTCTGTTCAGGTTCACCCGGGGAGGCGGCGGGCAGTGACCGGGTTCCAGTTAGAGGAACAGCGGGGAATGCCTGTCGGGGCACGGGAGCGTTCTTTCCAAGACGCCACCCACAAACCTGAAATGGTTTATGCCCTGACGCAGTTTGACGGCCTGGTCGGTTTTGTGGTCCGCAGGCAGGCACGCGAACGCTTGGAGAACCTCGACAGCAAAACAGCTTCAAGGCTGTCGCGCCGTCTGCTCCTAGCCAAGGGGCGCGGGGTGAAGCCAGTGGTTTCTTGGATCCTGGACCCAAGGGACGGACCTCGCGCCTTTGAGGTCACTGAGTTCGCAGAGGCCTGCAAGGCACGCCTCGACGCAGGCGCCTCGCCCGTCCCCCTGATTGATCAGGCCATTGTGGAATCCCACGACCACTTTGGCCCGGACCCAGCTATCCTAATCGCCTTCCTAATGAACCATCTGCGCCTTGAACCCGGCGAGGCTGCGTTTGTGCCGACGGGGACCGTGCATTCTTACCAGCGTGGCTTGGGGCTTGAAATCATGGCCAACTCAGACAACGTGGTCCGCGGAGGCCTGACAAGCAAGCACGTGGACCGAGACCTTTTCTTAGAACTCGGTTTCTTCGACGGCTCCCCGCCGGTAAGGATCGCTCCCGAGCACCCCCGGCCGGGGATAAACCACTTCCGCTCCCCCGTGGAAGACTTCGAGCTAGTCACTGCTACGCCGTCTGCGGCAAACTCTGGGACGCCGCTCCCCCTTCCGGGTTCGGGGCCGCGAATCCTGGTTGGTCTGGACGATTCCGTGACGGTCCAAACAGTTCGAGGACAGATCACCCTTCTTCGGGGGGAAGCCGCTTTTCTTTCTGACAGCGACGGGCGCGCAGTCGCGACGGGAACGGGTACCGTCGCTCTTTGCGCAGTCCCCTAGGCCAACTGGTACATCCAACCGTGACGGTCGGGGAGCAGGCCCCGCTGGATCCCTGAGAGTTCCTCGTAAATCTCGTGAGTCAGTGTCTGTCCCGGAAGCGTGACGTCAAACTGCTCACCCGCGAACCTCCCGATTGGGGTGACGATCGCCGCGGTGCCACATGCAAACATTTCGGTGACTTCACCCGACTCGATGGCTTCCACAAGCCAGTCGAGGGGGATGGTCTCCTGCGAAACCTCGATATCCCGGTCGCGTAGCAGCTGCATGATCGCGGAGCGGGTTCCGCCTTCCAGGATGGACCCGGTCAGTTTCGGGGTGATGACGCTCCCGTCCTTTTTCACGACGAAGACGTTCATTCCGCCCAGTTCTTCCAGGTTCTTCCCCGTCTTCGGATCCAGGTAACAGACCTGCTCAAACCCTTTTTCACTCGCTAGCTTCTGAGGCAGCAGGGACGCCGCGTAGTTGCCGCCGGTCTTAGCGGCCCCGGTTCCGCCAGGGGCCGCGCGATTGTGGTCGGTTGACACCCAGATCGAGACGGGGCTGAGGCCGCCCTTGAAGTAAGGGCCAACCGGGGACCCGATCACCAGGTACTTGAAGTGGTGGGCGGGACGGATGCCAACGAAAGGTTCGTCGGCGAACATGAACGGGCGCAGGTACAAGCTGGAGTCCTCTGTGGCTGGAACCCAGCGTTTGTCCTGACGGACCAACTGGACCAGGGAACCAACAAAGTCATCCAGGTCGATCTGCGGCATGGCCATCCTGCGGGCGGAGTTGTTGAGGCGCGCAGCGTTGAAGGCTGGGCGGAACGTCCAGATGGACCCGTCCTGCCACCTGAAGGCCTTCATGCCCTCGAAAATCTCCTGAGAGTAGTGGAGAACGGCCGCGGCGGGCCACAACTGCAACGGACCGTATGGCTCAACGCGACGGTCGTGCCACCCCTTGTCCTTCGACCACTCAGCAACCGCCATGTAGTCCCCGAACGTCTCACCGAAAGCTAGGTGCTCCATGGCTTCCGCGTGATCGGATTTGGAGGCGGGAGACTCGTTTACGGTTACGGAGAACAGCGCTGCAGCTTGGTCCGGATCTGGCAGCACGGCTGACACTACTTCCTTCGCTAGCGGAGTCAGCTCTTCCTTTGGTTCCCCCATTTTTCCCTCCCTAACTGAAGCCCTTTTAGGGCCTGCTGGATTTTCTTTGTCTTCTCTAAGCGCGACCGAGCGCAGCCAAGACGAATCCCGTTACTTCGGAAGTGCTCCGCTCCGGGACGGTGCCACCGCCCGCGCGTGCGCGCTCGGCGGCCTCACCACGCCACGCCATGTCAGCTTCAATGGCCTGACCCACCCGGTTCGACTCTTCTTGGAAACCCTTTGCTTCCAGTAGTAGCTGGACGGATGCGATGGCTGCAATCGGGTCGGCAATCCCAAGGCCTGCGATGTCCGGGGCCGAGCCGTGGACGGGTTCGAACATTGACGGGAAGTTGCCACTCGGGTTTATGTTTCCTGACGCGGCAAGCCCGATGCCGCCTGTGATCGCTGCGGCCTCGTCCGTCAGGATGTCCCCGAACAAGTTGTCGGTGACGATCACGTCAAAGTCTTGGGGGCGCGTTAGCAAGTGGATGGTCGCAGCATCGATGTGCAGGTACTCGACGCTCACCTCGGGAAAAGCACGCCCGACCTCTTTAGTGAGGCGACCCCACAGCTTTCCGGCATGCGTCAAAACGTTGACCTTGTGGACTACAGTCAGTTTCTTCTTAGGCCGCGTGCTTGCCAATTGGAACGCGTAGCGCAGGACCCTCTCGACAGCGAACGCAGTGTTGACCGAAACCTCGGTAGCGATTTCTTGATCTGTCCCGACGCGTAGCGCCCCGCCGACACCAACATAGGGGCCCTCTGTCCCTTCACGGACCACCACGAAGTTGATCCCTTCAGGGTCGGCAAGTGGGGAGGGAACCCCGGGGTAGTGAATGGCGGGCCGCAAGTTGACGTATTGGTCAAAAGCAAAACGTAGCTTCAGAAGCAGCCCGCGTTCAATGACACCGGGTTCAACACGGGGATCCCCTACCGCGCCTAGCAGGATGGCGTCGAAGTCCGCTAGCTCAGCGAGGTCAGCGTCGTCCAGGATGTGGCCCGTGGATAGGTAACGAGCAGCACCAAAGTCGAAATCGCCAAGTATCAGGTCGTGGCCCGAGTCTGCCATGACCTTCTTCAGCACGCGGATCGCCTGTTTGGTGACCTCAGGACCTATCCCGTCGCCTTCGATCACGGCGACCTTCAACGTTCCCACACGCTCCCCTTTTACCCGTTCTTGTTTTTCTTGCGACCCTGTATTGTTCGTCAAAGCTTGAAACAGCCCGCCCCGGTATCGAAGCGGGCTGCTCCACAGCGAGTGTGTTACCGGGCGGCCGAACCGTCCGTGTAGTCACTGTCCTGCTGGGTCCAACCGAACTTCTTGCGCAGACCCTGCCCTGTCGCTTCGATCGGGTGAGACTCGCCCTCGGCGCGCAGTGCCTTGAACTCCTGGCCTCCCTGATCCTGGTCGGCGATGAAGCGGGTTGCGAAGGTGCCATCCTGGATGTCCTTCAAGACAGCCTTCATGTTTTCCTTCACCCGCTCGTCGATGACGCGCTTACCGGAAACGTAGTCGCCGTACTCTGCGGTGTCCGACACGGACCAACGCTGCTTGGTGATCCCGCCTTCGTAAATCAGGTCAACGATCAGTTTCAGTTCGTGGAGGACCTCAAAGTAAGCGATTTCTGGCTGGTAGCCCGCTTCGGTGAGAACCTCGAACCCGTTTTGGATCAGTTGAGAAACACCGCCACAAAGGACAGCCTGCTCGCCGAACAGGTCGGTTTCGGTTTCCTCAGTGAAAGTCGTCTTGATGACCCCGGCCCGGGTTGCACCGATCGCTTTCGCGTAGGACAGTGCTAAGTCCCAAGCCTCACCGCTAGCATCCTGCTCCACGGCCACGATCGCTGGGATTCCCTTGCCTTCTATATAGGTCTCGCGGACCTTATGCCCCGGCCCCTTGGGAGCAACCATGCAGACGTCGTGTCCAGCGCCCGGGTCGATGTAGCCAAAGCGAATGTTGAAACCGTGAGCGAAGAACAGTGCAGCGTCGTCCTTCAGGTTCGGCTCAATCTGGTCCTTGTAGACGTGGCGCTGGTACTGGTCTGGAACCAGGACCATTACGACATCGCCCTGGGCTACGGCGTCTTCAACGGTCGCAACTTCAAGGCCCGCCTCTTCTGCCTTCTTCCAAGAGCTGGAACCTTCACGCAAACCAACGACGACGTCAACCCCGGAATCTTTCAGGTTGAGCGCGTGGGCGTGTCCCTGGGAACCGTAACCGATGACGGCAACCTTCTTGCCCTGGATCAATCCCAGGTCAGCGTCGTTCTCGTAGTAAATCTCTGCCACGTCTACTTCTCCTTAAACTGGTCAGTTAGGGATCTGGCGGCACGCCCAATGGCGACGGCTCCAGATTGGACTACTTCACGAACCCCATAGGGCTCCAGCGAGGCCAGGAGGGCCTCAAGTTTGGCAAGCGTTCCCACCGATTCGATCACCACGAAGTCCATGTCAACGTGGACCACGTGAGCGCGGAACAGCTCGACGATCTGCAACACGCCCGTGCGGGTGACGTCATTGGCGGTCACCTTCAACAGCAACAACCTGCGTTCAACGCAGTCATCCGCCGGCATCTCGACAACCTTCAGGACGTTTACCAGCTTGTTGAGCTGTTTCGTTACCTGCTCCAGCGGCGCATTGTTCTGCGCGTCGACAATGATCGTCATCCGGGAAATGTCGGCGCGTTCGGTTTCACCCACGGTTAGGGATTTGATGTTGAAATCGCGACGCGCGAACAGAGCAGCAACCCGTGTCAGGACGCCAGGCTTGTTCTCAACCAGGATTGAGAGGGTGTGTAGTTGCTCAGCCATTTTCACTCTTCTCCATCCCAGGTTGGGGCCAGCCCGCGAGCGTAGCGGATGTCATCATTAGAGACCCCTGCGGCCACCATCGGCCAAACCATTGCGTCCTTTGAAACCCGGAAATCGATGAAAACCGGTTTGTCATTGATCGAGAGTGCCCATTCGATGGCCTCGTCGACTTCGTCTTCTTTCGCGACCACGCGCCCCGGGATTCCGTAGGCTTCCGCAAGCTTCACGAAGTTCGGGACCTGCTCCCGGTCGTGGTCGTTGAGGTTCGTGTTTGAGTAGCGTTCGTTGTAGAACAGGTTCTGCCACTGGCGCACCATGCCAAGGACCGTGTTGTTGATCAGCGCTACCTTGATCGGGATATTGTTTACGACGCAGGTGGCAAGCTCCTGGTTGGTCATTTGGAAGGACCCGTCCCCGTCAATGCACCAAACGGTCGCGTCCGGGTTCGCGACCTTGACGCCCATCGCAGCGGGAACTCCATAGCCCATGGTTCCCAGCCCAGAAGAGGAGATGAAACTGCGTGGGTTGTTCAGTTCCAAGAACTGCGACGCCCACATCTGGTGTTGCCCCACCCCCGTGGCGTAGAAGGTGTCGGGACCAGATAGGGCAGAGATACGTTGCAGAACGTATTGGGGTGCGAGCCTCCCGTCCTCGGGTTCGGTCCAGCCCAGCGGGCAGGACTCCTTCAACCGATTCAAGTAACGCCACCAGCCGGACAGGTCCTCTTTCT
>CAYFRO010000035.1:0-16662 GCA_964345565.1 uncultured Actinomyces sp.
AGTTCCCGTGGCGCGACCCACTCAATCTGAGCGGTGCAAACGGACGCCAGCGGTGCAAACGGACGCCAGCGGTGCAAACGGACAGCAAGGCGCAGAAAAGTGTCATTCTCATCCGTTTGCGCCACCCAGAACCTTAAGGGCCGCTGACGGCGAACAAGATCCCGGACAAATCAGGCCCAGGAAGCCTGAGGGCCAAGCTAAACGCCACGACCCGACACCCGAACACGGCTGTTGCGGCCCGATGACACGTTGTGGCAGGGAAACGCGCGCAAACAGCACCTAAAACGCCACGGCCCTACACCAGAACACATCCGTTGCGGACCGGTACCACGTTGTGGCTGTAGCCCCCTGTTTGTTGCGGCTGCACCCACCTAGTTCAGCCACGGCTCTCACAGCCCCTTCCGTCCGGCTGCGGGTTGTTGCCTGGTTGAGGCCTCTAAGCCCAGGTTTTCCGGGAACAACCCGCGGCCGAAGCGTGACGCACAACCCGCGGCCAAAGCGGTGTAGGGGCAGGGCCGGCAGCGGTGGAGGGCTTGGGGCTAGTCGTCGGTGGCGTCTTTTGCGTCCTCACCCAGGGTGCCAAGATCCTTATCACCCTCGGTGCCAGCCGCCGCGTCACCATCCCCCTCGGCATCGGCATCAGCTGTGTCTAAGCCGTAAAGGTCAATCAGCTGCTCCAGTGCCGAGTTGAGCTGGTTTTGAGCTCTGCCGTAAGCGGCCCAGTCACCCGCAGCCATGGCCTCTTCCGAAGCCAGCATGGCGTCCCGCGCCTTCTGAAGGAGAGCAGCGATCTGCTCTTCCTGCGTAAGGTTCTCTTCTTCACCGCTATCTGGCGCCAAGTCCTGATCCGCGGTCTCGACTCCAGCGTCCCCACCAAACGTCTGGTCAAGGGCCTCAGCCAGCGTCCGACCAAACCCGACCTGGTCGCCGAACGCCGTCAGCACGTAGCGAAGGACCGGGTAAGAAGTAGAAGACGTCGACTCGACGTACACCGGCTGGACGTAGAGCAGTCCCCCACCAACCGGGAGCGTCAACAGGTTTCCGTGCCGCACCTTCGACCCCTGCTGGTTCAAAAGGTTCAGCTCAATTGCCACCTGCTGGTCCGTGTTGAAGTTGTTCTGCACTTGTCCAGGCCCAGGCACAGTCGTCGAAGAAGGCAGTGCCATCAGGCGCAGCTTGCCGTAATCCTCACGAATCTTGCCAGGCGTGTTCCCAGTTTCCGAATCAACCGCGAGGAAGCCAGCCATAGCTGCCCTGCGGGTCTCACCAACACCCGCAGGAACATAAACCGAAGTCAGAGAGAACTCGGCGCTGTCCTGGGTCGGCATCTGCATCGTCAGATAGTAGGGAGGCTGCAACTTCTGAGCAGAGGCCGCAGTCCCATCGCTCGAAGTGGATGTGGGGTCCTCGGAAAGTCGCCAACGGTCACCACCCGTGTAGAACTCGGAAGCCTCAGTCACGTGGTAGGTCTCAAGCAGCTTGCGCTGAACTTTGAACATGTCCTCGGGGTAGCGCATGTGAGCCATCAGGTCACCCGAGATTTCAGACATGTCCTTCACCATGCCCGGGTAAACCCCGGACCAGGCCTGCAAGATGGGCTCGTCGGTCTCCCACGCATAAAGGCTTACGGAGCCGTCGTAAGCGTCAACCGTCACCTTCACCGAGTTACGCATGTAGTTCACGTTGTCCTGGACAAGGACTCCCATTTGGGTTGTCCGCGAATCAACGGTGGCGTCCAGCAACGACTGGTGTTCCGAATACGGGTACATGTCAGATGTCGTGTAAGCATCGATGATCCAAACCAGGCGCTTTGGCGTCGCCGGGTCACCATCAACGTCCACAACAGCTGGGTAAGCGCGTTGTTCGAGCGTCAGGAACGGAGCAACCTTCGCCGCACGAAGAAGCGGGTCCCGGTCGTAAAGGATCTGTGATTCCGAGTTGGTCTGCTCAGAGAACAAAATGTCGGTAGAAGCGAACTTCACGGCGTAAAGCAGCTTGTTCCACAGGTTGCCAACACTGGGACCCCCGTCCCCGGTGAAGGTTGTCATGACCTGACCGGAAGCGGCGTTGTCATCCGGGTAATCAAGCTCTTGCGGAGCCGAACCCTCTGGCGCCCCAACAATCGAGTAGAGGGGTGACTTCGGGGAGAAATACACCCGTTCCTCGTACTCCCCCAAATCGCCCTTAGACGGGATTGAAGACTCCCAGAACTCAGGCGTCCCGTCAGACTTCACGACGTTACCGAAAGCGGCAACGACACCGATGCCATGAGTGAAGACTGTGTGCTCGTTAACCCAGGTCTGCTGTTGAGCCTGTAGGCCATCCAAGTTGATGTCACGAACCGCGATCACAGTGTCGCGCCGATCCCCGTCAATCACGTACCTGTCAACCGAAAGCTGACTTTCAAACGTGTAGTAGGGACGGGACTGTTGCAACTGACGGAACGTCGGGGAAACAATCCCCGGATCCAGCAGACGGATCTGAGAAGTGGACTGCGAGTCCTGACGCAACTGTCCCGCAGACGCGTCCGTCCGTGCGGAATAGGTGTTGTATTCGACATCGTCCAAACCGTAAGCGGCAAGCGTCGCGTCGATATTCCTTTGGATGTACGGCTGCTCCAAGTTCCGTTCGTTCGGGGTGACCTTGAACTGCTGGACAAGCGCTGGGTAAGCACCGCCAATCACAAGCGCCGAAACCACCGTGACGCCCAGCCCAACCGCTGGAAGTTTCCAAGTCCCCTTGAAGGCCGCAACCAGGAAAAGCCCCGCAACCAGTACAGAAATGACGGCGAGGATAAGTTGTGCTGGCAGGTTCGCGTTCACCGCCGTGTACATGGCGCCGTCCGCGAACTCACCGTCGTTCAGTAGTAGCGCATAGATCCCAAGCCAGTAGCGCAGCGCCACCACAAGCGAGATCGCTGCCGCCAGAATCCCGACCTGCATCCGCACACTCTTTGTGCTGGAAAACTTCGGGGAAAAGGACAGTCCGCCGTAAAGGTAGCCGACGCCAAGGACAGCCAGCAGACCGATGACAAGCGTGGTCAAAAGGAAGCCCGCAAGAATCTGCAGCATGGGCAAAGTGAAGACGTAGAAAGAAATGTCGAGCCCGAACTGGGGGTCCACTTCACCGAACGGCGTGCGGTGGAACCACACCAGGAACGTCTGCCAGTTGGAGGCGACACCCGCCGAAGTCATCGCGGCGATCAGAGCAGGCAAGCCCCAGAAAAGAACCTTCCGGAAGGGGTCGATCGCCCCCTGGTACTGCCGCATGTTTCCGCCAGGAGAACCCTTGCCCACCTCAGGCCTTGACTTGTACGCCCAGTGAAGGCAGAAAACGACGAATGCGTATTGGACCAGGAAAGCGATCATGAAGCTAATGGAGGTGGCACCCCACCGTGTCCACAACACTCTGGAAGCGTGCAACTGGTTGAACCAGAGAACCTCGGTCCAGAGCACGGATGAGACAACGACCAGTAAGACCAGTGCTGCGATTATCGCGAAGGTCCAGAACCAGGGACTCTTCTTCCACTTGCCACTCGCAAAGAACGAGGGGGGACGCTTTGCTTGTCCGCCGCTTGCGCCCGTTGCCCTTTGCGCGCCCAATGGGTTTTGACGGGGCTGAAACCAGTTATCGGGGAAAGACACCTCGATGTACCTCCTTGGCAGCCGGAGCTCCCTAGTTTGACTTCCTCCAGTCTAGCGTCAGCTTGGGGCGCACCCGTTTTTCGTGGGACTATTGCGCCCATGGGCGAAAACAAGCAGACAAACGAAAAGACAGGTCCGAAGCAGGACAGTGACACTCCCTCTTTGAAAGCACTGCGAAGAGTTGTTGACGAACTGGAAATCGGAGCGGCGGGCGCAGGGTGGGACAGGCCACCAGCGCTCTACGCACTGGTTCCGACCGGCGAACTCCTGTCGGCCGAGGGCCTGCCCAGCGACGTCGCAGAGTCTCTATCTGAAAACTGGGATGGGGACCCCACGCACCTGTCAGCTGTCGCGCAAGAAACCCTGCCAGTCGATGAGCTGGAAGAACTGCTGGCGCACATCGTCTGGCCGGAGACGGTTGCGGGAGCAGCACTCACCGTCGAACGGATCATCCTGCCCCCGGAAGCAGACGACGAAGCTCCCGAAGACCCGGACGAAGCGATGGCCTACGCAGAGTCTCACCCAGCCCGAACCGACATCAGAGTCGTGGTGGGCGTGAACCGCGAAGGGGATTCGTGGTGCGAGGTGCGGGCACGTACCTTCGATGACCGCGAGCGGGTCGGCCAAGGAGCGTCGTTAGTTCCCGGCTTGGTCGATGGTCTAAGACTGGGCCTCACAGACAGGTAGGCCGTTCCCATCCCCCGCGGCGATCGCACTCAGGGCGTCAGCCGCCTGGCTAAGCGTTTTGACGGGCACCACGCGTAAGCCATCCGGTTCGTTCCCCACGACAGAGTCACAGTTGTCTGCGGGAACCAGGAACCACTTTGAGCCGTCGCGTAGCGCCCCGTACATCTTTTGTTTGACCCCACCGATGGGCACGACGTCGCCAGCGAAACTGAGCGATCCGGTCGCAGCGATGCTCTCCCCACCCGTCGTTCCGCCCTCGGTCAACTCATCGATGATGCCCAGCGCGAACGCCAGGCCTGCTGACGGACCCCCGACCTTCTCAAGGTGGATGGTGACATCAATCGGGAGTTCGGTGTTGACATCCAGGTAGACACCCATCTTGGAGCCCTCGAAGCTCTCACCCTGCTCTGGACCAGAAGTAGTGATCGGCACAGTTACCTCTTTGCCATTCCGGAGCACCGTCAACAGGACCTTTGAACCCGGGGCAATCCGTTTCACGACCGTAAACGGCGCCGAGGGCCGGTCGAGTGCGTGAACCGTGCCGCTTGGGTCTTCAAGCGAGACCAACACGTCGCCCTCTTCCACGGCCCCTTCCGCGCCACTGCCCGGAACCACGCCGACAACAGTCAGTTCGGACTCCATGGGGATGCCGAGGTAATCCATCGCTGCAATTGCGGCAGTGGAGTGCGAGGAGGTCATCTGAGCGGCACTGGCCTGCTCGACCTCTTCCGCCGTCACCCCTTTGTCATAGACGTCCGAGTACTTAAGAATGCTGGAACCTGGCTCAAACCAAGCCTGAACCAGTTCTGCACCCCTCACCTTCCCGTTGCCGGGCCCCCCGCTTTCCGAGACGGTCACCATGCGAAGTTCACCGTCGCCCTCGAACATCTCCCTTTGAACGGGAAGGGTGGGGTCATCCGGATCAGAACTGAACTCGAGGACAACGGTTTCCCCCTGGGAGCCAAGCACGTTGACCGTGGGTCCAGGACGGTAGATGAGGCAGCCGGTCGGCATGACCAGAAAACCTGTTAAAACGAGCGCGAAAACCGCAAGGGCGACTATTGCACGGCGGGTCTTCTTCGAAGACGGAACTTGGGGCGCCTGCTCCCCTTCGGATTTCTTTGCCATCAGGTCTTGCCATTCCATGGACCTATTGTGCACTGCCCAGCTCGCTCAAGAACGTCGGACTGTAGTCTTACGCTATGGACGAGAACCAGGAGATGGAACCCCAGGATGGACCCGAGGATTTCCTTGAGCAACTGCTCTCAGGGTTCCTGGGATCAGAAGGTGCGAAGGAAGCCGCCCAGGCCATGCGCGCTCACGGCTTCGACATGTCTGCCCTTGGAAACTTTGCTTCGCCCCACGCGATGGCCCAGGCAATGGGTCAGTTTCGGCACCTAATGAAATCGTCGAATGAACCCGTGAACTGGTCCATGGTCAGCGACATCAGTAGACAGATGGCATACCAGTCAGGGGATCCGCGTCTCAGCGCAGCCCAGGCCGCCAGGGCGCGCCAGGCGCTGTCCGTCGCAGACCTGTGGCTGGACCCCGTCACCGATTTCGCCGTTCAGGGCGGGAAACGTGGAGCGTGGACCCGGTCGCAGTGGGTTGAAGAGACCCTGCCTGCGTGGAAGAAGATTTTCAACCCTGTTGCCCAGAACGTCGCTCGCGCGATGACCGAGGTCCTAGAAGACCAGGCTCCCATGGAGCACGGATTACCTGACGGGATGGAGCAGCTGCTTGGCGGCCTGCAACAGATGGTCCCGAAAATGTCTGCGATGTCCTTCGGTACGCAGGTGGGGCAGGCGCTCGCCGGAATGGCGAAAGAATGCTTTGGGACATCCGACACGGGTTTCCCTCTGACGGAACCCGGGATCGCAGCGCTTGTCCCCACGAACATTGAAGCTTTCGCGGACGGGCTCGACGAGGGATACGACGTCGTGGAGCAGTACGTTGCCGTGCGGGAAATGGCGTACGTCCGACTGTTCGCATCCGTGCCGTGGCTGAGGCACGACTTGGAACTGGCTGTCACGCGTTACGCCAGAGAGATCGCTTTGGACACCGATGCACTCACTGAGGCGGCTCGCTCTTTTGACCCCTCGAACCCAGAGTCCGTCACCCAGATGATGAGCGGGGGAATCTTCTCCGCAGAGCCAAGCGAATCCCAAGAGCAGGCTCTGATGCGCCTTGAGACGCTACTGTCCCTGATTGAAGGTTGGGTTGAAACCGTTACAACTGACGCAGTCGTGCCCTACCTGCCGGGGTCAGATCGACTTCGAGAGATGCTGAGGAGGCGCAGGGTCACCGGCTCGGCAGCCGAAGCGGCCCTGGGCGACCTTGTTGGCCTAGAGCTACGCCCACGAATGGCGCGGGCAGCAGCCAGGATCTTCCGTGATGTTGAGATCCAGAAGGGTCCCGCGGCTCGGGATGCGCTGTGGCGCCACCCCGACGCGGTTCCAACACTGCACGACTTGGAAAACCCTGAGGACTATGGTGCTCCGGCAGAGCCTGAACCTGACGACATAGACTTTGATCGTGAAATCCAAAAACTCCTGGACGGAACGCTGGGTTGGGATAAGTCCATGCCGAAGGACCTGCGCGGTCCCGACGCTCCGGATTCAGAAGAAGACGACGCCTAGGGTCTAGGAAACGATCACGTTCGGGCTGTTCAGGTTCTGGACGTTTGCCGTAGCCTTCGTGCAACGTTGCCTGCATCACCTGTGGAAGACATTTCCGCTTCTCCCCTGCTGACCTGCGACGATGTCCAGTTTCGTTGGGAGAGGCGCCGCCCAGTTTCCACAGGGTTGCCCGGCGGAAGACCTCTTTGCTCGCCTCTGGCCCAACCTTGGCTAGGCAAAAGCAAGCACTCGAAGGCGGGAAGATCATGGGCGCAGATTTGGTGGAAGGCACGCTGGTTCACGAGGTCTCAGCAGGGATGGTTCAAGTGGGGTCCAACCCGGCCCACTCTGTTGTGTTCTCAGGACTCAGCCCCATAGAGGTGGCGTGGTTGCACTCCCTCACAGACCGCAAAAACAGGCGCGTTGGAAACGAAGCCGGGAACCTATCGGCGCGGCAAGTTGAAGCGCTCCACCTACTCGATGCCGCAGGACTCCTGGCCGCTCAAGAAAATCCCATGCACAAGCTGAGGGTTCGAGTAGTCCAAATGGACGAAGTGGGAATCCGGGTCGCGAAGCTTCTGGCAGAGTCCAGGGTTGCCGGCATAGAGATCCAGGACAACGAGAGAGTCGGGATCAGTACCGAGTCCCTGTTCCCCCGCGAACACAAGGGCATGCCCCGCGCACTCAGCGTGCGGCAGGTCATCAAAGCCATTGCGCCACGCACCTGCACGGGGAAGGTGGCGGTTCCTGACGTGGCTGTGGTCTGCTCGGACCGGGTCTTTGATCACGGGCTGCTCGGCAGGCTCCTCAGCTTCGACACCGTTCACATCCCAGTCGTGTCCGATGACCGGTCGATCCTTGTGGGCCCCCTTGTGGTCCCCGGTCACACGCCGTGCGCGTTGTGCCTAGACCTGCATTGTCGTGACAGTTCCCCCGGGTGGGAAAAGCGGCGCGACTCGTTAGAGCTCACGGGACCTGTCCCCTCGGTCCCCCACTTGGCGGCGACAGCGGCGGGGCTTGCGGTAGGGCTTATAAGCGAGGTTGCAAGCAACGGCGCCCAGGCCGCCTGGTCCGCGGCGAGCGCAGCAACCCGAGACCTGGGTGAAAGAGAATCTCAAGCGAGCCCGGCCTCGCCGATCTATAGAGTCACGGCTGCGGGCGTCGAGACGCACGCCTGCTTCCCCCACCCAGAATGCGGGTGCTTGGCGCTGGCGAAAGTCAGTTAGCGAGGCTCAGCGTCGCGGACCACCTGAAGAAGGGGTCCCCCAAACTGGCTGAGCTTGACGTCCCCGATTCCCCGCAGAACTCCCAGTTGTCGGAGGGTTTTGGGTTTGGCCACAGCGATGTCGCGCAGGGTGGTGTTGGACAGGACCTGGTAGGGGGCGCGCTCCATTTGCTTGGCCGTAGCAAGTCTCCAAGCACACAGGGACTGGTAGAGCTGGAGCGTTGCGGGGTCCGCGGAGTCGGCAAAGTCGCGCTCCTCGGCTTTCCGTTTTGTTCCTGCGGCTAACCGACGAGTTTTCTTGGGGTCTGTTGAGGAAGGCCAAAGGTCCGAAAGGAAGCGCGACACTTTTCGCGCACGACTACGTCCCTGAGACTGTGCGCGGGACCAGGAGATCTGCAGGTCCTGTTTTGCGCGCGTGATTCCGACGTAAAGTAATCGGCGTTCCTCTTCGATTGCTTCCGGGGTCGTGGCAAGTGAGATTGGGAGCAGACCCTCGCTGACACCCACCAGGAAAACAGCTTCCCATTCCAGTCCCTTAGCCGCGTGAAGGGTGGAAAGCACCACTCCGTTCACCTGCGGGGCGGCCTTGGAAGCACTGCGTTCCTGCAACTCCTGAACGAACTGGTCAAGAGAGAAATCAGGGCGCTGTGAAGCCATGTTCACCAGGGCGTCAAGGTTCGACCACCGTTCCCGCACCGCGCCCTCAGCGTCGGGGGCCTGAGGACTCCATCCAAGGCCTGCCACGACTTCCTGCACCAACTCCAGCAGGCTCGTGTCCCCCTGCTCCCCGCTCAGTTGGCGGATCCGGGCTTGCTGCCGTAGCAGCATGACTGCCCTGCGAACTTCCTCGCGTTCAAAGAAGCGGGCCCCGCCGTGAATCTGATAGTTGATGCCAAGGTCTCCAAGCGCGTCTTCAAAGGGACGGGACTGGCTGTTGGTCCGATAGAGAATCGCAATCTGCCCCAGAGGAACCCCTCTGGCAGCCAGGTCCTTGACGCGCTGAGCGACCTCGGCCGCTTCCTGTGCTTCGGTGTCAAAGGTTTCGAAGCGGACGGCGGGACCCGAAGGTTGTTGAGCGACCAGGTGAACGGCGCCAGGCAGGCCCGTCCGTCGCGACCTGCCGTCCATGCCCCGTGCGCTCCCAACAACCTGGTTCGCAACGGCAACCACCTGCGGTGTGGAGCGGTAGTCACGTACCAGCTCTACCACCCGTGCACCCGGGACCCTTTTCGGGAAGGACTCAAGATAGTAGGCCGTGGCTCCTGTGAAGGAATAAATGGTCTGTGCAACGTCCCCAACCACGCAAATGTCGCGGCGCCCCCCAAGCCAAAGATCTAACAGCTTTTGCTGGATCGGGGAAACGTCTTGGTATTCGTCGACCACGAAGCTTGCGTAGCGGGCCCGCACGGCTGCCGCGATGTCAGGACGTTCCTGCAACATGGAGACGGTGAGCAGCAAGATGTCCTCAAAGTCGATCGCGCCCTGGCGATCCTTCGCCATTTCGTAGGCGTCCAAGAATCTGGCGACTTCTTCCGCTTCCAACCCACCCGGAGGGACACGTCCTTTGGACCGGACCTTGTCCGCATACGTTGCTGCGTTCGCTATGGAGACCTTTGACCATTCGATTTCGGCTGCGAGGTCCCGAATCAAGACCTTGTCTACCGCCAAGCCGACCTGGGAAGCAGCCGCGGTCACGAGCGATGCCTTATTCGTCTGCAGGTTCGGCCTGTCTCCCCCGTAAGCGTCGGGCCAAAAGTATGAAAGCTGGGCCCAGGCAGCTGAGTGAAACGTGCGAGCCGTTGCGGCCCCGGCCCCCAAAGCACGCAACCTGCTGGCCATCTCTGCGGCCGCTTTGTTGGTGAAAGTCACCGCCAAAACGGTTCCCGGGTCGACCTCACCCATCGCAGCGCCGTAAGCAATGCGGTACGTGATGGCCCGCGTCTTTCCGGTTCCCGCCCCGGCCCGTACGCAGAGTGGGCCGCGCAGCTGCGCGGCGACTTCCGCCTGCTGCGGGTCCAGAGCACCCAGAAGTTCTTCAGGACTTAGACGCCCTCCGCCAACCGGGGTCAACCCACCCGGGGCCGACCCACCCAGGGTCGACCCACCCAGGGCCGACCCACCCGCACCTCTTACCATGCCCCCACGGTACCCACCCCCGCCGACATCCTCACCCGACCCCGGTGAACTATCGTTTGACCATGAGTGAAAACGGATCCTTCAAACGCGCTGATGGTCGACTCCCTGACCAAAGCAGGCCTATACAGATCACTAGGGAATGGACGAACACCGGGGAGGGTTCCGTCCTGATCGAGTTCGGTAACACTCGCGTCCTTTGTATCGCCAGCTTTGAAGAGGGAGTGCCGCGCTGGCGCAAAGGTTCGGGAAGCGGCTGGGTGACTGCGGAGTACGCAATGCTCCCTCGGGCAACCTCACAGCGTTCTCCTCGTGAATCTGTGAGGGGAAAGATCGGGGGAAGAACCCACGAAATCTCACGTCTGATCGGGCGTTCCCTACGCGGGGTGGTCAACACGAAGGCACTCGGAGAGAACACGATCACGGTTGACTGCGACGTGTTGCAAGCCGATGGGGGAACCCGGACCGCAGCCATCACGGGCGCGTGGGTTGCCCTCTACGACGCGGTCGTTTGGGGAATCCAAAACGGCGCCATCCGCGGAAAAGACCCACGCCGCGTCATTCGAGATAACGTCGCAGCAATCTCCGTGGGTCTGCTTGAGGGCACCCCGCTTCTGGACCTGCCCTACGTTGAAGACGTTGCTGCAGACACCGACATGAACGTGGTCGGGATCGGCTCAGGAGACCTGATCGAAGTCCAGGGAACCGCGGAAGGCCAGCCCTTCTCGCGCCAAGACCTGGACCAGCTTCTGGACCTGGCGCAACGGGGGATCCAGGAGCTGGTTCAACTTCAGAACGAAGCGATCGCAAAATGAGTTCAGACCGCTCTCCCCTGCTGGTCCTGGCAACGGGGAACGCTCACAAAGTTCAGGAAATGAAGGCGATTCTGGCGGACGTTGCCCCCTGCCTTCCTTTGGATCGAATCGTTCCCATGACGGACTTTAACGTCCCTTCCCCCGTTGAGGACGGACGGACCTTTGAAGAAAATGCTGCGCTGAAGGCCCGGGCCGTCGCGAAAGCAACGGGTCTGCCAGCACTTGCCGATGACTCGGGCCTGCAGGTCGACATCATGGGGGGTGCGCCCGGGATCTTCTCAGCCCGTTGGGCTGGCACCCACGGTGAAGACCGAGCCAACCTTGACCTGCTGTTAGCGCAGCTGGCCGACGTTCCACAGGGTCAACGTGGCGCGCAGTTCGCGTGTGCGGCCTCGCTGGCAGTTCCGGACGGGAAGACGTTCACGGAGCTGGGAGTCATGCGCGGGAGCCTGCTGAAAGAGCTGCGAGGTGAAGGCGGTTTCGGCTACGACCCGGCATTCGTTCCGGACGGACACGATCGCACTACGGCCGAAATGACGCCGCAAGAAAAGAACCAGCTGTCACACCGAGGCAAAGCACTTGAGGCTTTGGCACCGGTGCTATGCCAGCAACTGGGGCAGGACTAAAGATCCCACACCTTGCCTGGGCCTGCCACCTCTGGCACGGTCCCCGTCGCAACCTGGAACTCAAGGACCGGCACCGCGGGGTCGGTCCAGGGCTGGATGTGGGTCAGCACCGTCGTTTTGGCCTGGCTGGCAAGTGTCAGCTCACCGACGCGTTTCCCGCTCATGTGGATGCCGCGCGGCGGGTCCGCCTCCGTGAACCCGCACTCAGCAAGCAGCAGATCCACCCCTTCCGCCATGTCCTGCATCCCCTGACACAGGTCCGTGTCCCCGGTGTAAGCAATGACGACGTCCCGGTCTCCGTTCGAGGACGGCCCCTCCACACGAAAGCCATAAGACTCGATCGGGTGCAGACCAGGGAACGCGGTGACCGTCATCGGGCCCACTTGGAAGGTCGTACCGGACTCCACGACCCTGTGGTCGAACGTGCACTTCTCTTCCTCCGTCATGTACCCGTCAATCTGGTGGACCCTATGGGGGATTCGGGAAGGCCCATAGAGCGGCATCCCCGTCATGTCACCACCCGGGTTCCACCGAAGGTAAACCTGGAGAGAAATGATGTCAGCCATGTGATCGGCGTGCCCATGCGTGATCAGCACTGCGTCCAGATCGCGGGGTTCCAGGTACGTCCACAGCTGACCGAATCCACCGGGGCCAAGATCCATCACAAGTGACCAGATGCGTTCAGACCCAGTCTCGGGATCCGGGCCAGCGGCCTGAATCAAATAGCAGGACGCGGCACTGGTTGGGCCCGACATGGACCCGCTGGACCCAACGATGGTCAGTTTCATAAGTCAGCCTTCCTGCTTGTTGGAAGTCGCTACGTCTTCAAGACGGCCCACCTCAGGGCCCAAGAATCGGCGAGCAAGGCCCGCAAACCGCTCGCTGGGCTCAGTGACCAGGAAGCGGTAGTTCGCGGAACCTACGGGGCGGGGACTGTGCAACAGGTCCTGGTCAACCAGCACGGAGTACGTCTCCCTTGCTGTGGCTTCCGAAGAGGTCACTAGAGAGACGCCCTCCCCGAGTTCGCGGGCCAAGACAGAGGTGAGAAGAGGGTAGTGAGTGCACCCCAGGACAACCGTGTCAACGCCGGCTTCCTTGAGCGGTGCCATGTAGTTCGCAACGGTTGACGACAGCCTCCTGCCCGCAGTTACGCCCGTCTCGACGAAGTCGACCAGTGCGGGGGTGGCGATCTGCGTCACCTCTACCCCCGGCGCAGCCGCGAGCGCCCGGCGGTAGGTGTCGGAAGAGATGGTGGCTAACGTTCCGATTACCCCGACCTTGCCATTCCTGGTGGTGAACGCAGCCTCACGAGCCGCGGGGGTGACAACCTCAATGACGGGGATCCCAAGCTCTGCGGAATAACGCTCGCGAGCATCAGCCAAGGCGGCTGCCGTGGCAGTGTTACAGGCGATAACCAGAGCCTTAGCCCCCTGCTGCACCAGCGTGTCTAAACCTGCCAGAGTCAGCTCGCGAATCTCCGCGATTGAACGAGGCCCGTACGGGGTGTTCGCGGTGTCGCCAAGGTAAACGATGTCCTCCCCTGGTAGCTGATCAATGATCGCTCTGGCGACAGTCAGGCCGCCAAGCCCGGAGTCGAAAATGCCGATCGGTGCGTCGTTCACGGGTTAGACGCTATCCCATTCCCAAACCCCTAGCCCCAGTGCTAGGCCAATCCCACAGCGAAGATGCGGGGGATTCATCACACCAAGAGGCGGGCACTTCTTCGGGGCGTTCGCTCAAGGGACTACGGTTTGTTCATGCCTGCTTCACAGTCAACCGCTCTTCTAACAGACAAGTACGAACTCACGATGCTGGACGCAGCGCTCCAGTCAGGTGCCGCGAAGCGCCGTAGCGTCTTTGAACTATTCGGCCGAGCTCTCCCCACAACCAGAAGGTTCGGGGTAGTCGCGGGAACGGGTCGCATCCTGGAGGCCCTTGAACGCTTCCAGTTCAGCCCTGAACAGATCGACTGGTTGGCCTCCGAAGACTTCCTTTCGGACCAAGCCCTGGACTACCTAGCGAACTTCCGTTTCACAGGTGACATTCACGGCTACCAGGAAGGGGAATGCTACTTCCCCGGTTCTCCACTCCTCACCGTGGAATCGACATTTGCCGAGGGAACGCTACTTGAGACCCTGCTGCTCTCGATCCTCAACTACGACTGTGCGGTTGCTTCGGCTGCTTCGCGGATGACGATCGCCGCCCACGGCAGGCCCTGCGTCGACATGGGTGCTAGGCGCGCCCACGAACGCGCTGCCGTCTCAGCCGCGCGGGCCGCGTACATCGGAGGGTTCGAAGCCACCTCGGACCTAGAAGCCGGGAAACGTTACGGTCTCCCAACCGTCGGCACATCAGCTCATTCCTTCACCCTGGTGCATGACTCCGAGGAAGAGGCCTTCGCTACGCAAATCGCAAGCCTTGGTCCGGAAACCACCCTGCTTGTCGACACGTACAACGTTCCGGACGGGGTTGCGAAAGCAGTGGCCGCTGCAAGGGCCGCGGGCGGGGAACTGGGAGCTGTGCGGCTGGACTCAGGTGACCTGGTGGCTGAAGCCTTCAGGGTCCGCGCTCAACTGGACGCGCTGGGCGCGACAAGTACCAAGATCACCGTCACCTCGGACCTCGACGAATACGCTATTGCCGCGCTGGGCGCCGCCCCCGTCGACAGTTACGGCGTCGGAACGCGCCTGGTGACAGGCTCGGGTGTCCCGACAGCCGCACTGGTGTACAAACTGGTGGCGCGTGAAGATAAAGACGGCGTGATGGTGCCCGTTGAGAAGAAGTCTGAGGCCAAAGGCACTGTCGGGGGTCTGAAGGTCGCTGGCCGTCTCTACGGCCCCGACGGGCACGCCTGCCAAGAAGCCCTACTGACCGGGTACAGCATGGAAGAAGGGCGCGAACTACTGGAACAAGCCGGCGGCAGGCCTCTTCAGGTCCCGCTTGTGCGTGGCGGAGAGGTTGTCGCGCCACTGTGGGAGTCCCCAGAAACCGCGATAGCTCAGGAGCACCAGCGGAGCTCCCGCGACCAGTTGCCGTACGCGGCGTGGAGGCTTTCCGAGGGCGAGCCGGGAATCCCAACCCATTACTACTCCCCCGCGGACCCGCTACCAACTGCCCATTAGGGAGTCAGTCGGTGAAGGGGTAGTTCTCTCCCTGCCTGCCGGCCTCATCCTTCAGCGCCTTACAGCGAGGGCAGACCGGGTAGTTCTTCGCGTCCCTGGTTGGGACCCAGACTTTCCCGCACAAAGCTACGACAGCCCTACCAGTGACGGCGGAAGTGTTCGCCCGATCACGGCGAACGTAGTGGGCGAAACGGTCCTGGTCCCCATCCCCTGAGCTTGGACGGACTTTGGGGAGTTCAAGGACATCGGCCCCGCCGGCGGGGCTTGTCTGGCTCATTGCGCAACCCATTCGGCCTTGTAGTGGTCCAGCATCCTCAGTCTGCTTCCCGCAGCTTCGTCGATCAGAATCGTGGCGTCGTTGTGGAACTGGAGGACGGTGGCCGGCCATGAGGCCGAGACGGGTCCCTCAACCATCTGGGCAATAGCTTCTGCCTTGTGCTCCCCCTGAGCGACCAGAACAACTTTCTTAGCCCGCCCGATGGTGGCTAGACCTTGAGTTAGACAAAGCGTCGGTACCTTGGAAATGTCGCCATCGAAAAAGCGGGCGTTGTCGTAGCGGGTTTGCTCGGTCAGAACCTGGGGGTGGGTGAGTGAGCTCAGCGACCCGCCCGGCTCGTTGAAAGCGATGTGACCGTCTGTACCGATCCCCAAGATCTGAAGGTCTATCCCACCGGAAGTGCGGATGGCCTCTTCGTAGGCTGCGGCTGCGGCAACGGGATCGCTGGCCTGACCGTCGGGGCCCCGAACTGCGCCCGGCGCAAAGTTCACCTTGGAGACGAAGACCCTGTCAATGAAGTTCCTGTAGGTCTCGGGATGGTCACTGGGGAGCCCGACGTACTCGTCAAGAAGGAACCCTGTGGCGTCAGCGAAAGAAACTTCCCCTGCCTGGAACCGTCGAACCAGTTCGCTGTAGACCGGAAGGGGCGAGGATCCCGTGGCAAGCCCGATCACTGCGTCCGGCTTGCGTGTCAGCAAGTCGGTGTACATGTCGGCTGCGATGGACCCGATTTGGGAGTTGGATGAGAGGACAGCGATTTTCACAGGTGTTCCCGCCTACTTCGTTTGAACTTGCTGGGCCGCGGCCCGAAGAAAAAGGGTGGGCCCCAGGAGACCTGGCGACCCACCCGCTCTTTAGTTCTGTCAGGAGTTACTTCTGGACAGCGTTCTTCAGAGTCAGGCCTGGCGTCATTTTAACACCGTAGCGGGCCGGGATCTGGATTTCTTCGCCCGTGCGCGGGTTGCGGCCGGTGCGAGCTGCGCGTTCGACGCGTTCGATTGACATCAGACCGGTAAGTCGGACCGACTCACCCTTGCTCAGGGCGTTGATGACCACCGACTGGAACGCCGAAAGTGCCGAGTCAGCCTGGCCCTTGGTGAGTCCTGCTTCCTCAGCAATCGCGCTAACCAGTTCATTGCGATTGATCGCCATACGTTTCTGTCCTTATCTCGATAACAAGTCGCTAGCCACAGTGGTGGCTACGAGGAAACCCTACGGAACATCAGGTCTGCCCGCCACACCGGCCCAACCACTAAACAGTGCAATGCATCGCAACCCGTCACCCGAATCACAATCCCGACATATCGGTTGCGTACGACCGTTGGAAGTGCGACGATATATCGGTAGCACTCAACTAGAGAAAGATGGAAGATGAAATACGAACACGAAAGAGGCCGCCACGGACACTCTCGCGGCGGGCGCGGCCCCGGCCCCGGCAATGGGTTTGGCCCTGGATTCGTCCCCGGATACGGCCCTGGTCCCAGGGGACGCAAACGTCGTTCTGGGCGGGCCCGA
>CAYFRO010000036.1:0-15666 GCA_964345565.1 uncultured Actinomyces sp.
CCGTGAGGGCATGGGGGTTCAACTCCCCCCTCGCGCACTTTTGTGAAGTGTCGGGACACCTACTGCAGGTGTCCCGACATTTTTGTTATGGCGACCCGTGGCGGGATGGGTGCCCCCGGTAGCCCGGGGGAACGCAACCCCGGTTCGGCCGAGTGAACCAAACCTACTCGCGCAAGCCCACCTTCTCTGCAAGCTTCGCAAGGGGCTTGGGAGCCCACCAGTTCCACTTACCCAGGATCGACATGACGGCTGGCACCAGGAACATACGGGTCAGCGTCGCGTCAACAGCCACCATGACCGCGAGCGCGACACCAACCTGCTTGATAGCGATCAAGCCGCCCATAGCGAAGCCGATGAACACCGCGATGATGATCGCAGCAGCCGACGTAATAATGCGCCCAGAGCGTTGCAGACCCATTGCAACCGCAGTGTTGTTGTCATCACCCTTGTCCCAGTACTCCTTAATGCGAGCAAGCAGGAACACTTCGTAGTCCATTGCTAGCCCGAAACCAAACGCGACCAAAACAGCAACGATGAAGGTCTCCAGTCCGTTTGTCTTTGGAACACCGAACAGACCGTACTCGAAGATTGCGGTTGTGAGCCCAAGAGCCGCGAATAGCGAGAGCGCGTTGATCAGTAGTGCCCTGATCGGGACGACGATGGAGCCGGTCATCAGGAACAGCAGTGTCATCACCGCCAGGATCACTACGACCAGCGCCAAGGGCACGTCCTCCTTTAGCGACTGGGTGAAGTCCATCTGGGTCGCCGCGGACCCGCCGACCCACAGTTCCGCCTCCGTGTCCATGTCGCGCATTGCGCGCACAACGTTGATGACTTCCTGGCCCACTTCGTCATCCGCTTCAACGCTCACGCTGATTTCCGTCATCTCTGTGTCGGACTCCAGGGGAGCAACCGTAACGCGGGCAACGTCAGGAAGTGCTGAGACTTCTTCCACCAGATCGATCACCGCACCGCTGTCCTCGGGTGCGTCCATGACAGCCGTGACCGAAGGGGTTGCGAGGTCAAGGTAGTCCTGCTGGACCGTGTCGTAAGAGGCTCGAAGCCCGGACCCTTCTTCGATGTAGTCGGCGTAGTTGTTCCGAAGGGACAGATTCATCACCGGGGACGCCATGCCTACCAGGATCAGAATCGCCGTGATCATAACCGCCCAGGGACGCTTCTGAACCCACCTTGCAATCTTGTAGAAGACCCCGTGGTCCGTCGTCGTGTCACCTACGGCAGCAACCAGCTTCCGGAGCCCAGGGATCTTTGTGATTGGCGAGGGTTTGAGTAGTTTCGCGCCAAGCAGAGTGAGCAATGCAGGGACCAGCGTGGTTGCGGCCAGGACCGCAAGGAGCGTCACAATGATGCCGCCCATAGCAATCATTTTGAGCATGTGAACTCGCACCATCAAAAGGCCTGCAATGGACAGTGCGATCGTCACTGCGGAGAACATCACCGTGCGTCCGGCCGTCTGGACCGTCATCACAACGGCTGGCAGGACCACCTTCTGTTTCAATGCCGCCGGCGATCTATCCGCACGCGACTCTCCAAGGTTCGCCTTGAGCTTTCTGGACTCTTCTCGATATCGGGAGACGACCAGCAAGCCATAGTCGATTGAAAGTGCGACCCCAATGATGGAGACGACGTTCAGGATGAATGAGTCGATGGTCGTGACGAAAGTGGCAACCCAGAGGGCACCTAGGCCGGCAATGATCGCACTGATGGCACCCACCAGCGGCATTCCGGCAGCGATCGCACCCCCAAACACAATCAGCATGATGAGTGCGGCAACGGGAAGGCTGTAGGCCTCTCCTTTCAGCAAGTCCGTTTGGACCTGCCCCATGATCGAATCCTCAATCTTGGCCTGCGACATCTCTTGGACGCCCGCGCCTGGGAATGCTGCTTCGAGCTGCGCCCCGTATTCGTCCGTTGCAGAGTCAAGGGCTGCGCGCGCCGACTTCGTCTGCTCTGAGTCAAGGCCCTCCTTCATGGTCACGACGACCACGTAGCCGGTGCCAGAGTCAGAGAGCAGTGCGTCCCGGGACTTCTCAGCGTCCTCTTTTTGCGCAACGACGTCGGGATCGTTTTGGGCTTCCTCAAAAGCCTTCGTGACCTGCTCGGTGACCTGTTGCTGAATCTGAGGGGAGGCCTCGGCAAGCGAAGCTTCCGTCTGCGCCTGCAGCTCTTGGCGAGCCGCCTCAACCTGAGCCTCTGCTGCTGCCAGGGCTTCCGGTCCAAGCGCGGCCGCCTGCTCCAGCTGTGCCTGCATCTGGGCCTCGGCCTCAGCACCGGCGGCCTCAGCCTCGCTCCTAGCTTGTTCAAGCGCGGCCTCAGTTTGTTCCTGAATCGTCTTTTCGAGTTCCTCTTGCGCCTGCGCCTCTGCAAGTTCCAGTTCTTCCGAGATAACGAAAGCGTCCGCAACGGACTCAACCCACTCGCTGTCAAACAGATCCCTATGGTCCTTAGCGAAAGTGGCGACCTCCGGGTCGTCAGGGTCGACATTAGACACAACGAGCAAGGAAACCGGGCCGTGCTCGTCATCCGCTGTGGTCAGGCTTGAAACCGTGGCTGAGTCGGTTCGTGGAACCGAGTACTCCGACGTCTCCATACGCTTGAAGATGCCGCCTTGGCCATACCCCCAGAACGCCGCACCCCCCGCGGCAGCCACCACGATGGCCCAGACGATCAACACGACGACAGGGTGACGCGTCACTGCTTTCCCGAGCCCGGTGAACATTGCTTCCTCGATTCAACCATTCTTAAACGTGCGCCTGGTCACCTTTCAGTTTCTCACCTTTCCTGCCGTTTTGCCTGTCTGTGGCCTTAAAGAGAAAGAACCCAGCACTTTCCGGGCGGTTTTAGCTACGGGTATCATCAAGACATCCTGGCGCGCCAGTGTTGCCGCACCAGGACCCAGGGCACGACCGAGGAGCGAGCTGGAGATGGGCGAAAAAGACTTTGTGAAAGTGAACACCACCAGCGGAAAAGTAAGAGGCAGGTGGCGCCCCACCACTGGAAGAGGACCAAACTCGCGGTCGGCGGCGTTCCTTGGAATCCCGTTCGCCGAAGCCCCGATCGGGGATCTGCGATTCCAAGCCCCGGTGCCAAAGAAACCTTGGAAGGGAGTGCGCGAGGCTCTTGAGTACGGGGCCACAGCCCAGCGCGGTGATCCGGGCGAAACCCTTGTCCCGGAACCTTCAATCCCCGGGGACGCAACCCTCAACGTCAACGTGTTTACACCCAGGCCGAAGACCCCAAGGAAGGGTCAGGGGCTCCCCGTCCTGGTCTGGTTCCACGGGGGCGGGTACGTCGCAGGCTCCCCTGCCAGCCCCTGGTACGACGGGCGAAACTTCAACAGGGACGACATCGTCACCGTGACCGCCTCGTACCGCCTTGGTTTTGACGGGTTCGGTTGGGTTGACGCTGCCGTCCAAAACCGCGGTGTCCTGGACTGGATCGCCGCCCTCGAGTGGGTCCAAGACAACATTGCTGCGTTCGGTGGAGACCCGGACAGGGTAACGATCGCCGGACAGTCAGCCGGCGGTGGCGCCGTGCTCACGTTGCTTGGCTGCCCCGCCGCGCAGCCCCTCTTTCGGGGCGTCTACGCGATTTCTGCTCCCAAGCCGGACATCACCGCGAAGCGCGCGAAAGCGTTCGCTCGCAAAATGGCAGCGAAACTTGGGGTCGCGTCGACCCTGGAGGGGTTCGCCTCAGTGTCCGAAGAGGCAATGCTGAAGGCGCAAAAGGCTTTGACCGCAATGGAACCGGAAGACCTTCAAGAAGCGCTCGATGAGGGACTGAGCTTGGGCCCCGTTGTCGATGGGGACCTGATCCCCGCCGAGACAATGGAATCGATTGGAAGTGGAGTCGGGGCTGATAAGCATCTGGTGATTGGTGCGACGGACGACGAGTTCACCATGGCACTCACGGATCAGCAGAAGCTACTCCGGTGGGTCCCGAAGGGGCGCCTTCTGACGAAGGTTGGAATCCCAAAAGAAGACGTGAAGCCCTACCTGAGCGCGAATGCGGACGTCGCAAAGCTTGGTGGGGCCAGGCTGGTTGGCCGCGCGATCACAGACCAGGTGTTCAAGGTCCCGATGCTGCTAGCCGTTGATGCAAGAGGGGATGCACCCACCTGGGTCTACCGTTTTGCTTGGCCCTCGGGCGCGTTGGGTTTCGCGCAGCACTGCCTGGACCTCCCCTTCTTCTTCGACTGCCTTGACGGCCCCGCGGTCGCTCCCCTAGCGGGAGAGGACCCTCCGCAGGACCTTGCCGACCAGTTGCACCAGGCAGCCGTGGAGTTCATCAAGACAGGCGATCCGGGATGGCCGCGCTACCCGATAGTGAGGGTTTGGGACACGCTGTCAAAGGACATCCCCAGCGCGTTTGCCTCTGTTTATCCTCTGCTACCCCAATAGGAATCTTGTGGCGGGCTCCCCCTGGTTCTCCTCGCGATTAAACGCCGCCAGAACTTCGACGTATGTCGTCTTTTTCACCGCGGGCGCGCTTCAGATGAGCTGGGCATCCAGGATTCCGCAGGTCCGGGACGGGCTGGGCCTGGACCCTGGGAAGCTGGGCCTGTTGCTGCTGGTTAGCTCCGCCGGTTCTCTCGCGGCGCTGCTGGTGGCCGGGCCAGTCATTGGTCGCATTGGCTCTGCCTCAGCCGTGTCGGTCTTCACGCTGGTCACAGCCACCGGGATGACCGTTGTGGGTCTTGGCTACCTGGTGGGTGTACCCATCGTGGCAGTCGGGCTTTTCCTGAACGGCGTCGGGATCGGCATCTGGGACGTCGCCGTTAACGTCCAGGGATCCCTGGTGGAGCAGCGCCTGGGGGAAGCCATAATGCCCCGTTTCCACGCCGGCTACTCTGTGGGAACCGTCTTCGGGGCGCTTATCGGCGCAGCAATGGTCGCCCTGAACGTGCCGGTCACTGCCCACCTTGTTGGTGCAGCGATCCTCGTTGCGGTGGCCAACCTGGTCGCGGCAAGACACTTCCTTTCAACCCCAACAAGCCGCTCGGTCGGCGACGCTCTCGAAGCTGACGTCAACACTTCAGCACGGAGCCCCTCATCCCAGGAGGATCGCCCCCGAAAACGGTATTCCGTCCTTGACGCTTGGAAAGAGCCGCGTGTCATCCTGATCGGCTTATTTGTCATGCTCATCGCGTTCGCGGAAGGGGCAGCAGTCGATTGGATCGGGCTGGGACTGATTGACGGCTACGGCACGGTGGCGACCGTCGGCACCTTGGGGCTTGCGACCTTCCTGACAGCAATGACCGTGGCGCGCTGGTTTGGGACGCCCCTGCTGGACCGTTTCGGACGGGTCCCTGTGCTGGCGGCGCTCTCCTTACTGCTCACAGCGGGCGCGGCCCTATTCATCTTTGCTCCCAACCCAGCGTTAGCTTTTGTCGGAGCGCTCCTGTGGGGCACGGGCGCGTCCCTAGGTTTCCCGGTCGGCATGAGCGCCGCCGGAGATGACCCAAGAAAGGCTGCGGCGCGCGTCAGCGTAGTCGCAACCATCGGGTATGGGGCCTTCCTTGGGGGGCCTCCGCTGATCGGTCTCTTGGGAGACCACTGGGGTGTGTTGCACGCCCTGACCGCGGTGCTCGTCGCGGCGCCGCTTTCACTGCTCCTAGTCCGCTCGCTACGGAAGGAGACCCGGGCCGACTAGTGCCAGAAGTGCCTGCGAGGCGCGAAGTAGAGCGTGATGCCTGAATCCTTTGCGGCGTCGATGCTCAGCTGGTCCCGCATTGAGCCCCCGGGGGCCACTACCGCAGTCACTCCCGCGTCGATGAGCGCGTTTAGTCCGTCTGGGAATGGGAAGAAAGCGTCAGAGGCGGCAACAGCCCCCTGGGTTCGCTGTTCCCCTTCGCCCAGTGTGTTTGCCCGCTCTACCGCCAGTTTCGCAGAGTCAACCCTGTTCACCTGGCCCATGCCGACCCCGACGGTTGCCCCGTCCTTCACAAGAACAATCGCGTTCGACTTCGTGCACTGGGCGGCTTTCCAAGCGACTTCCAGGTCGCGAGCCACCTCCGGGGTTGCTGCGGGCCCTGCGACTAGAATCCAGGACTCCACCTTGTCCTCTGCCGTTTGCGTGTCAGGGTCTTGGACCAATAGCCCGCCACTGATGCGACGCTCAGCGCGGTCAGGCGCAGACACAGGCTCTACCTCGAGAAGTCTGACGTTGGGTTTGCGGGCCAGAATTTCCAGGGCTTCCGGGGTGAACCCGGGAGCGATGACGACCTCGGTGAACACCTTTGAGATTTGCTCCGCTGTCGCCACGTCGACAACGCGGTTGAGCGCAACGACCCCGCCGAAAGCAGAAAGAGGATCGCAGGCCAGTGCGGCCGCGTAGGCCTGGGCGATGGTGGGGGCCTCCGCTATCCCGCAGGGGTTAGCGTGCTTGATGATCGCTACAGCAGGCTCAGAGAACAGGGCGACCGCGGCCATTGCTGCGTCCCCATCCTGCAGGTTGTTGAACGAGATCTGTTTGCCGCCCAGCTGCGTCGACGCGGCGATCCCTTCCGCGTCCGCCCCTGACGCGTCCTTATAGAGGGCTGCGCTTTGGTGCGGGTTCTCCCCGTAACGCAGCTCCGCTTCCCGCCGGTACGAGGCTCCGATCCACTCGGGGTGCTTACCTTCTTCCGAACCCAGCCAGTTGGCGATAGCAATGTCGTAGTCGGCGACCAGGGTGAAAGCAGCCTTGGCCAACTCCAGGCGCTCGGGAGCGGTCGTGCCTCCCTGATCTAGCCAGAGAAGGAACTCAGGGTACTGCGCCGGGTCCGTCAGGACCGCCACGCTGCCGTTGTTCTTCGCAGCTGCACGGATCAGGGTCGGACCCCCGATGTCAATCATCTCGATGCATTCATCAAAATCGGCCCCGGAAGCAACGGTCTGCTGGAACGGGTACAGGTTTGCCACAACCAGGTCGATCGGGAGGATTCCCAGCTGATTCAGGGACTCCATCGATTCTGGGTCGTCCTGACGCGCCAGAATCCCCCCGTGGATCTTTGGATGCAGGGTTTTGACGCGCCCACCCAGGATCTCAGGGAACCCCGTTTCCTCACTCACCTCGGTGACCGGAATCCCAAGGGCAGAAATGAAAGCTGCGCCTC
Organism: uncultured Actinomyces sp.; assembly: GCA_964345565.1. Taxonomy (GTDB): domain Bacteria; phylum Actinomycetota; class Actinomycetes; order Actinomycetales; family Actinomycetaceae; genus Scrofimicrobium. Next base: position 7,118 of record CAYFRO010000036.1, read on the forward strand.
CGGATGTGGCGACAAGGTCGACGCCCAGGTCACTAAGGGCGCGGACCAGGCCCTCTAGGCCCTCTTTGTCTGAAACGGAAATGAGAGCGCGCCTCACCTGTTTACGAGTCATGGTGTGTCCTGTCTACTGGATGGATTACTTACAAAGTCTCTAAGAATGCAACAACGGCTTGCTTTGATATCGCAGCTGCCTCGGGTGCGTGCGCCCTGAACTTTCCTGCACCATCGGGCTCGCAAAGGTCAGAGACTGCCCGCAGTGAAATCCAAGGGACGCCGAACACCTCACAGGTCTGGGCGACCGCCGCCGTTTCCATGTCCACGGCGAGCATGCCCGGGAAGAGCCGTCGAACATCTTCGGCGTGCTCCGCGGTCACGAAGGAGTTCGAGGAACCAACAACTCCCGTCTGGGCCGCTAGTCCAATCTGTTCAAGCGCGCTTTCAGCCAGCTCTCGATGAGCACGGGAAGCCCGGTAGCTGGTCGGCATCCGCGGGATCTGGCCGGGAACATAACCAAACCCAGTTGCGTCGGCCTCGTGGTACAGGGCGGACTCAGCAACAACCACCTCGCCTGCGCCAATCCCCCTACCTAACCCGCCGGCAGTCCCCGCAACAACCACCAGGTCCGGCACAAACCGGGCGATCACGCCGGTGGTGGCGATCGAGGCGTTAGTGGTACCAATCCCACTCTCCGCAAGGAGCACGGGAAGACCTCTAATCACTCCCTTGTGGAAGCGGGCGGGCCCCACGTAGGACGGTCCCAGGATCTGAGTCTCCTCAGCTCCCTCAAGCTCCCCAAAAAGCGGCAGGGTCTCTTTCTCCATTGCCGCGATGACGGCGACGCGGGGCAAGTGAGCGCGTTTTTCGGCCATCAGCCGCCTACTTCGTCCCAGCACTCACGCTGGTCCAAGAACGCCTCGACGGCCTGTTGGGCTCCCTCCAGAGAGTGGTTCGCGCCCCAGCCGCACTGCACTTCGTTCGCGGCAGGAACCTCTGTGGCCCTTAGCAAATCGGTGAAAGTTAGGGCCAAGAGCTCTTTGAACTCTTCTGGTTGGATGCCTAAAGTCAACGCGTAAAACCCCGTCTGGCAACCCATGGGGGAAAAATCGATCAACGCGTCGGTGTGGTTTCGCATGAGTTCTGCCGTCAGGTGCTCGATCGAGTGGACCGTGGGCATGTCAAGGTGTGCGATGTTCGGCTGGGTGAAACGGACGTCGTACTTGACCAGCTCGTCTCCTCCCGGCAGCAACTTGCGGTCGGCAACCCTCACGTACGGCGCTTTGACCTTCCTGTGGTCCAGGTTGAACGATTCGACGTTGGTCTTCGGGACAGGCGACTCGGTTTCCATGCTCTCCAGGGTAGCCTCCCCGGCAACCGGGCTGCGACACGCCGAGGAGCTTCCGCTGTTTCTTTCTCACCGCCTAGAAGTAATCCACAGGTACGACCCCTGGGGATACAGCTTGTCCACAGCCGGCCCGGAGACTGAAGTCGAGCCGGCAGGTAGCTTTCCGTTGTGTCGGGAGGGTAAGTGACAATGGTGTAACTCGAAGCGCTTAGCCTCGATCCTGGGACTGTCCACAGGTTTTGCCCAGGGGCCTCTAACTGGGCCGAAACACCAGATATAGGGGGTGCTCGACAAACCGAACACAAGGTGTAGTGTTACATCCGGCGGGGGATCATGCGCTCCCGGGAAATCACAATGATGTAACTACAGCTGTCGGATCTTGACTCTAGGGTCCGACCGGAAGGACACAGGATGACAATCACGGTTTACTCGAAGCCACGGTGTGTCCAGTGCGATGCGACCCACAGGACCCTCAAGCGGGCGGGTGTTCCGTTTGTGAGCGTCGATGTCAGCGTTGACCGGGAAGCCCTGGACTACATCGTTGGGCTCGGCTACCAGCAGGCCCCCGTTGTCATTGCGGGTGACCAGCACTGGAGTGGGTTCCGCCCCGACCGTCTTGCCGCCGTCGCTGCGCTCGCGTTGCAGCCCGCCCTCAACTAGGCCGTGGCGGAAGAAGCCCGCGCACCCGAACAAAACGAGAGCGGGCAGGGTCCGCGAATCGTCTACTTTTCATCCGCTACAGAAAACACCGCGCGGTTTTTAGACCGCGTGGGACTGCCTCGGGAACGCATCCCGCTACGGGCGGGCGATCCCTTCCTGAACGTGGACTACGACTACGTTCTGGTCATCCCTACCTATGGGGGTGGGAACGTGCGTGGGGCAGTCCCGAAGCAGGTCATCAAGTTCCTGAACGATGAAACCAACCGCAGCCACTGCAGAGGCGTAATTTCGGCTGGGAACACAAACTTCGGTGAGGCCTACTGCCTTGCTGGAGACATCGTGTCGCAGAAGGTTGGGGTTCCCCACCTTTACAAGTTTGAACTCCTGGGAACTCCCGGGGACGTCACCCGAGTACAAGAAGGACTGAATAAGTTTTGGTCGACAACATGACGGACACTGGTCTTGAGCCAGCGCTACCCCCCGAGCAGGACTACCACGCACTAAACGCGAAGCTGAATCTTTACGACAGCGAAGGAAAGATCCAGTTCGACGCCGACAAGAAGGCTGCCCGCCAGTATTTTCTGACTCACGTCAACCAGAACACTGTCTTCTTCCACAACTTAGAAGAGAAACTGGATTACCTGGTCCGAGAGGGGTACTACGAAAAAGAGGTCTTGGACCAGTACTCTTTCGCCGACATCAAGGCCCTTTACAAGCAGGCGTACGCACACAAGTTCCGCTTCCCGACCTTCCTTGGCGCATTCAAGTACTACACGTCCTACACCCTGAAGACTTTTGACGGCAAGCGCTACCTGGAGCGTTTTGAAGACAGGGTCGCCATGGTCGCGCTCTACCTAGCACAGGGTGACATTGACATGGCTCGCCACCTGGTCGACGAAATGATGACGGGGCGATTCCAGCCCGCGACACCCACCTTCCTCAACGCCGGAAAAGTGGCGCGCGGAGAACTGGTGTCATGCTTCCTGCTACGCGTGGAAGACAACATGGAGTCCATCGCTCGTGGGATCAACTCATCACTGCAACTGTCGAAGCGAGGCGGCGGTGTTGCCCTCTCTCTAACAAACCTTCGCGAAGCTGGCGCACCCATTAAGCGAATCGAGAACCAGTCCTCGGGTGTCGTCCCCGTCATGAAGCTACTGGAAGACTCCTTCTCTTACGCGAACCAGCTGGGGGCCCGCCAGGGGGCCGGCGCGGTCTACCTGAACGCGCACCACCCCGACATCATGTCTTTCCTTGACACCAAGCGTGAAAATGCTGACGAGAAGATTCGGATCAAGACACTATCGCTCGGCGTAGTCGTTCCCGACATCACCTTCCACCTGGCCCGTGACAACGAAGACATGTACCTCTTCAGCCCATACGACGTTGAACGTGTTTACGGCGTGCCCTTCAGCGACATCTCGGTTACCGAAAAGTACCGGGAGATGGTGGACAACCCGGAAATCAAAAAGAAGAAAATCAGTGCGCGTCGGCTATTCCAGACGATTGCAGAGATCCAATTCGAGTCGGGCTACCCCTACATTCTGTTCGAGGACACGGTGAACAAAGCGAACCCCATCGAGGGGCGCATCTCTATGTCCAACCTGTGTTCTGAGATCCTGCAGGTTTCGGAACCTTCCGAGTACTACCCCGACCTTTCCTTCAAGCACGTTGGTAAGGACATTTCTTGCAACCTTGGTTCGCTGAACATTGCTAAGGCAATGGAATCCCCGGACTTCTCCGGAACCATCGAGTCTGCGATCCGCGCGTTGACCGCGGTTTCCGAACTGTCAAACATCGAATCCGCGCCGTCGATTGCCGCTGGCAACGCCCGCTCCCACGCAGTCGGCCTCGGACAAATGAACCTGCACGGGTACCTGGCCAAAGAGGGCATCTACTACGGTGACGAAACGTCGCTGGACTTCGTGAACATGTACTTCATGACGGTGGCGTATGAGGCCATCAAGGCATCCAACAAGATCGCGAAAGAACGTGGCGAGACTTTCGACGGTTTTGAACGCTCCGACTACGCTTCGGGCAAGTTCTTCGAGAAGTACATCGAAGGCACCTGGGAACCCAAGACTGAAAAGGTGAAGGAAATCTTCGCGAACTCGACGGCGCACATCCCAACGCGGGAGGACTGGAAGAAGCTAGCCGCCGACGTCGCCGAATACGGGATGTTCAACCAAAACCTGCAGGCGGTTCCCCCAACGGGTTCCATCAGCTACATCAACAACTCGACGGCTTCCATCCACCCCATCACCTCAAAGGTTGAGATCCGAAAAGAGGGCAAACTGGGACGTGTCTACTACCCCGCCCCCTACATGACGAACGACAACCTGGAGTACTACCAGGACGCCTACGAAATCGGACCTGAAAAAATCATTGACGTGTACGCCGAAGCGACGCAACACGTTGACCAAGGGCTGTCCCTGACACTGTTCTACCCGGACACGGTCACAACAAGGGACCTGAACCGCTCTTACGTTTACGCGTGGCGGAAGGGAATCAAAGCCCTCTATTACATGCGGGTTCGCCAAAAGGCCCTGGACGGGACAGAGATCGAGGGTTGCGTTTCCTGCCAGCTTTAGGCCCGCCTAGTCTCCGGACTGCGGCCCTGCAGAATCTGCTGCCAGCTCGGGGGTTCCGAACCAGGCGTTGAAGAAAGCGTAAAAGTTCTGGTTGCCCCAAGTGGAGCACTCGTCGCCGCCTCCGCTTAGTGCGGCCGGGTTTGGCTGATACGGCGTGTAGTTGTAAAGGTTGGACGTGCCCACGTTTTGCACGACAACCTCGGGGCCTTCGCAGCCCTCACCCGGCGCGTAGGGGATAGCAACGGGCACCCCGGGCAGGACCATGTAGTCGTGTGGGTTCGCCTGGTACTTCCTCATCTGCCTCGCCGCGTAGTAAACCTGCTTGGTGAAACCGAAGTACTCCGGGTCGCAAGCCGAATCGTCAGGGCACCGGTAGCCCGTTGCGATCACGTAACGGGATTCGTTCAGCCCGTACCCCGAGGCAGTGATCAGCCCCTGCTCTTTTTGAATCAGGGTCAGAAGGACCTGGGGGTTGATGCCACAAGCCTGACCGGCCTTCCAGATTATGGATGCGGCGTCGTCCCCCTGTTGGCCGGTGAATGGCTCTGTGCAGTACTGATCCGCAGGGAAAGACTCTGAGTCTTCTTTGAACTCGCTCATGCAGACTGTTCCGTCGTAGCCGGTCCGGCACCCCTGGTTCCATTTTTCAATGAAGGAGCGCACCTGGGCTTCCGAATACGCCGAGGAGTCGAAAAACTGTTCGTCACTCACGATAAACGTGGGGTCGAAACCTTCATAAGAGATCGCGGGGCCCTTCGGCTCAGGGGGTAGTTGCTGGGCTACAGGTTGAGGCCCCGGGTCTGAAGAAACGCAACCAGAAACAACCAGAAGCAGGCCCAGCAGCAGCGGAGCCTTCATGCCACGCGAGATCCTTCTACGCGCCACTGTGTCCCTACACCGACTCAGCGACGTGTTTGGCGATCGCTGGGACCGCGGACTCAATGGTTTCTAGGGTCGCCGCGAAGTCAGCTTGAGTGCCGTACCAGGGGTCGGGCACGTCCAGTTCGCTGTCCTTCCCGGAGCGGTACTCCTTCGTGAAGGTGCGAAACAGGTCAATCTGTGCGTGCCCCTGGCCCCTGCCCCACCTCCTGGCCATGCGGATCAGCTCGTCTTTGTGCTGCACTGTCATCGGCAAGATCAGGTCGAAGTCGTCAAAATCTTCAGGAGTTACCTTCCGGGCTTCTCGCTCCGGAACTTCGTAGCCGGCCTGCCGCAGGGTTTTCGCCGCACGGTAGTCGATTGGGTTCCCAACTTCGTACGAGGTGACAGCGGCCGAGTCAACCTGGGCCTCCAGCCCCGCCTCAGCGAGCTTGGTAGCCAGCACGACTTCCGCCATGGGGGAGCGGCAAATGTTGCCCGTGCAGACCGTCAGAATCCGATACGTCACTGCATGTCCTTTCCTGCAAACTTCTTTTCGCCCGCTAAGACCGGCATCGGAATCCGGTTCTGCTCGGGCGGTTTCGGGCAGGTCCCAAAAGGAGAGAGGTGAGCCGGAAAAATCTGGGCCTGGTTCATGTCCAAGACCACGGTCTCACCATCCAGGGCCGCTTGGACCTTGCGCCACTCCGGCGTTCCGTCCCCGTTCGTCTGGTCGTAGAACAGCACTTGCGGCGACTCAAGGTCCCCTGTCACAACCAGGTGGGCGACGTCCCCGTTTGGCAGAGACACCTCTGCGTTTGCCCAAGCCTGCAGCTTGGCGGTCTTCCCCTCCACTGCGGTTCCAACCTGCTGCTGACGTGGCTCCTCAAAACGTAGCAGGCGCCCACGGAGCACCCAGGTGGGATCGAAGTCATACCTGTCCAACCCGTCAAATCCAGCAAGGCGGTTCGCCCGCGGGTCGCGAACCCGGACCGCTGGAAGCCCGAAACGGGACATAACCTCGGCCTCGCGACCGTCCTGATCGCGAAGGCTCCGGTCGGACGTCCCAGGTTTCACCTTGATTGTGAGCGGCTCGGTCACCAGCTGGTCCCCCTGGAAAACCGAGGACCCTCCCTTTTCTGGAGTGAAGGTCACGTCATCGCCCGTAGCTTCCCACAAACCTGGGAAGTGGGACAGTGGCGTCGGCGCGCCATCCAACCACTTCAACTCGACTAAAGAAAGCCAGCCGTAGGGATCACGGAGCGCTTCCTCCCGAGCTTCGATCCACTCACTGCGCCCGCTTTTGGTGCCGACCGAACCGACCATCAATTCCCCCTTGGAAGTTGCTGTTCTGGCGCAGTCTATCCGCTCTGCCTGAAACGACCCGTTGAAGACCTCAAGAAGTGCAGTTCAGGCCGTCTTTCAAGGCGAGCAAGTTCGCTTCCATCACTTCAAGGAAGTCTTTGTCGGCGTCGTTTTGGATCTCTAGTGGGTCAAGGTTCACTCCCCGCACGCCAAGCGTCTGGGTGAGCTTCGTGTTGTGGTCGCCGCCTTCGTGACCCGCACCAGCAGGCTCCACGAAAAGGGTTGTTATCCCCCGCTCCTCGATCAGTTCCAGGACTTCGTTGATTCGAGCCGGTGAAGGCTCGGCTTCGGGATCAAGGCCCAAGACGCCGGCTTGCTGCAGACCATAACGAGCGGCAAGGTAGCCGAACGCCTCGTGAGAAGTCAGCAAGGTGGCACCTTCGCAGCCGGCAAGAACCTCCGTGTACTGTGCGTCCAAGCCCTCAAGCTGGCCACGTAGCTCCGCCGCGTTCGCTTCGTAATAGCTAGCCTGCGCCGGGTCTACTTCGCCCAGCTGAGTCGCAAGTCCGTCCGCAATGTCCGCAGAAATCAAAGGGTCCAGCCAGATGTGAGGGTCTCCCGTAATCAAATCCGCGGGGTCCACCGCTTCAAGGGCATCGTAGCTGTGAACCCCGGTCACGGAAATGGCCTCTTCCATTGCGCTTTGAAATCCGCCTGACAGGTACAGCGCAATGTCAGCGTCGCCGACCCGGGCCGCTTGCGCCGGGGAAAGTTCAAGGTGGTGGGCATCCCCCGCGCTGGCAGCGACGTTCTCAACCACCACTTGGTCTCCCCCCACCGTTAAAGCAAGGTATTTCAGGGGGTAGGACGCCACCACGACCCGCGGGACGTCCTTGGAACCCTCTCCATTTGACGACTCTCCGGTGCACCCCGTAGCGGCGAGTGCAATAGTCGCCCCAATCGCCACAGCTAGCCGGCCCAAGCGCATTTCGTCTCCGTTCCTAGCCACGCCTCTCGCTTTTCAACTGGCCGCAAAGAGGTTAGAAGTCCCAGTCGTCGTCCTCGGTCTCGACAATCTCACCGATAACGTAAGAGGAACCGGACCCTGAGAAGAAGTCATGCGTTTCCGTGGCATCTGGGGCAAGCTGCGCCAAAATCGCGGGGTTCACGTCGGTTTCATCCGCGGGAAACAGGGCTTCAAACCCAAGGTTCATTAGGGCTTTGTTAGCGTTGTACTTGAGGAACTTCTTCACATCCTCGGTGAGCCCCACGGGGTCGTAGAGGTCCTCGGTGAACTTCACCTCGTTCTCGTAAAGATCCAAGAGCAACGCGTAGGTGAAGTCCTTCAGCTCCTGCTGACGTTCCTCGGACGCTTTGCGGTAAGCGAGCTGGAACTTGTAGCCAATGTAGTAGCCGTGAACGGCCTCATCTCGAATGATCAGACGAATGATGTCCGCGGAGTTTGTGAGCTTCGAGTGAGACGCCCAGTAGAGCGAGTCGTAGAAGCCCGAATAGAACATGAAGGACTCCAGCATCACCGAAGCGATCTTCTTCTTCTCGGGGTCATCAGCCACGTAGTACGAGTTGATGATCTCCGCCTTCTTCTGGACCTCAGGGTTTTCTTCGGCCCAGCGGAACGTTGCGTTGATGTCCTCTGTATTCAGAAGGGTCGAGAAGATCGAGCTGTAGGACTTGGCGTGAACCGACTCCATGAACGCGATGTTTGTGTACACCGCTTCTTCGTGTTGTGTCAGCGCGTCCGGGATCAGGCTGACTGCCCCGACCGTGCCCTG
>CAYFRO010000037.1:0-15496 GCA_964345565.1 uncultured Actinomyces sp.
ACCGTGGTCTGACTGCCGAACGCACCGCCCTTATCGCCAAACAGTGGCTGACGCGGCGGTCTAATGCTCTTGTTCCTTGGACGCCCCCTGGCCTGGCTGATGGACACGCTCCAAAACGGACTGAGTTCCATGTCGGGAGCGTCCGCGGTCGTGCTTGGCATAATCCTGGGTCTAATGATGTGCTTCGACCTTGGAGGGCCGGTCAACAAAGCAGCGTACCTGTTCGCTACCGCGGGATTGGCAGCGGCGACCACTAGCTCCTGGGAGATCATGGCTGCGGTCATGGCTTCGGGAATGGTTCCCCCGCTTGCCTTGGCACTGTCGACGACCATTCGGCCGAAGCTCTACACACCGGCCGAGAGGGAGAACGGGACTGCAGCCTGGCTGCTTGGTGCAGCCTTCATTTCCGAGGGCGCCATTCCGTTTGCGGCAGCAGACCCGCTCCGCGTGATCCCCTCAATGATGGCTGGCGGCGCCGTGACTGGAGCCCTGTCCATGGCACTAGGAGTGCAGTCGAGGGCCCCGCACGGTGGTATCTTCGTGATCTTTGCGATCCACCCCATCTGGGGATACTTGGTTTCGATCGTTGCCGGCATGCTGGTTGCCGCACTGATGGTTACCGTCTTGAAAGAAGCTGCTGCGCGCAAGCGCATTGCAGCGGGGGAATCAGCCATTCCGTAAAGACACCCGACTGAGCCTGCAGTGCAGGGCTCAGCTGACCGGGGACCGCCCACAGCCGCTGAGTTTCATGCGGTGGGCGGTCCCTTTCTTTTGTCCGCTCACATGGAAAGCGCCGTCTGGATGATGTTGTTCAGCATGGCCTTCACGCCACCGGACTTGAGCACGGCCAGCAAAAGTCCAGCAAAAGCGGCAGTTGCAACCGCGCCGATCGCATATTCGACGGTGGTCGAGCCCTCTTCGCTGTCCGACGTTGCCAAATCCGACAGAGTTTCCTGAGCCTTCACCTGGAGCTTCACATAGCGGGCCAAGGCAGCTTGTTTGAGTGCGTTCACGGGGATTCCTCTCACTTGGTTGGAAGGTCCCCACATTGAAGCGCTTCTAATGAGTCGCCCGCTCGGGACCAAGCAAGACCTGTGAACCGCCCCCAAAAGACGTGCCTGTGGAGGGTTCAGCTCTGGTTAGCGGGAGCTCTGCGCGGCACCGAAATTGAGGCGATCTTCGCAGAGGTCCCCGAAGCGGGCGACCTCAACCTAGTTGTCAACGGGGTCCAAAAAGTGGGGCCGGTTGTAGGGGACCCTTGGAAACCGAGCCTGGAAGTCCAGCTCGGAAATCTGAACGTTTACGGGACCACAGACGCCCAGACCGACCGGCTTGAGGTCGAAGCCGCCGAAGGTGAACATGCCATCTTGGTAAACGACGGAGAACTAAGAGTCGGGATGAATGGCGAACCCTCGGTCACTGTTGAAGTGCTGCAAGGCTTCGCCCCCAGCCGCAGTGAAATGTACGTAGAGCCCAACGGAAGCGAGTACATCTACGAGGGCGACCCTGGACCTGGCCCTGGTCTTGAGGGCCTACGTGTCAACGGCCAGGAGTACAGGCGTGACGCTGAGGCCCCGGACCCGGTTGCCCCAACAAAGTGTGAGGCTACCGCCCCCTTCGCTATCGACTTCCGCGGGGAAGAGGACACACCTCTCCTCACCCTCTGCGACCTGGGAGAAAACGACCCCATTCAGGGCATCGAATCCGGCGGGGACCTAGAAATCTTGGTCCTTGGCGAACGGAAGGTCGAAGCCCCGCCCCCTGGGACGACGGTGGCGAGGGCGGCGAAGATGAAGAACTCCCGCCTGGGAACCCTGCTGCAATCGACGTGCAGGGATTCCTGTGGATCTACGGGGATACTGTCAACGACCTGGCAGCGAGCGAGGAAGAAGTTGACAACTGGCTAACGGTTGAAGCAGCGGACTTCGATGACCCTGCTATCGAGGCGCACCAGCTGATCATCGGTGCGGACCCAGTAGTTGCGGAAACGGGCGTCGTTGTGGACGTAGCGAAGGGCCGTGCCCCCGCACAACACCACCCGCAGTCCGTAGTGACAGTCCAGCAAGGCAGTTTCTACTTCGACTTTGGTGGGACCGAAGCTACTGACGGCCTGTTTGTGTTGCAGATGGGTGGCTACGTCATCATGGACAGCACAAACTGCCTGGAAGGCGACGATGGCGAGTGGAGCGCACGTGACTGCAACCCATTTGTCATGGAAAACCAGGTGGCTGCGGGCTTCACTGCGGAGAGAGTTGACCTAGAGAATCCGGACTTCCCACCGAACCAATGGGAAGCATGGGAGGCCACGGCCACCGACGGTAGTTGGTCTATCTCGCTCATGTGGCTGAACCATTTGAGCGACGCGAACGCCCCGCAAGGCTACAACTTAGGCATCCGTGACGGATCATCCGTTGAACCCTTGTTCTTGAAGGGCGGTGGCCTGGCCGGGGTGAACATCGAGGATGGTAGCTCGATCGAGGCTGCACAGACAGACGACCCCTTCCGTCAGGGCCACTCGATCACGGTGGACGACACTGATCTTAACGTGCCTGCTCCTTTCCTCCTCATTGACGGAGGGACACTCAAGGGCGGAGTCTTCACCGGGGGGCATCTCTCCTTAACCGATACCTCCATCGGGAGCGAAGATGCCTTCTCTCCCAAGGGAATCACCGCGGATGGCTTGGATTTCCGCAACCTGGAGATCTACTCCGTGGACACGGCAGTGAGCGGTTAGCGAGTCTCAGCGTCTCTTCGAGCGCGTGCCCTTGGTCTTCTTGCGAGGCTCGCGCAGGTCAGCGCACACTAGACCCAGGTTTGAGAGGCCGCTCACACTTCGCGGGTTTCAGTGGGCGCTACAAAGTCTGGTAAAGGCCGCACCCACGTCTCTCAGACATCCCGGTTAGGACGGTTTGCGTCCTACCTCAAAGTCCCCGACTGGCCTGACGCTGGAACTGCAGCATTTCGTTCGCGACGTCCGTAAACACACCGGTGGCACCCCAGTTGAACAGCTGGTTCGCGCGGTCTTTGGCGTTCACAGTCCAAACATTGACGCCGTAGCCAGCGCCCGTGAACTGTTCGACAAGATCCTGCGTCAGCCCAGCATCTCCAGGATGCACGTATGAGGCCCCGGCGAACTCGAGTACCGTCCTCCAGTCGGCATGGGAGGCAGCGTCTTCCCAGAGCATCCCGATGGCAAGCTCGGGGGCACGCTCGTGGACCCGTTGCAGCAAGTGAGGTGCGAACGAGGAAATGATCAGCTCACGTTCCGGGTCCAGTCCGGCAAGGTCGTCGACGACCGTGTCGACCATCCGCAGGGCGGCCTCCCGCCCTGTTTCGTGCGCCTTCAGTTCCAAGTTGCAGTTCATTCCGCTACTGTTCATGAACTCAACTAACTCCCGCAACGTCGGGATCCGGGTGCCGGCGAACTCGGGGCCGAACCAGCTCCCAGCGTCGATGCTTTTCAGGTCCGCAACGGTTAGGTCGTAGATGCTCCCGGTCCGGTTGGTGGTCCGGTCAAGGGTCGAGTCGTGGATCAGGATCGCTGCGCCATCGCTGGTGACGTCAACGTCCGTTTCTATCCAGGTTGCCCCCACCTGATCCGCCAGTTCAAATGCCGGCATCGTGTTCTCCGGAGCAAACCGACTCAGCCCGCGGTGAGCAAAAACTACGCGGTCACTAGTGGGAACGTGGGCTGAGGGTTGGCCTGGCAAAATGACTTCTCCCGAAACGCTCGAAATGACAACGGCTACTGAACTGGTAACGCCTGAGTCGAGCCTACGCCCGAGGAGCGAGCCAGACCGTGGTCCCCTGGGCCAGCAAGCCGCCTTCCAGGGGGCTACTGGAGATCAGCACTTCGCCCGCGTCGGAATCCAGGCCCGCCAGGTCGAATGGCTGCTCACCAAAGTTGGTGGCAATCGTCCACCCGCCGGGGCGCTGGAAGGCAAGCACTTCGGGGTTGCCGGTCTCGATCCAGGCCAGGTCCTCGTCCGTTTGGAGCTGACGACGTAAGGCGAGCGCCTTCCGGTAGGTGTGTAGCGGGCCGCCTTCCTGTTGCGCGTCTGCAGCGTGCTCTGCGAACCAGTCCGGTTGCGGCATGTGAGGAGCGACTTCACCAAAGCCAAGCGAGGGGCCCTGACCCGACCAGGGTAGGGGGACGCGGCAGCCATCGCGGCCGATTTCCGTGCCACCGGAGCGGAAGAAGGTGGGGTCCTGCCGCTCCGCATCGGGGATGTCCCCGACCTCGTGGAGGCCCAGTTCCTCGCCCTGATAGATGTAGGTCGAACCAGGCAAACCCAAAATAAACAAGGTTGCGGCTAGACCGCGGCGGGAGCCACCCTCACGGTCAAGGTCGGACTCTTTTCCACCGGCCAACAGCCATTCGCTGCCGTGTTTCTGGTCGGGTTCGATACCGTTCTTGTCGCGCGTGGGGACGGGCAGCCCGTAGCGGGTGGGGTGACGCACCACGTCGTGGTTCGAGAGGACCCAGGTACTGGAAGAGCCGGACTTCTTCGCGAGCTCCAGGTTGTGGGACACGATCTTCTTGAACTGGTCCGCGTCAAAATCAGCTTGCAGAAGGTCGAAGTTGAACGCCTGCCCCAGGCTGTTTGGGTTTGCGTACCGGGGCACGCGATCCGAATCCACCCAGGCCTCAGCCACGGCGGTACGAGGCGGGTCGTAAGAGTTGAAGACTTCCCGCCACTCCGAGTAGATGTCCTGAACTTCGTCCCTGTCGTAGAGCGGGTGCTTCCCGTCATCGGTTGGGCGCGCGTTTAGCTGTTCCCAAGAGGGCAGCGGCTCGCTCAAGTCCTTCGTCAACGCGTTCGCGACGTCAATCCGGAAGCCGTCAACTCCCCTGTCTGACCAAAACCGCAAGGTCTTCAGGAACTCATCGTGAACCTCACGGTTGTCCCAGTTCAGGTCCGGCTGTTCCTTCGCGAACAGATGCAGGTACCACTGGCCGTCTTCCACCTGAGTCCAGGCGGGGCCGCCGAAGGCAGAAACCCAGTCGGCCGGCGCCTCTGAGCCGTCCGGGCCGGAGCCCTCGCGGAAGATGTAGCGGTCGCGTTCTTTCGACCCGCGCCCAGCGGCCAGCGCCTCTTGGAACCAGACGTGTTGGTCCGAGGTGTGGTTGGGAACGATGTCGACAACCACCTTGATTCCGCGATCGTGAAGGGCTTCAACCATGGCATCAAAGTCATCGAGCGACCCCAGACGAGGGTCCACATCGCGGTAGTCGGCGACATCGTAGCCGCCGTCCGCGAGCGCCGAGGGGTAGAAGGGGCTCAGCCACACGGCGTCGACGCCAAGGTCCGCCAGATAGTCGGCTCTGGACGTGACCCCCCGAATGTCACCTAACCCGTCCCCATCAGCGTCGGCGAAGCTTCTAGGGTAGATCTGATAGACCACCGCTTGACGCCACCAGGGGGATTCGTTCGCTGTTGCGTCTTCAGGTTTGGTTGTCATGAGTTCCTCCACGTCCAAGGGTATCGGAATAGCTAGGTCAGCCCAGGAAGCCCGCGACCTGGCCGGCCACCAGGGAGAAGAAGACGGGGACCAGACCCAAGATTATGAAGGCGGGTAGCAGCAGGACGCCAAGGGGAAACGCTAGCTTCACACCCAGTTTTTCGGCCTGACTGCGGGCGCGCGTGACGCTGGCACCTCTTGCCTGTTCCGCAACTGCGTGGAGCAAAGTGAGAGGGGAAACCCCGTCCGTCCACGCGGGTTCAAACGCCACTTTTAAGAGGTCGCCGCTGGGTGGCGCGTCTTGCCACGCCTCGTCCCATTCGGCACCGAGCCGAAGCTCCATACCGACTTGGACCAGGCCTTCAAGATCCGCGGCTACGCCCAGTGCCTGGAGGGTCGTCGGCACACTCAGGCCGCCGCTGGTCCCGGCTGCGGCTAGGTCGCACAAGACGGGGGCCAAGTTCAGCTGTCCTGCCAGTTCCAGGGCGCTTTGGATCATTCTTCGACTGACTCTGTAGCCAAGGAAAGTCAGGGTGAGCCCTGTCAAGCCCAACAGGAGTTGTGGCAGGCCGGAGCCAAACCAGAGGAACGGGCTGGCACCCAACAATTCGGCTCCGAAAAGACCGACTAGCGGCAGGAGGGTTAGGACACGCGCAGAAGCTTTCGGCCCCGCGAACGCGACAGCTACGGCATCCTGGGTGCGTTGCCCGTCAGCAACCGAAGCGGCAAGTCGGTCCAGTATTCCTGCCAGGGGCGCACCGGTCTGTGCGCTGAAGGCCATGCCGGTGACCACGGTCTCGCCGACAGTGCCGGCAGCAAGCAGGTGTTCTTCAACCAGTGCCAGCTCACTTTGCTGTGGGCTGCCTCCCTGAGCGCTCAGTCCTGTAGGGCCGTATCTTCCAAGGGCGGCTGCCCACGCGGCCTGGGGAGTGGTCCCGGCGCGAAGACGGGCCGCGACCTCGGTGCAGAGCGCCCCTATGTCCTCGGTCTGAAGTGCTTGTTTCTGTTTGCGCTTTCGCTGTTGCCATCCGCCCTCGCGGGCAACATCGGCCTGGGAGGGAACCACGTGGCTCAGGAGGGAACGGAGATTCTTAGCCTTCCGGTTCCTGTGCGCCGACCAGACCACCGTGAGCGCGGCGATCCCGGCCACCAGGAACGTCAGTGCGGGGGCGTTCAAGGATTATCCGCGTCCAGTAAACCGTCGCCTGTCACGCGAACCTGCT
Source organism: uncultured Actinomyces sp. (assembly GCA_964345565.1). GTDB lineage: Bacteria > Actinomycetota > Actinomycetes > Actinomycetales > Actinomycetaceae > Scrofimicrobium. Next base: position 6,687 of record CAYFRO010000037.1, read on the forward strand.
CCACGCCAACAAGGGCGCCTTCTTGAGCCGATAGGGTCCCTAGGGCGCTGACGTATCGGAGTCCCCGCGCGTTTTGAGACACGTGAACAACACGGTCAAAGGCGCTTGCCGCCAGTAGCGTTGTCGTTTCGGGTGACAGTCCCCCTAGGGAGGCTAAGGCGACCAGGCGCGCTGGGACGTCGTGAACCGAGTTGGCGTGGATTGTTGCGGCCCCGCCTTGATGCCCGGTGTTCATAGCGGTGAGAACTTCCCGAACTTCTGCGCCTCGACACTCGCCCAGAATGAGCCTGTCGGGGCGCATTCGCACGGCCGCCCGCACCAGCTCGGGAAGGCCCAACCCGCCGCTTCCCTCAACATTGGTGTCGCGACTCTGAAGGTGCACAACATGGGGGTGGTCGATCACCAGTTCGCTTGCCTCCTCGATGCAGATCAAACGCTGGTCGGGTGGAACCAGTGCCAACAGTGATGCGAGCAGGGTCGTTTTGCCGGCACCCGTTCCACCACTGATCAGGATGGATCTCTTCTGTTCCACGTCCTGCCGTAGCAGCTGCGCAACCCGCGCATGAACGCTGCCGCTCTTTACCAGGTCCGAAAGTCGGAAGGGTTTGGAAGCGATCACCCGAATGGAAATCGCGGGACCGTCCTTGCTGATGGGCGGCAGGACTGCGTGCAGACGATATTTGCCGTCTAGGACCGCGTCCACCACGGGACTCGCGTCATCGAGGCGCCGACCCGCAGCCGCTGCCATCCGAACCGCGACCTGTCGGACTTGATCCACTGAACCTAACGTCGTGTCCGTGCGTTCCAGACCCAGGCCGCGGTCTACCCAAACGGACCCGTCATTCACTAGCAGATCGGTGACGCCGCCCTGCTCTAAGTATTGAAGCAGGCAGGTTGGGACTCCTGAGGCAGCCGCGTTAAGTTCCCTCCACTGCTCCGCGGTTGCGCCAGGGCCCGCGTGCTTTGGCGTTGCAGCCGAAATAGCTTCCGCAAGCGGCAGTCCCCGCGCAACAAGCTTCCTGGGGCTCGTGGGGCCCGAGGGGCTCAGACCCGACTTGAGCGGGGGCCTGGGTCGTCGACTAAAGGTTTGCAACAAGTCGTTTCCACCCCCGCCTACCTCCAAGCCACGGCGCACTTCTCCACTCAACCGGAAACTGGTCTTGGGCAATCCTGAAGAGGCGGGACTCCCTGCCAAGTCGTAGCGCGGTGAGCGGCGGGCCTCCCGAACCACAAGACAGCAGAGAGAGGGCGCGCGCGCATGCAACCGCCTGACGGTCCGTTGCACGGCCAACCAACAGCACAGTGACAGCCTGCCCGGACTCGAGCAGCTGGTCCCACAGCGAGGCCAGCCCGGGCAGGTTCGTTCCGCAGTCAACTGCCACTGGGCACGGTAAAACCTGGGCGGTTACCGCAACTCGCAGATCTCTTGGGCTGGGAGCGACTCCGGCAAGAGCAGTAAGCGCCGGGACCCCTTGCACCCGCGGTAGCCCATCCAGAAGAGCACCACCTGACGGTAAGTCGCGCGGGTCGACTCTATCCCAGTCGATCCCCGAGCCGTCCGTGGCGGGAAAGCTGAGTGAGGGTGAGGCGTCCAAGACGCTACCACCCAGCGCATCGGCAACCGCGAACGCCGACGTGGTAGCCCCACCCCCGCCGTGCCAAGAACCAACTAGAACCACACCGCACGGAGCGTTCCTGGGACGTTCAATGTGGTCGCGCACCAGTGCAATAAGCGTTGCGCCGTCGTCAGGCAACAGAATGTCTGCGTCTACTGCCGGGCCTGCTCTTCTGTCACCCACGCGCAGCAACCTCTGGGAAGGGGACATCTGCGAACAACTGGTCCCCGCTTGGGCAAGCAACAACGACGCGTTTGGAGCGCCCCCAGGCCCGCTCAAGGTGATGCCACTGGGAGGAACCCCCGCAAGAATGGCAAAGTCGCGGACCATCTGTCCCAGTCTGGCGTCCTCGAAACAAAGAACTACGCTTCCACCTGTGATCTCCATGCAGTCATGGAAGCAAGCCCTGCAGGCGCGTGGCGTCGCGGCGCTTGCGGCTGTGGAGAACCCCCACTTGGCCCCCTGTGGAACTGCTACAGATCCAGAGTTCTTTCTGCCTGGACGCTTCGTACGATTTCGGCCCCGGCCCTGGCCCCCTCAACCACAGAGGTCGCAACGAAAGCCTGCCAGTCTGAGGGCGTTCCGCGCTCCCTTAGCGCCGCGAACTCGTTCAGGTTTTGCGAAGCGTGGTGGGAGAGTAGCGCAACCCCCGTCGGCTCGACTCCGCCTGTGGTCAGGAGCCACTTTGCAAACAAGAAAGCAGTTGCAATGTTCCCCTGAGAAAAAAGGGGCCTCGTCAACATAAGCCGCAAAACCTCGGCTGTTCGCGTCAACACCGGAGCATCATCGCTGGTCGCTAACCGCAGGACGGAGGCCATCAAAGCCGGATCCTTAGGAACCGCCACGTCTCTCAGTGGCACCGCACCTGCTTGGACCATGAATGAAAGGACGTCCCTGTTGAGCGTCCCCAAAACGGCAGGTGCGGGACGTCGCGAGTCGCCCTGCCCGGTCCCTCTGTTCAACATTGGGAGTTCGGACTGCAAACGCCAGGCCGCACGCCAGATCCCCAGCGTCAGCGCCAGGGCCGGATCCGCGGGATCCGCCTTGAGTTCCGCCGCGGGGACCATTGTCATCTGGCGAAGCTCATTAACGTTGCCTCGCGCTCCTTCCAACCACGCGAGCAGGCTGGCTTCCTGAACGGCGGCCTCTCCGCGCGCCTCTTCAGAACGGCGCCGCAGGCCCTCCGCGAACCTCAATTCAGCGCAAGCCTGGTGGACAACAAGCGGATCTGTCTCGGTCTCAACCTGGTGCCTGGAGTCTTTCGTCACCATGCAAGAGTACTGGGAGCGCTGAGACGGCTCCCTCCGTTCTCAGTTGGTGCCGGAGAGCCGCGGTCGGGCATCCCCTCGGCACCAGTAGGTTGGACTCAAAGTGGTAATTGGTAGGAGGCCAGGATGTTTGGCAACGAAGATGAAGACCAGCTGGGCGATCCGGGTGACGGCGATCAGCCGTTCCAGGAGATTACGGAAGCGGACCTGGTCGGCGCTGGAGAAGCCTACGCGACAACTGTGGACGAAACCGTGTTGGACGAACCTGCGCTCGACGAGCCCTTCCTTGTCGCAGAACAAACTGTCCAGCTACCAACAAGCCCCAGCGCCTCCGCAATTCCAACGGACGTCCTACAGACCCGCACCGAGTCCCTCCAGGTCCAAGCTGAAGACCCTGTCGTTATCGCTAGGCAGTCCGTGCTCCCACCGGTTTCTGTTGCTGAAGAAGTGGCCAACAGTGGGGCATTGCCGCGCCGCTCAGGCAAACCCAGCCAAACGTTCGACCAGCTGATGGCCTCCGACGACATCGTTCTGGCCGAGGCCTCGGTGCTCCCCACGTTGCCCGCCAGGACGGGGGCAAGATGGCTAAGCGGCGTCGTCATCACGCTGCTCACGCCCGTCATCTGGTATCTGCTCAGCGACTCCGCAGCGCGCCTTGCGTTCGCTGTAGGAAACCCGTGGGAAACCGGGACAATCAACCCTGCCGCACTGATCGAACTGGGCGGAGGTCTCCTGGTCTTGATCCTGGTCGCCGTCATCGCCGCACAATCCAGCCTGGGTGTGATCATCTCCGGTGCGCTGCTGATCGTGGTGGGGTTGCCGTTTTTGGCTGTCCCCGCCTACACGGACCTATTCATCGACCGCTTTTTGGAAGGGCTGCGCGACTCGAGTGCCTTCGGAGGGAACGTTGTGGGCTGCCTGGAACTAACGGGCTTCACCGGTTTACTGGTCTCGGTTGGCACAATCGTGCTTGGCCTAGGCATAGCACTTGCCTTTGTGCGAAAGGCCGGACGACGCGAAGAAGCGACTCGGGCAATGGTCGCGCAGGTGAACCCTGGAGGCATCGGACCCCGCTGGGCTCGCAAGGCCAGCAAGGACTGAGCGTAAACCGGCCCACCCAGCTGGGCCAAGCAGCCGACGGGCGGGCGGTTTTCCGCCTAGACTCTATTGTTAAGTGAGGAAAACCCGGCGACGCGTGTTCCTCCAGCTTTATTTCTCAAATCGAATCGGAGTAGGGATGAGCCTCGACAACCAGTTCATTAGCCGCGTACCTCTGTTCGCTGGCCTGAACGAACAGCAGTTTGCAGCACTTGCTGCGCGCACCAGCCAAACATCACTGCGTCGCGGAGAGGTCCTCTTTGAAGAAGGTGATCTTGGGGATCGCCTCTACATAATCACGGAGGGCAAGATCAAGCTTGGCCACAGCTCCGAGGACGGCCGCGAATCCCTGCTAGCCATTCTTGGTCCTGGCGAAATCATTGGGGAACTGACACTGTTCGACCCGGGGCCCCGCTCGACCACCGCGACTGCGGTTTCTTCCGCGTCCCTGCTGTCGCTGGATCACGCGGATCTGGTCGCAGTCTTGGACAACAGCCCGGAGGTAGCTAAGCACATGCTGCGTGCGCTGGCACAGCGCCTGCGGCGCACGAATGAATCCCTGTCAGACCTGGTCTTCTCTGACGTACCTGGACGCGTCGCCAAGTCCCTGTTGGATCTTGCAGACCGTTTCGGGACCCCGTCAGAGGGCGGCGTGCACGTCCCCCACGACCTGACGCAGGAAGAACTCGCCCAGTTGGTTGGAGCTTCACGTGAGACCGTGAACAAGTCCCTTGCAGACTTTGTGTCGCGCGGGTGGATCCGACTGGAAGGTCGAGCAGTTACCCTGCTCGACGTTGAGCGCCTGTCAAGACGAGCCCGGTAGATATTCCGGAGACCGGAACGCCCTGAAGCCTTAGGCTTTGGGGCGTTTCAGGTATGCGACCAGATTTTCTGGGTTCGTGGGACCAGGTATGACCTGCACCAGTTCCCAACCGTCTTCACCCCACGTATCCAGGATCGCTTTGGTGTTGTGAATCAGCAGCGGAATCGTCACGTACTCCCATTTATTCATGGCCCAAGCTTACCGAGCTAGGGCCGCTGCGCCATCCCCTAGATGCCTACAGCCTGTTTCTTCCGCCTGACTCGAGCAAGAACCTGTGGAGGCTGTTCGACTCTAATGGCCTCAGCCATTTCCTCGGTAGAAGTAAGGATCCACTTCAGCCAATTTTCAACGTGGGGGTAGCTACGGCTCAGTGCCCGACGCTCGCGCTCGGTGAGACCTCCCCAAACCCCGAAATCGCTTTTCCACTGAAGTGCTTCAGCCAGACATTGAAGACGCACAGGGCAGCCGGTGCAACGAAGCCGTGCCTGTTGCTGGGCTGCACCTTGCACAAACAATGCGTCCGGCGGATCAGTTGCACAAAGCGCGCTTGCAACCCACTCGTTCGGCTCAACCCGGAACACCATTGTGTCGACCTCCACGTTTCGGTTTCCACGCCGCTGTGACCCGAAACTCTAAAGAGAACTAAACCTGTTAGGTCCCACCCTACTCAGTAGACTGGCGTCATGCCTAGCAAGATCAAGAAGCCTACCAGTAGGCGGACCTCTTTTTCTCGATTCGTGGCGCTAATTGTCTCAGTCGGGCTGATCGCCTCTACGCTGGGCCTTCTGGGCGCAGGACTCGCAATCCCCGCTGTTGGTGCGGCCGGAGCCGCGGTTCGCGCTTTACCAGAGACCTTCAATGAAATGCCGGCTGAGCTCCAGGTGCCGCAACCATCTGAAGGGTCAAGAATGTTGGACTCTGAAGGACGCGTGCTTGCACAGTTCTTCACTGAACGGCGAGTGCTGGTCACGTCGGAACAAATCGCTCCAGTCATGAAAGAAGCCATCATCGCGGTTGAAGACTGGCGTTTCATGAACCACCACGGAGTTGACCCGGACGGAATGGTGCGCGCGGTAGTCAACAACTTCACCGGCGGTGACACGCAAGGCGCGTCGACGATCACCCAGCAGTACGTCAAAAACATCCTGATGGACCAAGGCATCCAGGCCGGGGATCAGGACATGATCGATGCGGCGCAGGAACAAACGGTTACTCGCAAGCTCCGCGAGGCCCGCTACGCGGTGGCGCTTGAGACCCAGATGACGAAAGACGAGATCCTGACGGGGTACCTGAACCTGGCAACGTTCGGTGTAAACATCTACGGCGTCGAAGCCGCGTCAAGGGCCTACTTCTCCAAATCTGCGAGCGAACTAAACATTGGAGAAGCTGCGCTTTTGGCGGGCGCCGTCAACTCCCCTTCACTCTACGACCCACTGGTGAACCCAAAGGAGTCTCAAGAACGCCGCGACCTTGTGCTTTACGAGATGGAAGAGCGCGGATACATCACGCCAGTCGAACGCTACGAGGCCAAGTCGGTCTCCGTTGAAGACATGCTGAACCCGGAGGCGCTGGTCTCAGGCTGTTCAACCGCGGGCTCGGCAGCTTACTTCTGTGAGTACGCACTCGCGGAGTTCCTGGACGACCCAGCGTTCGGCGAGGACCGTTCAGAGCGTGAGCGCCTACTAAACACCGGCGGCCTAACGATCCGCACGACACTGCAACAATCAAAGCAGGTCGCTGCCTACAAAGCCGTGACGGACCGGGTTCCGGTTGATGACTCTTCGGGCGTGAACACAGTGTTGGTTTCACTGGTTCCCTCTACTGGAGAGGTCGTGGCGATGGCGCAAAACACGCCCTACGGCATCGCCTCTGAGTCAAATCCGCGAGCGACTCCCGTCAACTACTCCGTGGACGCTGAGCATGGGGGAGGCACCGGTTTCCTCCCCGGTTCGACCTTCAAGATGTTCACCCTGGTCGAATGGTTTTACGAGGGGAAGTCGGCATACGAGCCTGTCGGTGGAACCCGTACCTACCCCAACGGGTCGTTCAAGTGCGACGGCAAACCGATAATCACCGAGACCTGGACGGTTGGCGACATCGGCGGCAAGAACGGTACCTACGACGTGGTGCAGGCGACGACGCATTCGGTCAACCAGGCTTTTGCGAACATGGCTTCGAAGGTTGACTTCTGCCAGATCTTTGAACGCGCCAAGGCCATGGGGGTAACGGACGCGTCGACCGGGGAAACGATTGCAACCTACCCCTCGAACATCATCGGGACGTCGCCTGTTACACCCCTTGCCATGGCCAGCGCGTACGGGACCCTGGCGAACAATGGGACGCGTTGCGAACCCAACCCCTTGCAGGAAGTCGAAGCCTCAGACGGAACTGTCATCAAGACGTACACGCCGGACTGTTCGCCAGTGATCGACTCGACGGTGGCACAGCAAGTCTCATCCGTGTTGGCTAAGACCGCAGCCACCTATCCGTACCAGGTCGGACGTCCCTTTGCCGCGAAGTCGGGGACAACAGACTTCAACGACAACACCTGGATGGTCGGCTTCGTACCTCAGCTGGCCGCCGCCGCTTGGGCAGGGTACGCCGCGCACTCTTCCACCCCCGTCCAAAACGTCTACATCAACGGCCAGTTCTACGCGAACGTCTACGGCGGTACCTTCGTCGGCCCAATGTGGACCCAGTACATGGCGCAGGCTTTGGAAGGGACCCCCGTGGAGCCAATCCCTGACGTATTCATCGGAAACAAGCCGGTGGTGGTAAGACCCGCACCAGCGGAAGCGCCAGCGGATGACGCCGCCCAACCCCCCGCAGCCGAGGGCGACTGATGGCCGGCACAAAGTCACTCGAGGACCTGGGGGAACAGCGGTCAGTTTTTGGTGCCCGCTTCGTGGGTGCCATGCGAGCCCTCGCGGCCACCGGTGGAATCGCCGTAGCCGGAGCCGGCGTGACGCTTGGGCTGGGCTACCTCGAATCCCGCTTCCCTAAGGTCCGCCACGTCAAGGTTCCTATTCCCGCTCAATCGGGGTTTGGCGGGCTACGTGTCCTCCACATCTCCGATCTGCACTTGTTTTCGGGGCAGGACTTCATCATCCGCTTCCTGAAGCGGGTCGCGGAGCAGGAACAGTTCGACCTGGTCATTTCTACGGGTGATAACCTGAGCGATCTCAGTGGCATCCCGCTTCTTTTTGACGCCCTGGCACCCCTGACGCACAAGCCGGGAGTCTTCGTTCTGGGCTCTAACGACTACTACCTTCCGGAACCAAAACCGTGGGCGTCCTACCTCAGTCCCCGTCATCACGAAAAGGCGGGAAAGAAAGCCTCTGTTTCTACCCCAGATCTCCCCTGGGCGAAGGTGGTTCGGGACCTGACCGACCTCGGTTGGATTGATCTAACCAACCGTAGTATCGAACTAGACGTCCCCTCACCCTCCGGAGTCGCAAAGGTCGCACTGGCCGGTGTTGACGACCCCCATATTCTTCGAGATCACATGCCTAAGCCGGTAGAGGCGTGGCGCGACCCGTCGGCGGTCAGGCTCGCCTTGGCGCACGCCCCCTACCGCCGCGTCCTCGATGAGTTCACAAACAAGGGCGCCGACGTGATCTTTTCCGGTCACACCCACGGCGGGCAAATCCGGCTCCCGTTCTTTGGGGCACTAGTGAACAACACGGACATTGACATCAAGTACTCAAGAGGCCTCTACCGTTGGATCACTGACAAGGCGCAGTCCTGGCTCCACATTTCCGCAGGGCTGGGCACCTCCAGGTTCGCGCCGGTGCGACTGTTCTGTAGGCCCGAGGTGTCTGTCCTTCACTTGACCCCCGCCTAAACCTGCGGACAGCCAAAGACCTAGCCTCGGACTCCCGAGGAACCGCGTGGGGGTCATCCTGAGTTGCCGATTCCCTCACTGTTTTACCTCAGAGGCTCTTTAGGGTTGGCCAGAGGGGAACGCCGCTCTTATACTTGGGCAGTCTGATCACTCAGGCTCGG
>CAYFRO010000038.1:0-15228 GCA_964345565.1 uncultured Actinomyces sp.
CGAAGGGCCACAAACATCACCCCAAAAACAAAACCCCACAGCCAAAATCATGAAGGGCCGGTGAAGGACCCACACACTGGCGGCCGGCAACGCGTGACCTCTTACGGCGGTAATGTTCGACCATGAGACTAAGCGCACCCGAGCCATACTCACCTACGTCAGACGCACCCGAGCCATACTCACCTGCGTCCGGCGCACCCGAGCCATACTCACCTACGCTGTCCGCATCGGTGCCATCCCTACCGATGTCGACGACGCCGAGCCGCCGGCGGACGAAAAGAAGGCATCTGCCGCGCGCGGCTACATGGGCTCTGATCCCACTTGCACTGGCGGGGTGCGGATCAGCAGATTTTGGGAGCGCGGAGTCGTACGTCAGCGATGCGGACACCCAAGCTGATTACGCACCTTTGGAGGGAGCCGCTGTCGACGACTTCGCCGAAGCGGGTAGCGACGGCCTGGAGTTTGGCTCAGCCGAACTCAACGAAAACTCCGCGATCATCGTGACCGGGTACGTGACCGTTCGCACCTCCACGCCCCAAAAAGCAGCAGAAGAATTCTCTGAAGATGTCCTTGCTGCGGGCGGCGAAGTCAGCGGCACCCAGCAGAGCGAATGGGAAAACGACCAGTCCGTGACTCTGGACGTCAGGATCCCACCAGACAGCTTCGACGCGATCGTCTCTTCACTGTCCGGCTACGGGAAGGTCGTCGACGAGACGACGTGGAGTGAAGACGTTGGACTTCAGGTAGCTGACCTCTCCGCGCGCCGGGATGCCTTGGAACAGTCAATCGAGCGGCTACAGCAACTGATGGCCAAAGCCGAAACAACGGATGAACTCCTTCAAGCTGAATCCATCCTCACAGAACGCCAATCCCAGCTTGACTCGCTCAACTCCCAACTCCAATGGCTGGAACGCCAGGTCGAAATGTCGTCCCTAACCGTGACGTTCACTGACGCTCCCACCGCAGGAACGGGCTTCAGTTGGGCACAGGCCTGGAACATTCTGCTGGAGTCATTCAGAGTTGTTGGCTACGCCCTGGTTGTGCTGGTGCCCTGGGCCTTGATCGCCGCAGCCGTCTTCTTTGCCATCCGCGCCGTGGTCCGAGCCCGCCGCAAATCTTCAACGAAAGTGGTTCGCTCTGGTCAGCAAAGCGAACCACAAGGACTAGTTCCGGAAGCTACTGCTGAAGATCATCCGAACTTGTCGGTCCCGGAAGCCGTTCCCGGAAGTCATTCGGATTTGTAAGTTCCGGAAGTTACCTCCGAAGATCACTCAGGCTTCCGGCCCGGGAAGTTGCTGACGAAGATCATTCAGACTTGTCGGTTTCGGAAGTCGCTTCCGAAGGTCGTTCAGGCTTGGAGAGGCCAGACTCTTCCAGGTGACCAAACGCTTCCACGATCATGTCGATGTGAGCGTCGGTCATGTCGTCAAGCAGCAGTTCGCGGACGGTTTCCTGGTGGATCTCACTGGCGGTCTCCGTGATTTCGATGCCCTCTTCCGTCAACTGTGCCTCGAACCCTCTACCGTCCCCCTGGCTGGGAAGCTTTTGGACCCAGCCTGCGCTCCCCAACTGTCCCACCAGGTAGCTGAGCCTCGAGGGTGAAAAGCCTAAGCGACCCGCCAGCTCACCCATCCTCATCCTGCGTTCCGGAGCCTCGTAGAGCACAAGCAGAACGTTGTAGTCAGAAAGGGAGACCCCGGCAGAAGCCTTTAGCCGTGCCTCGATGACCCCCTGGAGTCGTGTGCTCGCCTCAAAGAAAACGCGCCAGGCCAGGGACCTGCGATTGTCGCGATCCCCAATGCTGTTCTTGCCGCGCGGAGTCACTGCACCTCTTAGCCACTGCGCCACGCCATCCGTGACACTCACGCTCGATGCTACCCGTGAGTGCTCTGAACCCAGCGCGGCCACCCGGCGGCGAGTGGCGTAGCCAACTATGCTCAAGCTGACCGAAAAAGGGAGGCGTTCGTGGGAAATAGCGACGCAGCGATGGAGGCTGAAGTGAGCAAGCCACCAGCAAATGAGTCAGTGGATGATGAAGCCGCGCCGACCCCTAACGCGGAAGCCCCCTCTGAAACCGCGCACAGCGGGGTGCCAAGTTGGCTACGCAACGCAGGCGTGGGGTCTTGGTCGCTAATCGGGCTGACATTGGTGGTCGCAGGCGTAGTCTTCGCGACTGCGCGCATATCGGCAGTCTTCATCGCGGTCTTCGTCGCGCTCGTGTTCACGGCGTTACTCAACCCCGTTGTGGGACGGCTCTCCAAGCACATGCCAAGGGGCCTTGCAGTCTTGTTGGCGTTGCTGGGCTCGGTGTTGGTGTTCAGTGGGCTGGTCACGTTCGTGGTCGCCTCTGTGGCAGGACAGTGGACAAAGCTGTTCCAGCAGCTAGGGAACGGCACCGACAAGATCGTCGACTTCCTCAACAGTATGCCGTTCCATCTGGCCCTTACCTCGGACCAGGTCCGCGACTGGATATACGACTGGGTCCAGCGAGGCCAGACCTACGTGACTGAGAACTGGCAGAAGCTGGCCGGGACCGTCATGTCTAACGCGGGCGGCGTCCTGATTTTCTTCACCATTTTTGCCCTCTCGGTCTTCGTCGCAGTGTTTTTCCTTCTTCAGGGCGCGCAGATGTGGCGGTGGTTCCTGAACATGCTCCCGACCCGGAGCAGAGGCAAGTGGAACCACGCCGCACAGGCCGGCTGGTGGAGCTTCTCCGGTTACGCACGCGGAACCATGATCATCGCCGCCATCGATGGCGTCTTAGCGTGGGTTTTCCTGGAAATAGTCAAAGTCCCCTTAGCGTCAGCACTTGCAGTCCTGGTAATGATTGGCGCGCTAATCCCGATGATCGGTGCACCGGCAGCAATGATCGTCGCGATGATCGTCGCTCTGGCAACAGATGGAGTGATGGCGGCTCTGATCGTGGGTGTCGGCATCGCCCTGATCGGTCAGCTTGAGGGCCACGTGCTTCAACCCCTCATCATGGGTAAACAAGTGGCACTGCATCCTGTTGTTGTGGGTTTGGCGGTCGTGATTGGAACCCTGCTTGCGGGCCTGCTTGGCGCCATTATTGCGACCCCCATCGTTGGTGTGTCTTGGGCAGTATTTAACGCCCTTTACCACAGGGACCCGCCAATCGTTGGCCCCCTACCGGACTCCGACCCGGCGCCCAAACCTGTGAAACCTAGTTTCTTGAAGAAGCTTGCCTTCTGGCGCCGGGGGGACCGGAAAGACTCCTCGAAAAAGAAGGACCAGGCGAATGAGGTTACTGCCGCAAGCTAGTGGCAAGGCGTCACCTGAAATCACGCGAACGCGTTGCAACGGGGATGGAAAGGGCCTCTAAGCATTCGGCAACCACAGCCACGGCCCCGGAGTCTCTCTCTATACGCCCCCGAACTATTAGGGCCTTGGACCCAAGTGCAACCTGCCTGTACCGCAACCAGAGCCCCTTGGAGCAAATGACATTCCCCAACCCCGTTTCGTCCTCTAATGACAGGAATGTCGTTCCGCCAGCAGTAGAAGGGCGTTGCCGGTGCGTAACCAACCCAGCAACGGACACAACCTGCCCAGGCCGAGTTTTGGTAAGCCCAGCAAGAGGAACGACATGCAGTTCTTCCAACCGGTTTCGAATCAAAGATAGCGGGTGGTCAAAGCTGAGGCCCATGGAGTTGTAATCAGAAACTACGGTTTCTGCGCGTGTCATTGCTGGGAGTACACGGGGTGAAACGCCGGGTTCGGTTCCTGGAATGAACGGCTGAGTCCAATCGCTTTGCCCGTGAATTCCTGCTGCCCAAAGCCCAGCGCGTCGTGAATACCCCAGATCTTGAAGAGCCCCGCTGGAGCTAAGACTCTCAAGCTCTTTCGCGCTTAGCCTGGCGCGCGCTGCCAAGTCAGCGAGGGAGGTGAAGGAGCCATTTGTCCGCGCTGCGACAATCCTCTCTCCTGCCTTACCAAAGCCTTTGATGCTCTCAAACCCCAGACGAACACCGCGGTTTCTGTCAGGGCGAACCAGCCCAACAGTGTCTCTTTGTGAACCTAGCTTCTGTTCTAGGACAACCGGGGTAGCCCCCACTTGCGAATAAACTACTGAGGGTGGAAGCACCACGACACCGTGCCTTTTTGCGTCAGCCACTAGGGAGGCTGGTGAGTAGAAACCCATCGGCTGGCTGGCGAGCAAGCCCGCATAGAAGTGTTCGGGATAGTAAACCTTGAGCCACGCGGAAGCATAAACAAGGTAGGCGAAAGAGAACGCGTGCGATTCCGGGAAACCGAACTGCGCGAAACCTTTCAGTTGCTCAAAGATCTCTTCCCTAGCAACAGGCCCGATGCCCTTTTGCTTCATCCCAGCAAACAGTGCAGGTTTCAGTGAGGCCATCCGTTCCTCACTTCTCTTTGACCCAATCGCACGCCGCAACTGGTCGGCCAGACCCGGGGTGAAGCCAGCGCCATCAACCGCGATCTGCATCAGCTGCTCCTGAAACAGGGGGACGCCCAACGTTTTCTCAAGAGCAGGCTTTAGTAGTTCATGACTGTAGGTAACGGGCTCTTTTCCGTTCTTCCGCCGAAGATACGGGTTCACGGCGCGACCCTGGATGGGCCCTGGCCGAATGAGCGCAACCTCAATCACGATGTCGTAAAAGCACCGAGGCTTCAGTCGAGGAAGCGTGTTCATTTGAGCGCGCGATTCAACCTGGAAAACACCCACGGTTTCGGCTGCACAGAGCAGGTCATAAACGGCGGGGTCCTCACTTCCTGTGTTGTGAAGGCTGATAGGGCGCCCCCGGTAAGTCTCACCTTCTGATTCAAGCCAGTTGTACGCTCTGCGTAGCGCTGTGAGCATCCCTAAACCAAGTAGGTCAAACTTCACCAGACCGGCATCGGCACAGTCCTCTTTATCCCACTGAAGGACACTCCGGTCTTCTTTTGCTGCCCATACAACCGGGCAAACCTGGGACACGGGTCTGCGGGTTAACACCATCCCCCCGGGATGAAGTCCCATGTGACGAGGAAGCTTCTGCATTTCTGCAGCCAGCCCCAAAACCTCTTCGGGGACGTCAGTCTGCGAGGTTGATTGAGCCTTGACACCACCTCTTTGGGTGAACTTTGTCCACCGCCGCACGATCCCTTCCGAGTATCCCAGGGCCTTGCCAGCATCACCGATCGCGGACTTAGGGCGGTAGGTGATGACGTTTGCTACCTGAGCCGCGTTCTGGCGCCCGTACTTTCGGTACACGTACTGGATTACTTGTTCCCGCTCTTTTGCCTCAATGTCTAAGTCAATGTCGGGTGCTTCTTTTCTGTCTGGGGACAGAAAACGCTCGAAAAGCATCTTGTGTTTAACTGCGTCAACCGCGGTGATCCCAAGGGCGTAGCAAACAGCAGAGTTCGCCGCGGACCCCCGTCCCTGACAAAGGATGTTTTTCGAACGACAGAAGTCGACAATGTCTTTCACGATCAGGAAATACCCGGGAAAGTCTAGTTTCTCAATGATTTCTAGTTCGTGATCAATGAGCTCCCACGCGCTCGGGTTCTGCGTTCGTTCGCCATAGTGGTGGCGAGCCCCGAGGTAGGTGACGTGCCGCAGATGCTCAGCTTCGCTACCTCCCCCGGGCAGTGGAAAGTGAGGCAGGCCGGGGTCGATGATCTTCAAGTCAAACGCAGCTGCCTCTGCAATCAACGCCGCATTTTCGACAGCCTGAGGATACCGACTGTTCAGTTCAGCCATTTCAACTGGACTGCGAAGAAAAGACTGAAACGCCTGCAGGTGTCCTTCCACCTGGTCAAGGGGTTTCCCGAACCTGGTTGCGGTGAGAACATCGCTAAGCCTGGCCTTGGATGGGTCTGAACTCCTAACCGCACCCGTCGCCACTAGTGGCAGGTCGGCTTCCCTGGCAAGTAGTGCCAGCTGATCCGAAACTAGCTTGCTTGCATGAGGGACTGCTGGAAGTTCCACTGCCACCCCGTCGGGCCCAAAAACATCTTTGAGGTGATCTAGCACTCCGCGACCCGCACCGAGCCCGTACTGACGGATGGCTCGTTGCAGTGGGCCACGGCTGGTTCCCGTAAGGGCTAGAAGGCCGTGGTCCCCGAACTCTGCGGCTAAAGCAGAAACTTCAGAAAGGTCTAAGCCTGCCTTGCGTCTACCCGGGGAGGCCAGAAAATGTGTCGAGAGCAGGGAGCAAAGAGCGTGATAACCCACTTGCGAAGTGGCTAAAACAGGGAGGCGAATCCCCGGGTCAAAACTCCCCAAAGCAAGCCCTTGCCCCTTCTTCAGGGTGCGGAGCCCACCCGGAGTCGAAGTGCGCAGCGGGTTTGTTTCCGTCCAGGTGACGGATTGGAGTGTCAGTTCGGTGCCGTGGACTATTGGAAGGTCGTAGGCCCTACCAGCACGAGCTGTTTGGACCGCAGAGTACATCCCGTCAACATCCAGGATGGCTAGTCCAGAAAGTCCAAGTTCTGCGGCACGCTGGACCAAAGCCTCAGGGAAGTCAGTAGCTTCCAGGAAGGTGAAGGCACTGTGAGCGTGTAGTTCAGCGTAGCGGGGAGGTTTAGCCACCCACCCAGTTTATCGAACATCTGTTCGATTAGCTTTCGGGTTGCACCCCTGACTCTTGCAGGTAGCAGGGCCCGCACAAGGCCTCGTAAGTGACACCGGCACCGTCGATGGAGACCTGCTGCCCATCGAACACGAACTTTCCCCCAATCTTGCGGCCGTTGAAGATGGCTTTTCTGCCGCAACGGCAGATGGTCTTGAGTTCGTCGAGGCTGTGTGCGATCTCTAGGAGTCGCCTGGACCCTGGGAAAGCAACGGTCTGGAAGTCGGTGCGAAGACCGTAGGCAAGCACGGGGATGTTGTCGAGCACAGCGATCTGCATCAGTTCGTCTACTTGAGCAGCTGTCAGGAACTGGGCTTCGTCGATCAGAAGAGCGGCAATCGGGCGTCTCCCCATTTCTCCCTTGATCAATGCGTCTGGTTCTTCGCCGCGGGCCACAATCCTCATAAGTTGGCGAACGCTGTGTTCCGGGCCGATCAGGAAGTCAACTTCGCGGGAAACGCCGAGCCTTGAAACCACGTTTCGGTTGCCTTTGGTGTCGACGGCTGGTTTGGCCAGTAGCACCCGTTGCCCACGCTCTTCGTAGTTGTATGCAACCTGGAGAATTGCGGTTGACTTCCCAGAGTTCATCGCTCCGTAACGGAAGTAGAGCTTGGCCATGTTCCTGCTTTCAAGTAGCGCTTGTCTTCAGCTCACGCATTCAGCGGATCCCTGGGTGAGTTTACCGAGTATTCAGCGCCGTAGATGCCCTCCACTTCCCAGTTCCCTTTTCGCTGGACCAGTAACAGATCACCCCCATCAAGACGCCTGAGCCTGAGGTAGCACCGGGGGCCGTACAAAAGGTCTTCAGGCTGCCACCACCTGCCCCTCACAACCCAAAGCCGAACCACGCTTTCCACCGGGTGGTCCCCGCCCGACAATTCGTTTCTGTCCTGTTCAACGATGACGCGAGTCGGCACACCATTCAGCCTGCCCCGACGATCAACCCAAAGACGCGCGTTCTGCTTCCACGGTTCGACTGTGTCCCGTACCGCACTCACGTCTGGTGTCCCACCGTTTCTTCCCAGTGACAGCTGAGTACCTAATAGAAGTGCAGAGGGAGGCTTAGCGTAGAGGATGATCGGGGGATCACTGACTCCCCCATCCCACGGTCCCGGCAACTCTGGAAGGGTCCCCCCGGCAAGCCCCCAGGGTGTTAGCGACACCCGAGTCCGAGGATCAAAACCACCGACCAACCTTGGTTGCAACACAGCGGTCTCACCCAGCATGTCTTGGACTTCTTCAGCAGCCTGCTCAGCCTTCCAAGAAGCTCTAAGGGAACCCCAGAGCGGATCAGTCTCAGCTTGACTTCGCGGAGAGACCGCAGTCAAACTAATCTGCTTCAAGGGGTCCGTTTCTTCATTTTCCCCTGAACTAGAGTTCAGCCAGCCCCGAACCTGCCAGGTGACCCGCTTGACAACCTGTTCGGTTGCTCCCGCGTCAAGCATGATCCACGTTCTCTCATGTGATCGGCCCGCCTCAGATTCCAAACGCACTTTGACACCGGAGCTTCGAAGCCCTGAACTTCTCAGTTTTTCCGCCAGTTCCCTACTAACGCGCGCCATAGCGGTAGTCGCAAACTGGAGGGTTTCAGCCGGGGGATCCAACTCAAAAGAACACTCGACAGGCAGTTCCGGGCGAGTCTCCAAAGAAACCAGCGGCTGATCCCCATCCAGCATCTGCAGCAGAAGCTGGCCTGTTGCACCAAAGCGAGCAATCACAGTGTCTTTTCCAAGAGCCAAAAGCTGCTCCCCATCACGGACTCCAAGGGCCGCAAGGGTTTGAAGTGTTTCTTCAACCAGGGGAAGGAACACAGGCGGAGTGCTTTGAACAAGTTGACGAAGTGGAAGGGAACGCAGAAACTGTTCAGTTTCTTCTGCGGGAACTATCAGAGCTTTCCGGGCAGCAACCAGTGCCGTGCCCAAACCGTTTGCGATCCCAACCTGAACTTCGGCACCCGTTTCTAACGCGATGTCTTCAACCAGCCGTCTGGTCAAAGCTTCTTCGCTCCCCGCCCATTTTGAAGCAGAGTGGGCGGGGGCAAAAGCTAAACCCGGACGGATGACACTAACGGACGAAGCATGAGCATCAAAAACCTGGAGAACTGTCTCAAACGCAGCTCGCTCACGATTCTTGTCCTCAGGTAAAACTAGAAGGTCAGGACAGTGATATTGAGCCAGGGTTCGAGTCATTCCCACCCGCACTCCCCTACCACTTGCGCAAGCGGTTGTAACACTAACCCTTCCGCCATGGATAATCGCGGCGGGCGTCCCTGGAGGAACCTCAGTAGTCAGTGCATTCAACGGCCAGTTCGGAGACCAGAGCACAATGTAGCGCCCAGTCACCCCACCATCTCCCGTTCCAGCCGAGCGACCCCTTCATTTCGCAGCTGCGGAAGCGGGTGACTGAACCCCGCCCAATGAGCAGCTGTAAGAAGCACACAGCCCACTGCACGCACCCGTCCCACAAGGGCTTTCTTGACTTGATTAGGTAACCAAAAATCACCAACTGCAACCACGTCAAATCCTTCAACCAGGATCCCGAGTGTTTTCCCAATTTGATCACCGACTTTGGGGACGGTAACAACGCGGTTCACGTCTAACCCCATACGTGTAGCGGCTTCCCACCCGACATCAGGAAACCCAACAAGCGCAATCCACTGCCCATCGCCACAAGCCGCAGCTAGTGCAGAGACCATGAGTTCAACAGAAGCGGGCCCACCCTTCCCCACGTGGTAGACGCCAGCAGGTAACGCGGTGGTCCTCAGCGCCTTTTCACCAACCGTTCTAAGGCCCTGAGCCGCCTCAGCTTTAAGGAGCGCCGCCCTGGCGCGCGCTAACCTGCCGACCTGCCCTCCCAGTTCAGTCCCCACCCCACCACCTCCTAGAACGTATGTTCGATACTAGGACGAGGAGCCGACAAGTACCAGACCTATCCCGCCCTGACCCTTTCGCATCAATGACCTAAAATGGGAACGCTGTCAAAGGAGATAACGTGAAACTTACCGACCGCCCCATTGCCCCTCTGCCGTACGAAATGCTGCCCAAAGTTCCAGGCTTCACCGTCACTTCGGATCAGTTTGAAGACGGTGGTCGCATGCCCGTGCAGACCACCGGAGAAGGTGACAACACCTCCCCTTCTTTGACCTGGGAGGGATTCCCTGAAGACACAAAGAGCTTTGTAGTCAACTGCTTCGACCCCGACGCTCCGACACCTGCTGGCTTCTGGCACTGGACCGTAGTCCAGTTGGACCCCGAGATCACCCACCTGAGAACAGACGCAGGGAGAAGCGACGAATCCCTCCCTGAGGGCGCTTTCCACGTGCGCAACGATGGCTCCACCTTCAACTACATGGGCCCAATGCCACCGATCGGCGATCGGCCCCACCGCTATGTCTTCGCCGTTCACGCACTGGACACACCCGTGGTAGAAGTTGACGCGAACGCGTCACCAACCGCCGTTGCCTTCACAATCTTGGAGCACACGATCGCGCGCGGAACAATCCTGGGGACCTACCAGCGGGAATAGTCAAAGACGCCCACCCAACCCAAAACAGGTAGGGCGGGCAAACCCAAACAGGTGAGAGAATGCAGGGGTGTTGCACTTAGCATTCTTTGAACCCAAGATCCCGGGTAACACCGGTGCCGCGATCCGGCTTGCAGCCTGCACTGGCGCCATGCTCCACCTGATCGAGCCCCTTGCATTCGACATGGATGACGCGAAACTACGGCGCGCAGGCCTTGACTACCACGACTTGGCACACGTTCAGACCCACCCCAACCTGAACGCGCTCTTCGACGAAGTGAAGGGCAACGTTTACGCGTTTGCGGGAGGAAGCTCCACCCTTTACACCGACATTGACTACCGGGACGGAGACTGTCTTCTGTTCGGTCCCGAACCGGACGGCCTCCCGGACTGGGTTCTAAAGGACCCGCGGATCACCACACCGGTTCGAATCCACATGAGGCCCAAGATCCGCTCACTCAACCTTGCGAATGCAGCTTCCATTGCCACGTACGAGGCCTGGAGACAGTTGGGGTTTCCCGGAGGGGTCTAGGCCCCCGGAGGCTCCAGTTCACAGAGGCTCCAGTTCATAGAGACTCCAGTTCACAGAAACGCCAGTTCAGCGGCGGGTGCCACCTTCGGCAAGCTGGGTGATCCTGCGAGGGTTTGATCCCCACAGCCAAGCGATCCCGACAATGGGCAGCAAGAGCGAGACGAACCCGACATCCATCCCAAACTGGCTCCACGGCGACCAACCAGCAGTCCAGGGCTCACCAATCCCCATAAGCCCAACGATGATTGGGCCACCGGCACTAATCGAAACCGACACCCACGCAAGTGCGCGCATCCTGCGCCCGTTGTGAGTTAGGCCCAGGGCAGCAAGCAGGTACAACACCCCCGCGAACAAAGTCAGCAACCTGGGACCAAGCGGCACTGAGGTCTCCTGAACCAACTGCACCAGTGCCGTGACTGTGGTGGCGGCCCCAGCCACCCAGAACGCAGCCGGAACCAGACGTCCCCACCCGCGGGCAGGGCGTCTATCGTCAACTAGTTGAGGTGTGGGCGCCACAGTATCGTCCTTTGTCACCCCTAGATTCTCACTGCTTTGGCCTCGTACGCAAAACGTGTCTGCTCTTTCGCGCGCAGACTACTACAGCAGAAGGGAGTGCAGCGACGTCAAAGGGAGCGAAACGTGGCCGTTCTTTCACAGGGGGCTCATCACAACGAAGCGAATACGTGGGACAATAGCCCCAACGGGGCCGGCCGGCAAAGTGGCGCCGCCCTTCCCCAACAGACCAGTTCTGGAACCAAAAGGAGCAAGTGGCGTGAGTGAATCCGAATACGACATCGTAATTCTGGGGGCTGGGTCCGGAGGCTACGCAGCCGCCCTGCGGGCCGCCCAGCTGGGCCTGAAAGTCGTGCTGGTTGAAGGAGACAAGGTCGGTGGCACTTGCCTGCACCGCGGATGTATCCCAACGAAGGCATACCTGCATGCGGCAGAAACCGCCGACTCGGTGCGTGAAGCTGAACAGTTCGGAGTCCTCGCCACCCTGGACGGAGTGGACATGCTGAAAGTCGGGAAGTACCGCGACTCAGTTGTCGAGAAACTCTACCGAGGCGTAGAAGGTCTGCTGGCGTCCCGAGGCGTGGACGTCGTGCACGGATGGGGTCGCGTCACCAGCCCCACCACCGTTGAGGTCGACGGACGAACCCTCACCGGCAAGAACCTGCTCCTGGCGACAGGCTCCTACTCGCGTACCCTCCCGGGACTTCCCATTGAAGGCCGCGTCATCACGTCTGACCAAGCCCTGAAGATGGACTGGATCCCAAACCGCGCCATCATCCTTGGTGGTGGCGTAATCGGCTGTGAGTTCGCATCAGCGTGGAAGTCCTTCGGCTCTGAGGTGACGATCCTGGAAGGCCTTCCCCACCTGGTACCGAATGAAGATGGAGTCATCTCCAAGAACCTGGAACGCGCCTTCAGGAAGAGGGGTATCAAGTTCCACCTGGGGACCCGCTTCAGCGGTGTCACGCAGGATGACACCGGCGTTCACGTCACAACCGAAGACGGCAAGACTATCGACGGCGACATCCTGTTGGTCGCTGTTGGTCGCGGCCCCGTAACCGAGGGCCTGGGCTACGAAGAGATCGGTTGCAAGATGGACCGCGGGTTCGTCCTCACAAACGACCGGCTAGAGACGGGCGTCCCCGGCGTCTACGCGGTCGGCGACATCGTCCCGGGACTACAGCTGGCACACCGAGGGTTCCTGCAGGGAATCTTTGTTGCTGAAGACATCGCGGGCCTGAACCCGGACCCAATCGATGAAAACGTCATCCCCCGTGTCACGTTCACGGAGCCTGAGATCGCCTCCGTCGGTCTGACCGAAGATCAGGCACGGGAAAAGTACGGCGACGACAAAGTAAAGAAGGTGGAATACAACCTGGCCGGCAACGGCAAGTCAAACATCCTCAGCACCAACGGCATCATCAAGCTGGTGGGTGTCGAAGATGGACCCATCGTCGGCTTCCATGCTATTGGTGCGCGGGTCAGTGAACAGATCGGTGAGGGCGAACTGATAGTGGGTTGGGAGGCCTACGCGGATGACGTCGCTTCCCTGATCCATGCTCACCCCACACAGAATGAGGCCGTAGGCGAAGCCGCCATGGCGCTCGCGGGCAAGCCCCTTCACTCTCACAACTAAAGACTTCAGTAACTACAAGGAGATTACAGAACATGGCTCAGTTCATTAAGATGCCCGCCCTTGGTGAATCGGTCACCGAGGGTACCGTCTCAGAATGGCTCAAGCAGGTCGGCGATACCGTCGAAGTTGACGAACCGATTGTCGAGGTCGCAACCGACAAAGTCGATTCAGAAGTCCCTTCAACAATCGCTGGCGTCCTGCTAGAGATCCTGGTTGAGGAAGACGAAACGGTGGAAGTCGGCACCGACATCGCCCGCGTTGGCGCCCCCGAAGAAGCAGGCGGCGCCCCTATACCTGCGCCGGCACCGGTGGCAGCGCCCGTCGCACCAGCTGCACCGGCACCGGCAGCCGCGCCCGCCCCGGCTCCAGCTCCAGCTCCCGCAGCCGCAGGGAACCTTATTGACGTCGTGATGCCCGCGCTTGGCGAGTCCGTTACCGAGGGAACCGTAACCGAGTGGATGGTCGCTGTCGGTGACAAGGTCTCTGCCGACGACCCGGTTGTTGAGGTCGCCACGGACAAGGTGGACTCTGAGGTGCCCTCGCCTGTCGATGGGTACGTCGCTGAAATCCTGGTTGAAGAAGACGAAACCGTTGAAGTCGGGACGCCGATCCTCAGGATCAGCGACACCGCCCCCAGTGCGGCCCCAGCGGCACCCGCCGCGCCTGCCGCGCCCGCTCCGGTGGCGCCCGCAGCACCTGTTGCGCCAGCGGCACCGGTCCAGCCCGCAGCACCGACCCCGCCACCCGCTCCAGCTGGACCCCCAGCGCACCTCGCACCGGTCGCTCCCCCGGCACCTCCCGTTCCGGTGACGCCACCGGCCCCAGCCGCACCTGCTACGCATCAGCAGATGGAGGCGGCCACGGCCAGGGCAGCATCCGGCGGAGTCCCCGTCGCGAAAGAACCTACGGTCTCCGCTTCGGCCGGCTACGTCACCCCGATCGTGCGCAAACTTGCACGTGAAAAGGGTGTCGACCTGGCCGGCATCACGGGGACTGGAATCGGCGGGAGAATCCGCCGGGAGGACGTGGAAGCTGCTGCAGCCGCTGCTGCTGTACCTGCCGCTCCAGCTGCGCCCGCTCAGGCCGCTCCGGCTGCTCCAGCGGTCGCAGACAGCGGACGGATCGTTGTTTCTGAGGAAGCAGCAGCGCTACGCGGCACCACCCAGAAGATGTCCAGGCTCCGCCAGACAGTCGCGCGCCGCATGGTTGACTCCCTGCAAACGGCGGCCCAGCTGACCACCGTCTTCGAAGTCGACGTCACCCGGGTGGCGCAGCTCCGAGCAGCGTACAAAGACAAGTTCCAAGAGGTTCACGGAACGAAGCTCACGTTCCTCCCCTTCTTTGTGAAAGCTGCTGTCGAAGCCCTGCAGGCGCACCCGAAACTGAACGCAGTTATCGAGGATCGCCAGGTCACTTACCACGGCCACGAAAACATTGGGATCGCGGTAGACGCACCCCAGGGCCTCATGGTCCCGGTCATCAAGGACGCGGGCGACCTGAGCATCGCCGGCATCGCCGAAGCGATCAATACCCTTGCCGCGAAAGTGCGTGACGGAAAGATCAGCCCGGACGATATCACCGGGTCGACCTTCACCATCACCAACACGGGTAGTGGTGGAGCCCTGTTCGACACCCCCGTTCTGAACATGCCCGAAACCGGAATCATGGGGGTCGGCACCATCGTCAAGCGGCCGGTTGTCGTGAACACCGAGCTGGGCGAGTCCGTCGCGATCCGCTCCATGGTGTATCTGTCCATCACCTACGACCACAGGCTGGTTGACGGCGCGGATGCTTCGCGCTTCCTGTCCGACGTGAAGCGGCGCCTCCAAGCGGGCGACTTCTACTCCGACCTGCAGCTTGGGTAGATAGTCTCAATCAATCGCGTGGGCCGGGTCGACAGTTCTAGTCGGCCCGGCCCCGCTTTTCTCGCCCCGCCCCGCCCCGCTTTCACCTGAGCTCCTCAATCCGCCACGGACCTGACCGCGCCGCCCGGAAGTCCCGCTCGGGTTCCTCTTCATCGCGTTCCTCACGCTCACCCGACTTAGACTGCTTTCGTGCCCCAGGGTTTTAGTGGCCATCGCGAAAACATCTGTCGTTGGCATTTGGTCTTGTCCGCTCGTTCTCCAGCTACCACTGAAATACTCGTCCTGTAGCGCTACCACACTGAAATACGGGTGGTGAAACAGCCCAAGAAGGCATCCCCAGCCGCGGAAGAGATGACAGCAAACAAGACACCCGACTGAACCTAGACCTGTTTAGTGACCCGCGTTGTTGGCGACCCGCGTTTGTCTAGCCAGAGTTGTGGTTGTCGCTAGCGAGAGTCGTGGTTGACGGAAGCCAAAGTCGCGACTGACGTGAGAACAGGCGCCTATCTGGGGTTGTACACCAACTGAGTTGACCACATTAGCCTTGAGCCGAGCAGAAAACGC
>CAYFRO010000039.1:0-4081 GCA_964345565.1 uncultured Actinomyces sp.
TTCGCAGGTTCAAATCCTGCATCCGCCACCAGTTGAAAGGCCTCTGACCAGGTAAAACATCTCGGTCAGGGGTCTTCTTGGTTCCTAGCCAGAACCGGCTTCAGGATCGAAGTTGCCCTTCCTGGGGGCCGCGCGTGGCAGTGAGCCGTGATCTTGCGCATAGGCTCCGCGGATAGTTTGCGCGGCGGTGCATGCCTAAAGTACTGTTTCCTCTGTCGCCCCGATAGCTCAGTCGGCAGAGCGTCTCCATGGTAAGGAGAAGGTCAAGGGTTCAATTCCCTTTCGGGGCTCTGGTTCCGCCACTAGTGGTGGGGCCGGGGCGGGGTAGCTCAGCAGGTTAGAGCGTACGACTCATAATCGTAAGGTCGGGAGTTCGAGTCTCCCCCTCGCTACAGAAGTGGCTGGCGGGGCCAGCCACCTCCCTCCAGGAGTCCCTTCAGTTAATCGCGGAACTAATAGCACTCCCCGAATCTTGCAGCGGTTCTTGACAGCACTCCGGTTCCACCAGCTAATGTGACCTGCTTCAGATTCGTCATCGCCAACAGAGCCTTCTTGGTTTCGCCGTTCATACAAGACTTCGCAGAAAGATACATCGGCGCCTTGGCGCCAGCTGCGGCGGCCGCTGCCCCGACAGCATCGGGGAAGTCGTTCCCCGAAACCAACCACGCCGCGTCCTGGTTTTTGAGGCCTGCGTTAAGTGCAACCGCTGTGCCATAGCGGTTCTTGCCGGCTTTGCGACTCACAGAGTAGCCCTGGGACTTGAGCTGAGATTCAATCTTGCTTGATACGGCCCCTGTCCCACCAGCGATGACTAGGCTCTTGGCTCCCAGTCTAGAAACTGTCTGTCTTGTCTCTTCGTCGATTGCGGCTGCTCTGCCATCGACCAGAAGGACCGGTACACCTTTCCCACCAGCTACGGCTGAGGCCGCTAAAGCATCCGGGAAATCCCGCCCGGTCGCTAGGTAAACCTCTGCGGGTTGGCTGAAGAAGCGGTTCGCAATCGCGCGTGAGGTTTCGTATCGGTCTTTGCCACCGACACGTTCCGTGTTAGCGGTCACTGTCTTCAGAGTGCTCATCACTCCGTCCGATACTGCACCCCTACCGCCTATAACGTAGATTGCTGAGGGACTCAGAGCCCGGATCTGAGCCAGCATCTTTGGGTCCAAGCTGTTGCGAGGCGTGAGAGCTAAGGTTCCTCCGAGCTTGCCGGCAGCGGCTCCTGCGGACAGGGCATCTGCGTAGCTCGCGCCGGTGGCAACAAAGACGGGCTCCCCCTTAGTCGCAGTGGCTTTCACGATTGCCAAAGAAGTGTCGTACCGGTCTTTTCCGCTACGGCGGGTGGTTTGCCAAACGAAGGGTGCGATGGCTTCGCCGGGCTGCCCAGGTAGTCGGATCGAGGCCCCTGTGTGCCAGGTCGACGGGGGTGTCGGGTTCTTGTGGTAGAAATACTCGAATTCCAGTGCCACACCAGGTTTCAGGTCCGCAGCGGTCACCGTGTAGGTCCACCCTTCCGCGACCTTCACCTCTTCATCGACAGAAGGTCCCGTTCGCATCCACGCAAGAGATATGTACGAGTAGTCGCTACTGCCACTTGCCGTGAGTTTCTGTCCCACTTTGAGGTTGTAAAGGTCACCGCCGGACACTGTAACTCCCGCCACACCCTTCGACGGGTCTGTTTCGGAGAAGAACATTTGCACCCAATACGGAGAGCCGTAGGCATCGGCGTAGCACCCCAACGCCATTTTCTGTGCGTCCGCGTAGCGAATGTTACGTGCGTGACCTGGTGAGCCCATCCACCCCTGCATCACAAGCTTTGGAGTTCCGTAGTTCCACGCAATGTTCTCAGCTATCCATCGTCCAGGGGAGCCGATTCGGGACTGCACCCACTTTGAGTTAGCGTGTTGGAAGTCTTCACGCTGTGCTGACAGTTGGGCCCACTGATCTGCGGCAGAACTCATGTACCCTCCCGCCGCGCTCAAGGCAGGGCTACCAACCTTCTTACGTTCGGCATTTGTGAGGCGTAACACTTCGGCTTCCCAGACCGCCGGGCACTTTCCAGGGCTCACGTCTCCCCCGTATGCCCTGGTTTTCGGAAGAAGAAGCTCCGGGAAATGGTCCCAGTCTTCGTTCCCCGCGTCTTCTGCTTCATCGATAAGAAGAGGGGCCGCGTGCTCGGCTGAGCCGACTGTCCCCGAGGTCAGTCCTGAGTCCTCTGAGTGCTGTCCTTGTTCACCAGACTGGCTTTGAGACAGGAGGTCCGAGTCTGGGGTGACCGCTACGGCTGTGATGCTGGCCGTAGCGAGCAACGCGCCCGCTACCAGGACTGAGAGTGTGCGAAACGAACGGAAGTCGCGCGCGTTTTTTGACGCCAAAGAAGCTCCTTGGTTTAGGCAGACGACTGGCGGCTATGCCGGTGCCCGCAACAGTTAAGGGGGCCTTTCCGAAACCGGCCTCACCCCTGTCATGAAGGGGACTCTACCATTGGTGACCGCCTTGGATCCCAAAGCTAGTCACGCTCAAGGCCTGGGCTCTGGGCATGCCCTCCACATCTCGGGTACTCGCTTTCGGCGTTTGTTTCAGGCTCCGAAGGCGTGGAAACTAATGTTAAGCGGAAGAGTGGGAGACAACGTCGTTCAGGTCCTTAGTACGAGGTGTCGCACGAATCACAGTTGCCCCATAGACTGGCGCTAGTCGAACAAAGCTCCGGATCCGCCGGGTGAGAGGAACTATGGTGGCCAGCCGTGACGACGCAGGAAACGTGAACGCACCGGAAGAGACAAATGGGCCCATCGGTGTTCGTGAGGCTGTCGGCCTCCTTGTGCTGTGCGACCTAGCCAGTGGGTTTACCCAGGGGTACTACACGCCCCTTATTCCCGCCATCGCGGAACGAACTGACGTCAGCGACGCGTCCGTCATCTGGTTCATGACGGTGCAGACGCTTGCGGCCGCTGTGTTCGTGCCTTTGCTGTCGAAGCTCGGCGATATGTTCGGACATCGCCTACTGTTGCGGATCGCGGTTTCCACAGTCCTCATCGGAGCTGTGATCACTGCGATCTCGCCTTGGTTCCCGCTGGTCTTAGTTGGTCGCGTCATGATGGGTCCGATCGCCGTCTGGATGCCATTAGAGGTCGCAATCATCCACAGTCGGGCCACGGGCGACACCGCACGAAAATCAGTGGGTCTCCTGATCTCCATAATGACGGGCGGCGCGATTCTGGGCACCCTTGCAGCGGGAGCAATCGGGACGTTCTCATCCAACCTGACCCTGACGCTACTGGTCCCGACTCTATTCATTGCGGGCGCCCTCTTTGCGGTCTTCTTCAAGGTCCCCGGGTCCAGGCTAAGGAGTGACGAGCCCGTGGATATTGTCGGGTTCGTCGGGCTGGCTGCTGGAATGATCCTGCTACTAAGCGGTTTGCGGACGGCTTCCAACGGAAGTTTCGTGGGAGCAGCAGCTGTTGCGCTACTCGGGGGTGCGGTCCTCGTGCTGGGGTTCTGGATCTGGTGGGAGCTGCGCGCGAAGCACCCGGCCGTGGACGTGCGTCTGGTTGTCTCTAAGAACCTTGGACCCCTCTACCTGACCGGGTTCTTGTTCGGCATGATCATGTTCGGCATCCAAGCCCCGCTGACAACGTTCCTTTCCGCGGACCCTGCCGAAGTCGGGTACGGGTTTGCGGGGACCGCGACCGTCACTTCCACGGTCTTGGCTACAACGACTGTCCTAGCAACGGTGGGGGCTGCTACCTTCTCCCGCGTTGCGAGACTCATCGGGATGAGGGGCGTGCTGGTTTCAGGGGCCCTGATGGCTGCCCTGGGTGCGTTATTCATTGTCTTCTTCCACACGGACCTGTGGCAGGTCTACGTCTACGCCGGTGTTTCGGGCCTAGGCATGGGCTTCCTGTTAGGTGGATTGCCCGCGCTTGTAGCGGAGCTTGCGCCTAGCGGCGGCACAGGTATTGCAACCGGGGTGTACAACTCCCTTCGTACGTTGGGCGGTGCCACAGCGGGTGCTGTTTTCGCAATGGTGCTCAGTTGGTTCACTCCGCTTGACGGTGACTTCGCGACGTTAAGGGGATACTTG
>CAYFRO010000039.1:4091-14948 GCA_964345565.1 uncultured Actinomyces sp.
CCTTCGGGGTTTCTGCCGTGGCGCTGGCCTTGGCTCCGATTCCCCGTGAAGCTGCGGAGCGGGCGGCAGAGACCGAGTTCATCGAGCTCGAGGACGTGGGCCAAGCCGAAGTCTGACGCTTGAGTCGCAGTGCCGGAGGTGGGCTCTAGGGCGGTCGGCTAAGGGCAATCCCTAGGGGTGTTCGTCCTTAGTGTCGTTGGACCGAGGGGCCCACAGGGTCTCCGGGCTTCAACGGAAACAGCCTCGCTTGTGTGATCGCTGACGCTAGTGTCAGACCACGCCCACTGTCGGGGTAGTATTTGCTGGGTGACCTGCCAGAGGGTAGGCGGAAGAACTTGTAAGGAAACACTGTGGCTAGCAAATCATCAGACGTACGTCCGAAGATCACTCTTGCATGCGCTGAGTGCAAGGAACGCAACTACATCACGAAGAAGAACCGTCGGAACACTCCCGACCGCCTTGAGCTGAAGAAGTTCTGCCCCCGGTGCAAGGCTTCCACCACTCACCGCGAGACCCGCTAGCAGGCTCCAAGAACCTGCAGCCAAGCAAAAGGGCTCCCCTCGACAGAGGTGGAGTCCTTTTTGGTGTCCAAACCCCGTTCGGGTGCGGGCTGTCTCGAGGACTGTCAGCCCGCGTTTGTTCGGTTCGGCCGAACCGGGGATGGGGCCGTTTGCGGCACTGCTCACCCCGTGCTAGACGATGGAACCGCCCAACTCCCTGACGGCCACTTCTATACGCTTGGAACGGCGCTACAGCTGGTCCGATACGGATAGGAGACCTACGAATGAGTCAAAAGGACGACAAAACACCTCTGGTGGGCGTGATCATGGGATCGGCCTCCGACTGGGGCACCATGCAGAAAACGTGTGACGTTCTTGAGCAGCTGGGCGTGCCCTATGAAAAGCAAGTGGCTTCCGCGCATCGCACTCCAGGCCTGGTCGCCGAGTACGCCTCGGGGGCAGCAGAGCGCGGCCTGAAGGTCATCATTGCGGGGGCGGGGGGTGCTGCGCACCTTGCCGGCGTGATCGCGGCTCAAACGCAGTTGCCGGTCATCGGGATCCCAATCCAGTCGAAAGCTCTATCCGGGATGGATTCCCTGCTCTCAACCGTGCAAATGCCCGGCGGCATCCCCGTCGCGACCATGGCTATCGGGAGCGCCGGAGCGACGAACGCGGGTTTATTCGCAGCTCAAATCCTGGCTCTAAGCGATCCTGAACTGCAGGAAAAACTCCAGCTCAGGGGACACGAAATGGCCCAGAAGGTCATCCTGAGCAACGAAGACATCCAGTAGCGTTCGCAGGCGCAACGGCTCGGCCCGGCGCGCCGGGAGAGAGCCTACTTGGCTCCCCGGCGCCACCGAGGGGCCTAGCCCTGCGCCGCCACCCCGCGGTTCCCGATGTCCCTGCGGTAGAAGGACCCGGTAGTATCCGCAGCTCCCAGGGCTGCGTAAACCTTTTCCTGAGCGTCCTTCAACGTTTCCCCCGAAGCCTGCACCAGGTAGACCCTGCCCCCTGAAGCGTCCAGCCCCCCTTCAGAGTTCTGCGACACGCCAGAGTAGTAAACGTCGAGATCGTCGCCCGCCCCCGCAAGGTCAGGGATGGCAAACCCTCTCTTGTAATCGCCCGGGTAACCATCGGCTGCGACCACAACCCCGACGCAACAGCGACCCTGATCCCACCCGATTTCCGGCTCGCGTCCCTCAAGCAAATCGTCCACGATCACGGCGAGGTCAGACTCCAGTCGCGGCAGAACCACCTGCGCCTCAGGGTCCCCAAAGCGGGCGTTGAACTCGATGACCTTGGGGCCTTCTTCAGTGTTTATAAGCCCCGCGTAAAGGATCCCGCGGAAGCGATCCCCCTGAGCCACCATTTGCGCCGCCACGGGCCTCAGGATCTGCTCAATCGCGGTAGCGATAACGTCTTCGCTGATCTGCGGGACGGGGGAGTACGCCCCCATACCTCCCGTATTTGGGCCCAGGTCGCCGTCGTAGGCTGCCTTGTGGTCTTGAGCGATCACCATCGGGTAGACGCGGTCCCCATCGACGAAGGCGAGCAATGAAAACTCTTGGCCCTCCAAGAACTGCTCCACCACCACGCTGGCGCCGGCATCCCCGAAACGATTGCCCTCAAGCATGTCCCAAAGGGCTTCTTTGGCCTGCTCCACAGTGGTTGCAACGACCACGCCCTTGCCAGCTGCAAGCCCGTCTGCTTTCACCACAATCGGTGCACCCTGCTCCTCGACGTAGCTAGCAGCCTGGTCGTAGTCCGTGAAAGCCTGGTATTTCGCGGTCGGGACCCCAGCAGCCGCCATGACCTGTTTCGCGAACTCCTTGGAACCCTCAATGCGCGCCGCCCTTGCG
Source organism: uncultured Actinomyces sp. (assembly GCA_964345565.1). Taxonomy (GTDB): domain Bacteria; phylum Actinomycetota; class Actinomycetes; order Actinomycetales; family Actinomycetaceae; genus Scrofimicrobium. The sequence continues at coordinate 6,451 of CAYFRO010000039.1, forward strand.
CTGGGTCCAAACGCCCTCAGGCCAGAGGCTTCAAACCTGTCGACCAGCCCCTCCGTCAATGGCTGCTCCGGCCCGATGATCGCAAAGTCGACGCCCTGCTTCCGTGCGAAGTCAACCAGCCCATCCTGGTCGTCGACGGCAATCGGGGCCAACCGAATCCCATCGCGCTCCATGCCTGGATTCCCGGGAACGCAGAAAACTTCCGTCGCGGTTCCTCCGCGCAGCAGGGCCTTAGCGATCGCGTGTTCCCGACCACCCGAGCCAACCACCATGATCTTCACGAAACCCGCCCCATCCCTACTTTTCTTTCGTTCTGCTCTGGTCGATCAGCGCCTGTAGAACCATCGGGTAGAAGGAGTGTTCCACGCGGTGAACACGCGCCTCGTACGCCTCAGGAGTGTCGCCCTCAAAACGGTGCACGGGTTGTTGCGCCAAGATAGGGCCCGTGTCGACCCCCTCGTCAATCAGGTGAACGGTGACGCCGCCCTGGCCCCCCTCGTACGTTTCCTGAATCGCGTTCGTCCCGGGAAAGTGCGGCAGCAGCGAGGGGTGAATGTTCACGATGCGGCCCTGAAAAGCGTTCAGGAGCGGCGGACCAATGATGCGCATGTAACCGGCCAGGGCAACGAGTTCGATGTCGCGTTTCTCAAGCTCATTTAGTATTGCCTGATCCATCTCCTGGCGCGTTTCGAAGTCGCTGCGGGGCAGGCAAACAGACTCCACACCCAGCCGGTCGGCTAGGCCTAGCACTTTTGCTTCCGGCTTGTCGCAGATCAGCACCGGGATTTCTGCCAGCAACCGTCCCTCGCGGGCAGCTTGCGCAAGTGCCAGGAAGTTACTGCCGGTCCCCGAAGCCATGACGGCCAGCCGGACCCGTCTAACGCGGCTCATGACGCGAACTCGCCATCGAAGGTAACGCCCGACCCAGGGACTACTTCGCCGATAACGAAACTGGCGCTGCCGCTTTCTTGCAACATTTGCCGTGCTGTCTCCAGGTCAGCAGGGCTGATCGCGAGCACCATCCCGATCCCCATATTGAAGATTTCGTACATTTCCGCAGGTGGGATGTGCCCCAGGTCCTGCAGGGTAAGAAACTCGGGTGGCACAGGCCAGCTCCCCAGGTTCACTTCGACCCCAAGCCCCTCCGGCAACATCCGCGGCAGGTTCTCAACGAAGCCACCACCGGTGATGTGCGCAGCGCCCTTAACCAGCCCCGCGGACATCAGGGGAAGGAGTTCTTTCACGTAGATCTTTGTCGGGCGTAGCAGAACCTCGCCGACCGATACCTGTTCCCCAGGTTGGCCTTGAGGGAACGCGTCCTCGACGCTGAGCCCAGCGTCCGCGATCACCTTCCGGATCAGGGAATAGCCGTTTGAGTGGAAGCCGGACGAGGGCAGACCAAGCAACACGTCACCGGCGGCGATGCCCTCTCCAGTGATCAGGTCGGGCTTCTCTACAGCCCCGACCGCGAAACCCGCAACGTCGAACTCTCCAGGTCCGTAAAGCCCCGGCATCTCGGCGGTCTCACCCCCAATCAGGGCGGCTCCCGCCTGCACGCAACCTTCGGCTATTCCTGCAACCACCTGCTCCATGACTTCTGGCACCGTCTTGCCCGACGCGATGTAATCCAAAAAGTAGAGGGGCTGGGCGCCCTGCGCCACGACGTCGTTCACGCACATGGCAACGCAGTCGATGCCGACCGAGTCAAACTTGCCCGCAGCAATCGCGACCAACAGCTTCGTCCCGATCCCGTCCGTTCCCGAAACTAGTACAGGTTCCTTGTAGGCCAGCGCCGAAAGGTCAAACGCGCCCCCGAAACCACCCAGGCCGCTCATCACCCCGAGGCGGGAGGTCCGCTTCGCGTGGGGGCGGATGCGGTCCACGACCTGGTACCCCGCCTCGACATCAACGCCGGCTTCGCCGTACGCGTTCTTCAAAGTTCCTCCCTGTCCAGTCGCCCGCTTCAGCTGGCGCGAAGTGGATTCCTGAGCGAATCCAAATAATCTTCCTCGTAATCGTAGAGCGGAGTTGGGTAATCTCCATTGAAATAGGCCATGCAAAGGCCCCCGTAAGGATCGGATGAGGGTAGCCCGATCGCGTCCACCACGCCCTCCACGCTCAGGAATTCGAGTGAGTCGGCGCCCAGGTAGTCCCGCATTTCGGAAACAGAGAGGGACGAGGCGATCAGGTCTGCCCGGTTTTGAATGTCAATCCCGTAGAAGCAGGGGTAGGCCAGGGGAGGGGCCGCGATCCGCAAATGGACCTCAGAGGCGCCCGCGTCGCGCAACAGTTCCACCAGGCGGCGACTAGTTGTCCCTCGGACGATCGAGTCGTCAACCAACACGACTCGCTTGCCTTCAACGACCCCGCGAACTGCTGAAAGCTTCATTCGCACTCCCTGGTCGCGCAGGACCTGGGTCGGCTGGATGAAGGTGCGGGCAACGTACTGGTTTTTGATCAGCCCCATTTCGTAGGGGAGCGAAGCGACTTCGGCGTAGCCCGAGGCGGCGGAGAGGGAAGAGTTCGGGACCCCGACCACCATGTCCGCGTCGGCGGGCGCCTCTTCCGCCAGTAGCCGCCCCATCTGCTTGCGGGCCGCGTGAACGTTGATGCCTGCAATGTTGCTGTCGGGACGCGCGAAATAGATGAACTCCATGGAGCAGATCGACTGTTGCGTCTGGTCCGTGAAACGGTCGCTGCGGACCCCGTACTCGTCGATGGTGACCACTTCGCCCGGCTCCAGGTCACGGATGAACCGGGCCCCTACCGCGTCCAGTGCGCAGGTCTCGGATGCGACGACGTAGGCGCCGTTCCTCATCCGCCCAATGGAGAGGGGGCGGAACCCGTTTGGGTCCAGTGCGGCGTACATGGCGTCCCCGGTCAGGAGGACGTAAGAGAACCCGCCGCGAACCTGCTGGAGCGCTTCCTTTAGCCTTCCAAGGAATGTGGGGGCTTTACTGCGTCGGATCAGGTGCATCAGGATCTCAGAGTCCGAGTCGGAACGGAAAATCCCCCCGGAATCCTCCAGTTCCGTGCGCAGGCTGTGTGCGTTCGTCAGGTTGCCTGTTTGCCCCAACGCGACCTGGGAGTCCTGAAAGTTGAACAACAGGGGCGCGACGTTGTCGATGCCACCCGAGTCCTCACTGGAGTACTGAACGGAACCGATCGCGGCCGGTCCTGCCAGACGGTCCAGCTGGCTTTCGTGCTTGAAGACGGACGAGACCAGCCCCCGGCCTCGGTGACCGATCAGCTTGCCGTTATCGTTAGAGACGATGCCGGCGCCTTCCTGCCCCCGATGTTGCAGGGTACGAAGGCCAAAATAGGCCAGGCGGGACGCATCTGGGTGCCCCCAAACTCCAAACAAGTGTTTCCTTCCCTACGCCAACAGGCTCGGAATCGCCGTGAAATAGGCTTCCGAGGCCTGCGCGACCGACAGGTCGACGCTACCGCCAACAGCAGTGATCTTGAGTTGCGGGTTTTCGGTGACTGTCCCCAGCCGGGTGAGGTTGGCTCCTGCCTTCGTGGCAAACTCTTCGAACTTCGCAGAGTTCGCTTCGCTCACGGACAGGACAAAACGTCCCTGTGTCTCAGAAAAGAGGTTAGCGACAGGAAGGGGGGTCACAAGGTCAACGCCGAGTTCGGAAGACTCACTGAACACCGATTCAGCGACCGCAACAGCCAGGCCGCCTTCGGAGACGTCGTGAGCGCTCTCAACTAACCCGGCTCGAATCGCGTCCAGGACCAGAGCTTGCGCCGCTTTTTCCTGTTCCATGTCAAACCCGGTCAGAGGCCCGAAGATCTTCCCCGTCTGCAACTTTTGAAGCTCACTGCCATCAAAGTCGCTGTCCGTCTTCCCAACCAGGTAGACGGCGTCGCCCGGGGTCTTGAACCCGGAGGTCGTCACTTGCTCAAGGCTGTCCACAAGGCCAACCATGCCGATTGTTGGCGTGGGGTAGATGGACTGGCCATCGTACTCGTTGTAGAGCGAGACGTTTCCTGAAATGACGGGGAAACCAAGCGCGTCGCAAGCAGCCGAAATGCCCGCGGTTGCTTCTGCGAGCTCCCAGTAGGACTCGGGGTTTTCCGGGTTCCCAAAGTTCAGGCAGTCGGTGATAGCCAGGGGAGCTCCGCCCGCAGCAACAACATTGCGGGCCGCCTCGGCCACGGCAATCTGCGCGCCCACATTCGGGTCCAGGTAGAGGTAGCGGGAGTTGCAATCCGTTGTCATCGCAAGTGCCTTATTCGTCCCGCGAACGCGGACAACCCCGGCGTCCGAGCCAGGAAGAACCACGGTGTCCCCGCCAGCGCGGGCATCAAAGGTTTGGAACAGGCTCGCTTTCGAAGCGATGGTGGGGGAGCTCAGAAGGCTTAGCAGCACCGCGTTGGCGTCGCTCACCTGGGGAACCCATGGCTCGCCAGGGTCTAATAGTCGCTCTGGTTTCTTCGTCGGCGGGGCCGCTTCGGGGGCTTCCGCCAAAGAATCCACGGGGATGTCCGTGACCAGTTCGCCATCGAAGTACAGCTTGTAGCCCGGCTCCTCGGTGACCTCGCCAATGGTGACGGCTTCGAGCCCGTGCTTGGCAAACAGGTCAGCAACCACGTCTTCTTGACCTTGCTTGACACAGATGAGCATGCGCTCTTGGGATTCGGAGAGCATCATTTCGTAAGGCGTCATGCCCTCTTCCCTGGTTGGCACCAGGTCCAGGTTGAGCGTCATGCCGTAGCCGGCCTTGGACGCCATTTCAGAACTCGAAGAAACTAGGCCAGCTGCTCCCATGTCCTGGATCCCGATGATGGAGTCACCGTGGTTTTGGATCAGGTCGAGGCAGGCTTCCATCAGCAGGCGCTCAAGGAACGGGTCCCCGGCCTGGACGGCGCTACGTTCGGTAGGTTCCTCCTCTTCCTCGAACGATTCGGAAGCAAACGTGGCGCCGTGAATCCCGTCGCGCCCCGTCGTCGCTCCCGCATACATGATCAGGTTCCCTGCTCCCGCCGCGCGGCCTTTCTGAATGTCTTTGTGGTCCATGAGCCCGACCACCATCGCGTTCACAAGCGGGTTGCCCTGGTAGACGGGGTCGAACGCGATCTCCCCGCCGACGGTGGGGATCCCGATCGCATTCCCGTAGCCGGCGATTCCCGCGATCGTTTCGCGGACAAGGAACTTTGTACGAGGGTCATCAAGCTCACCGAAACGCAGTGAGTTCAGGGAGGCGATTGGGGTGGCGCCCATCGAGAAAACGTCGCGGAGGATGCCGCCGACACCGGTTGCTGCGCCCTCGTACGGCTCAACGGCCGAGGGGTGGTTGTGGCTCTCCATCTTGAACGCGATTGCCTGGCCGTCCCCAATGTCGACGATGCCGGCTCCTTCACCGGGACCTTGTAGAACTTTTGGTCCCTCTGTCGGGAAGCCCCGCAGGAAAGCCTTGGAGTGCTTGTAAGAGCAGTGTTCGCTCCACATCACCGAGTAAAGGCCCGTCTCCGTGTAGTTCGGGAGCCGCCCCAGGATGTCGTTCTCAATGAAGGAGTACTCACCGTCTGTCATACCCCATTGGCGGTAGAGCTTCTGCTCTTTAACCTGCTCTGGCGTGGGTTCGGCGTTTGTCATTTCCCTGACTCCTCGCTGGTGACATCGAGCTTGAAGCCCGGCTTGCAGGTTCCCAAGAAAGCGTTCAGGACCTCTATTCCGTCAGTGTTGCCAAGTGCGGGGTCTACGGCCCTGGTTGGCTGGGCCATCATCCCAACAACGTTTCCTTCCCAGTTCGCAACAGCGGCAACATCCCCGGTGGAGCCGTTGGGGTTGTCGGTGTACTTCAGCAAAACTCGAATGTCGTCCTGCATTCTGTGAAGTGACGCCTGGTTGCACCAGTAGCTGCCGTAGCGGCTGGCAAGCGGGAGCCGCAACAGAGTGCCGGCATCCAGCCCTTCGACCGGCGCGACCACTTCGACGTCCGCGTCCGTGCTTAGGAACCGCCCGTCAGGGTTCTCACGGAGTACGCCGGGAAGAAGTCCAAGTTCGGTCAGGATCTGGAAGCCGTTGCCGGTCCCCAGAACGTAGCCACCTTCCCTGGCGAACGCCGTGATCGCGGAAGCGAGCCGATCCCTGGCCGCTATTGCTCCGGGGCGCAGGTAGTCGCCATAGCTGGCGCCCGGAGGGATCAGAACCGCGTCGAAAGCTTCCAGGTCGGGAAAGTCATTCGTGACGACTTCCACGGAAAGGTTCGGGAACGCAAGGAGGGCAGCGACGGCCTCATCTGCGGAAGAGCCAGGAAATGCTGCAACCGCCAACCTGATCTGCTTACTCATAGCGTTTCAGAGGTGATTTCGTAGGTGAAGGATTCGGTATTCGGGTTGACCAGGAGGTTGTTGCAGAGCTCTGTTGCGATCTGCTCGACTCGCTCGCGGTCCGCGTCGACGTGGAGTTCGATGAACTTCCCGATCCGAACGTCGCTCACTTCCGCGTTTCCCATCCGGGTGGCTGCTGCTTTCACAGCTTGTCCGGCGGGGTCGACCACTGAATCATTCAGCGTGACGAAGACTTTCACCAGGTACATGTGGGTTTCCTTAGCTATCTAGATGTCGCGTCGGTGGACGTTAGTTTGCTTGGAGGCGTTCCAGGACCACCTGGTACACATCCCGTAGGTCCCCAAGGTCTCGCCTATAGACGTCCTTGTCGAGATGTTCCCCGGTTTCTTGGTCCCAGAGCCGCGCCGTGTCGGGGGAGACTTCGTCGGCAAGCAGAATGGCGCCGTCCTTGTCCCTACCGAACTCGATCTTGAAGTCGACCAGGTCGATCCCAAGGTCCCCGAACAGTGATTGCAGCGCCTGGTTCACCACCAGGGCCTTTTCCTTCAGTTCGGCGATTTCTGTGTCCGAGGCCAGCTCGAGCATTCTGACGTGATCATCGGTAAGCAGCGGGTCGCCGAGGTCATCGTCTTTCAAGAAGAACTCGACCAGGGGCTGCTTTAGTGGTGTCCCTTCGGGGATACCTAAGCGCTTGCTGATGGATCCGGCGGCTAGGTTACGGACGACCACTTCGAGCGGGATGATCTCAACTTCCTGGACCAGCTGTTCCGTTGGGGAGAGCTGTTTGATGAAGTGGCTGGGAACACCGGCTTTGCTGAGCCGCTCGAAAATGAGGGCGGTGATCTGGTTGTTTAGTGCGCCTTTACCTTCCACCTGGTCTTTTTTCCGACCGTCGAGGGCAGTCGCTTGATCCAGGTATTCCACCCATAGGACGCCTGGTTCGGATGTGGTGGACAGTTTCTTCGCTTTCCCCTCGTAGAGGGGTTCACCCTTGGTGACCACGGTTTCTCCTTGGTGCCGGCGTGCGGCGTTGTCGGGCATACGCTACAAAATTAGGCGGGCGGTGGCTGTTGGGGCAAACCGGTGTCAGGGTGGGGCCCCGCGGACAGGATATCGCTGAACCGACAACGGGATCGCCTAAACTGTCTTGGATACCGCCCTCTTTCTTCCGGTTTGGCCGCGGGTTGTCTTCCGGTTCGGCCGCGGGTTGCGTAGCGGTTCGCCTGCTTCCCCTTTCCGGTTTGGCCGCGGGTTAGGCCTAGCAAAGGGCGGGAAACGCTGGTTTGGCGGTGACAACTCGCGGCCGAACCATTGTGTAGCTCGCGGCCGAACCGCTTCGTTGGGGGGATATCCAGGGTTGAGTGGGGCTGACTCAACTTTTTTCGGCCGACCCTTGCGCTTCAAGTTTTGTCGACGTAAAGTTGAGTGCATGCGGCTCAACATTGTCCGCCAGGCGTCTCGCCGGTGGGCCACTAGAGCCAAAGATAAACATCAGGAATCGTAAGAAGCTACAAAGGAGGCCATTTTGGCTAAAGCAGTAGGCATTGACCTAGGGACCACCAACTCTGCACTTGCCGTGCTGGAAGGTGGCGAACCTAACATCGTGGTGAACGCTGAAGGCGTTCGCACCACCCCGTCCGTTGTCGCCTTCTCAAAGGGCGGCGAAGTCCTGGTCGGCGAGATCGCAAAGCGGCAGGCCGTCACCAACGTGGACCGCACCGTCGCTTCCGTCAAGCGCCACATGGGTACGGACTGGAACACCAAGATCGACGGCAAGACCTACACCGCACAGGAAATCTCGGCCCGCATTCTTTCAAAGCTGAAGCATGACGCAGAGACCTACCTGGGTGACGAAGTTAAGGACGCGGTCATCACCGTTCCTGCCTACTTCAACGACGCGGAACGCCAGGCAACCAAGGATGCCGGCCAGATCGCTGGTCTGAACGTCCTGCGCATCATCAACGAGCCCACGGCCGCAGCTCTTGCATACGGCCTTGACAAGGGCAAAGAAGAAGAACTCATCCTGGTCTTCGACCTTGGTGGTGGAACCTTTGACGTCTCCCTGCTAGAGGTTGCGAAGGACGATGACGGCTTCTCGACCATTCAGGTCCGCGCCACCGCCGGAGACAACCGTCTTGGTGGGGACGACTGGGACCAGCGCATCGTTGACTGGCTGATCCAGCAGGTCAAGTCCA
>CAYFRO010000040.1:0-14573 GCA_964345565.1 uncultured Actinomyces sp.
TCGTACGTTCGAATCGTATCGAGGGCACAACGTGATGCGGCGGGAGGACATAGAACAAACTATGTCCTCCCGCCGCATCACCAAACGCAGGCAGGTGTCTGAACCTCAGGACCGATCTCTCTGGACTGAGATGGAGAGAACCGGAGTGGTCAAAGCCTGCTACTACGCGTTGGAGTCGAGATACTCCTGGGCGTTTTCTATGAGAGAGTCAAGGCCCTCTAAAGCTATGTCGAGTTCGTCCTGGTCATTCGGGTCCGCTGTGGTCTCTAGCGTGGTGCGAGCCTGATCAAGCCCTTTGACGAGCTTCTCTACGGCCGGGGTGACGTCGATGAACTCTCCCGCCTTCTTCGCCTTATCAAACAGGCTCCAGGCGCTAACGTCAGCATCGCCGATCTGCTCGAAGTCCAATGTGGCAACCGAGATTCTCATGGCCCTGACAACCTCGTCAGTTAGGGCGTTAAGGTCTTTTTCGATTTGCGGCAGCAGCTCGTCCCTGTCCTCTTCCTCGGCCTCTTGAGCGCGGAAGATCAGGGCCTGTAAGTCCGAGTCGGCCCTGTCGATGGCCGAGAAATCGACATCGCCGTCATCATCGGCGATGTCTGCGGGCTCGTCTTCGTCAACGACCTCAACCTCCTCAGCTTCAGGAGTGGTCGGGTCCTCAGGAGTATCGGATTTGGTGCCGCAGCCAGCTAGTAGCATGGCGATCGCTGCTGCGGACATAGCAATCGCGGGTAGTCTTATCTTCATAGTGAAGCTCCTAGGTCAAGCTCATCTTTGGGTGCGGGGACTCCAAGGGCAGCAACGACGCGGCGAAAAGAATCCAAGTTAAGTCTACAGCGCCGCACAGCCGGATTTCTGGGGGACAGCGGTACCCCGGTTCCCGGGGAACTCGCGGATCTAGGGACTACGGTCGGTGCAGGGGCTACGGTGGGTGGTACACCCCTGGAGGATCCTTGTGACGGAGCACGCAAACATGTTGCAACCCAACAAACAGTTCACCTTTGCCGAGGCCTACGTCGTTGCGGTCAAAGCGCTTCGGAGCCTGCCCGACTTCATCAGGTACAAGGACCAGATGGGAGTCCCCGCATTTTAGGTGCTATCAGAGTGATGATGTGGGGAAACGTCATTGGACTCGCGTACTCGGGTCTGCAGTCCAAGCTCACAGGGAAGCCACTGAAGGGCAGTTGCGCCCCACGTGACATCGCAATGATCGTCTTTAGCGTGCTGAGCCTTCCCATAGCAATGCTCCAGGCGCTGTTCTCTAATCTGGTCCGGCTTCCGCTTCTGGGCGGCACTGGCAAACTGGGGGCACGGCGAAGCGGAAAGTAGTGGCCGGCTCTGGGGTACGGCTCGAAGCCGTGGAGGCAGGAACTGTAAAGCTAATCGGGACTGACAAAGATCGAATAGTCGCGGAGATCAGTGCACTAGTGAACGACCAGCGGGCCTGCCAGAGGCAGGCGCGGGCCGTGAGTGCTCACGGTGATGGGAACAGTGCCCTCAGAGCGGCTGCAGCGATCACGTGACTCCTTGGCGAAGGTCGCGCGTTAGCGGATTTCCGAGGCTGACTGGCTCCTGCTCGGCAAGCCGTGCGTACGCAGGGCTCCTGGGTCGTTAGTCTGGCTTTGTGGTGTCCAGTTTCTTCTCTAAAGAGCGACCTGACGGATCTGATGAGGAAGTCGAAGGTCGCTTGTCCGTCGACCCCGAAGACGTAGCGGCAGGTCAAGATAGCTCCGAACGCGAAGAAGACAGCCCCCAAAACGAAACAAGCGGCCCGGAGAGGGAAGAAGGCGGCCCCGACAACGAAGAAAATGGTCCGGAGAGCGAAACAGAGTGGGTTGACGCTACGCCGCCCCCCAGCCTCGCTGACTCCATCGCTTCCTGGCGTCAGAGCCTAGGGAGATCGTTGCAGGATGAAAGCCAGGGTTTTAGGGACACCCGTGTCACCCTCGAATACGCAAACCCGGGGGGTCTGGCCCAGCTCTATGTCGATCACCCGACCAGGCTTACGACGCTAATCCGCGAACCTGAATCTGCGGCGCTTGCGTCTGAAGGAGTGGCCGAACTCAGTCGCCGCGTGCAGGATCTGCGCGCCCGTTATGGGGAAGGTGATGTCCACCTGGCGATAGGGGTCGCGTCGTGGGATGGGTCCGCTGGTGAAATCCCCGTCCTCATGAGACGGGTCGCGATCTCTGAGGACGCCGACGGCGTCGCGACCCTGCAACTGCTTCCAGGCGTGGAACTGTCGAACCCTCTGGTCCGGGTGGTTCGGGAGGCCGGGGCCGGGTTGGACATGGAAGCCCTCGCTGAGTCAATGAACGGCCCTGAGGGATTCCTGCCAGCAGCGGCCTTAGAAGTGATTCGCGGTGCTGGGGAAAGCGTTCCAGGCTTCACGGTCCGCGAAGGATTAAGTCTGGGGATCTACACCCATCCGGCAGCCGGCATATACAGGGAACTTGTCAACCTCGAGACCTCATCCGACCACCCTGTCGTCCGCGCTTTGAGCGGTGACTCCGCTGCACGAGCTTCACTTCTTGCCGGAAAACGTGAGCCGAACTTAGACGACCGCGACCCGTGGCACGAGCTGGGTCTAGGCGACCAATCCCCAAAGACACTAGACGTCATAGAGCAACTCGCAACGGGACTTTCCGCTGTTGTCGCGATCCCTGGCGGGGTTGGTCAAGCCGAAGCGCGAGCCTCGATCACTGCGGCGCTCGCGCACGGTGGGAACAGGGTCGCCGTACTCGTGAGCAACGCTCAGGAGCACGCTGAGTTGATGAGAACCTTCGAAGAAGCCCAAGTCGGCTCTATCGTTGCTGACCTCAGTGTCTTCGCGGACGAAAAGGTCGTCCGTTCCCGCCTGGAACAGATCGCGTCAGGCGAGTTTGTTTTGCCCCCTAACCCGAAGCTGGACACGGGGCGCGTTAGGTTAGAGCGCGCTCGCGGCGCTCTAAACGACTACACGGCCGCATTGCACGAAAAGTTCGAACCTTGGGGGGTCTCTCCGTTCGACGCCCTCCAGGTCTTGACGGACCTAACGTCACTGCCTGACCCACCCGGGACCACTCTGCGTTTCCCCATGGAGACACTCTCTACGATCGCGGTGGACGGAGGTCAAAAGGCGGGGGAACTCCTGGAGCACGCTTCTGCCTTGGGACTGTTCCAACCTGATGTTCCCCTCAGTCCCTGGACGGGGGTCGTCATTGACAATCCAGAGGACGTCGGCGAAGCTCTTGCAGCTCTAAGCCACCTTGACCAGGAGATCCTCCCAGCGGTGCGCATGCAGATGGTGGTCACTCCTGCGCAGTCGGGACTTGTTGGAGCACTCACGCTTAGGGACTGGGCAGATCAGCTCGAACTACTGACCAGGGTGCGGGCGGTCCTCGATATTTTCGACCCTCAGGTTCTTGAACGGTCCCCCGCGGACATGGTTGTCGCTACCGCTCCAAAACAGTGGCGAAAAGCCCGCAACATAAGCCTGAAGGGAAGCGCGTTGCGTTCCCTTCAAAGGCAGGCGAGGGACTCTGTGCGCACAGGCGTGCACGTTAAAGATCTGCACGCTGAGCTCATTACCGCCCAGGCAGTACGCCACCAATGGGGACAAGCGCGCTCGTCGAATGATGCTGTCCCCTCAGTGCCTGAAAATCTAGACGCGCTCAAGTCTTCTCTGGAGCAGCTGGAGGACCTTCTCGCGGAGGTAAAGCCGATTCTAGAACCGGTTTACGGCGAGCTCGAGTCCATGCCGGTCGACGAACTGGCGGACATTGTTGCTGCGCTCTACGGTGACCCGGAGGGGGCTGCTCGGATTCCCGAACTTCTTGGTGTTCTTGACCAGTTGGACGCCCTTGGGCTCCACGATCTAGCACTGGACCTGCGGACGCGCGGGGTTGACGGAGAATCTCTTAGTCTTGAGCTTGACCTTGCCTGGTGGGCGTCAGCCCTTGGCTTCATGCTCAATGAAGACCCCCGCCTTGGCGGATTCGATCCCAGCACGCTGACGAGACTGCTCGAGGAAGCCCGTGACCTAGATGCGGAACAAGTTCGGTCGCTGGGCCCGGCTTTGGAGCAGCGAGTCTGGTCTAGGGGGATGGATGCGCTGGACCTGTATCCGCAACAGAAGCAACAGCTTCTGGAAAGACTCAATCAGGGCGAGTCCGCCCAAGACCTTTTCGCGTCCATGACGCTACCCTGGGACCTCATGCCGATCGTCGTCTGCGGTCCCGCACAGTTCTTAGACCTCTCTTCGGTGGGCCGACCGGTGAACTCGCTGGTCTTAGGTGACCTCCCCGAAACATCCCCTGGGGAGCTCGCCCCGTTATTGGCGCGAGCGGGTCAGGTCATCGCGGTTTTGAACGTCCGAGCTGCCTCGCCCAAGTCGGCCGCGGCAACTCTGGTGGATGCGCTCCCAGTCCTGGAGCTTCCTCGAGAACGTGGGGGGCAAGGCCACGTTTTTGCTGAAATCCTGCGTCTGCATGAGCGAGGCGGGGGCGAGTTAATCGTCCCTTCGCCAAGAGCGACTGGACCCTTCGATTTCGTGTTGGTTGAGGGTCGCGGGATGCCCTCTGCAGACTCTCCCGCGATTGAGACCTCTACGGCTGAGGCTGCGACCGTGGCTGAGCTGATCGCCGCCGCGCTCACGGATCACCCCGACCAGAAGCTAGCTGTTGTGACTTTCAGTCCCAGGCATTCGGAAAACGTGGCTTTAGCCGTTCGTAAGCGTGCTGAAGACTATCCGCAGTTCGCAGATGCGCTCGCGGCAGTTGGGGGAGTGGAGTCCTTACTGAACACGCCTGCGGACCTTGCGGCCAGGCAGGCGGACAGGGTGATCGTCTCGGTTGGTTTCGCGAAGACTCCGCACGGCCGCGTGATCCATGACTTTGGGGAACTTTCGACCGAGCGCGGCATCGAAATGATGCAGGACCTGGCCCATGGGTTGCGGGGGCACGTCACGATTGTTTCTTCTTTGCGGGCGAACGAGGTGGACGCGTCCCGGCTACGCCAAGATGGCGAGCGCGTCTTGGTGGACCTGCTGGCTGCGGCCGAGTCCGGATTGACGAGCCTCCCGGAAGCAGAGGACGATGAGGAACCTCAGGCGCCACCACACCTGCTTGTCGACCTAGCCGAACGCCTACACAGTCTGGGGCTTCGCGTTGTCCCGAACTTTGGTGTGGAAGGCGGCTTGACGATACCGCTCGCCATTGGCCATCCGGAAGTGCCCAATGAGTTGCTGGTGGCAGTGCTGACAGACGATGAGTCCTACATAGAGGAGCCCTCGCTCCGCGTTCGCGGGCGGCACTGGCCCTCGATGCTTGAACAGCAGGGCTGGAAGGTGCACACGGCACTCTCGATGGCAGTCTTCATTGACCCCAACAGGGAAGCGCGGCAGATAGTGCAGCTGGCCCTTGACGCAGTTGATGAGTACTACACGCGACTTGGGTTACCGCACACACCTGCCGCGGCGTCGGCACTGGGACTAACTTTCACCGAAGGGGAAGCTCAGGGGGAGTTGGACACTGGGGGCGGAAGCCAAGCCCCGGAGGTCGAAGATGGCCGCGTCACCGAACTTGACGTGACGGGGGCTCTCACGATCCTAGAGCCTGCAGCTACCTCTCAAGAATCACTTGAAACGCTGGTGGGCGAGCTAGGGCAGTTAGAGTCCGTCGCACTTCGAGGACCGCGCCCTCCCTACGAGCCAGGCCTACCACTTGCCGCGTACAGCGACGACCAGCTCGATGAGATGGCAAGGTGGATCCTAAGCGACGGCGAAGACCGAGATGACCAAGCTTTGGTTGAAGAACTGCGGGAAGAGCTGGGCATCACCCGTCGCGGAGTCCAAACGGACTCTGTCTTGAAGACGGTGGCGCGGCGTGTCCGACGCTGACAGCGGCCCCCGAACCGTCAAGAAAGTCCCCAGACGGCGGGTCGCGATCCACCTGTCCCCCTCTGACCAGGCTCGGGTGGACTCGGGCGAGATTCAGGATCCGTTTCAGGCCGTGCGTGAACCTGAACCGGGAAGGCGCGAATGGGAAGTGGAGCGGTCAGACTCTAACGACCAACGCTTGAAAGAGGACGTGCCTCCCCACTGGTGAGTGAATCTATCCCGCGGCGCGGACCAGATGGATGACGCCCGAGGAAGCTGCGCAAAGGACTTCCGGCACCGCTGTTTGCGAGACACTCAGCAGGACGACGCTGGCGCTTTTTCCGGAGAGCAGCGTTGCGTCTTCGGCGCTGACGGCCTGAACCTGGGCCGTCCCATCGAGCAGCTCCATCCCGCCGTCGGCCTCGGTGCAGGCGTTCGGTGGGCCCCACACCTGAACCGTGTCACCCCCGGTGATCCCTTGAATCCCCGTCTCGAGTTCAAGCTGAATAGAGGCTTTTCCTGCGGGGAGCAGGTCCGCCTTGGTCACCAGGTCCGTTCGTGTAAGTACGGTTCCGCGTTGGATGGGGCGCGAGGCAGCCAGTTCAGTCAGTTCTGATGGCCTTGTCAACGCCCCTTCAGGGATGGCACTTTCAGGGACCGAGACAAGTTTCGCGTCGTTGGGATCGATGGTTCTGCCTGCTTCAAGGTCCGACTTAGCGACCAGCACCACGGTCCCGTCTCCGCCTGGACGCAGAGCTAGAATCGCGGAAACCACGATCAGAATCAGTAGGGCGCCAACCGCGAAGGGCAACAGTTGGTCGGAGAGCGTGGCGTAGCCGCCTCTCACTTTCTTTCGAATGTGCATGCCTCAATGTTGCTGGTTGGGCGCGCGGGCGGTTGTCTTTTCGTCAGAGGCTGTGGAGAAGTCCCGTGGTGGGCATTAGGGGACCGGACGGTTCGCGTCGGCGTCACAACGTAGTCCACGGGCATGTCGTGCTTCTCTGTTGGGACGGAGCCGGGCCCGTGGACCTCCGTGTCGAAGCAAAACCCGACTAGCACCGGTTGGGAATCTTGGTCTCGATGCAGTAGGGCTATGGCCCTGTCGTACCAGCCCGCCCCTCGTCCAAGACGCCTCCCGTCAGTGCCGAAAGCTAAGCCGGGAAGGATCACCAATGCGACTGCGGGGGGTCCCTCTGATGTCACTGAACACACGTAGTTGCCATCCGAGCGGTCGACGAAGGGACGAGGGGAGTCCATTGGAAACTCGAGGTCGGGAAGCAGGACGCTCCAGCCAAGGTCCGTAAGGGCCGTCTCGAGATCCCGCGTTTCCGGCTCGGAAGCGTAGGCCTCATATAAGGCCACTGCCCCGTCGGTTGGTGTCAGGCCCAGCGAGTCCATCAGCGCAAGTGTCTGTGTCGCCAGCTGGGTTCCGCCCCTGGGTGAACGCGCAGTGACTCGAGCTCGTCTTGCTGCGAGGCTCGTGTTGCGCCAAGATCTTTTTCGCTGCACCCGCCTAACTCTACTCGTCCGCTATTTCGCGGCTTGGCTTGCGGTTTTCCAGGGACCAAGTGAGAGACTATGGTTCATGCGTTCAGTTGCAGAGTTCTACCAAGATTGCCTTGCCGCGTCCGCCCAGCAGCCCCCGTTGGACCTGTTGTTAGGAGACGCGATGGGGTGCGTCTTGGCGGAAGACGTCATCGCACCGTTCTCTCACCCCGTTACTGACGTAGCTGCTTGCGACGGCTACGCTGTTTCCAGCAGGGACCTGGCGTTAGCCTCGTCCGCGACCCCGACAAGACTCATGGTCACTTCGGAGATTGGCGCCGGATCAACTGAGGTCGAGGCGCTGGTCCCGGGTTCCGCTATTCGTATCGCCTCGGGCGCGCCCATGCCCATCGGTGCGGACGCGGTCGCGCCCCTTGACATTAGTGACTTGGGCACGGCGGTCGTTAACCTTTCTGGCTGTGTGGGGCCCGGGGACAACGTCCGGGCTAGGGGAGAGGACTTCCAAGAGGGGACAACAATCCTGGAATCCGGGAGTCGTTTGACCCCGGCCAAGATCGCAGCTCTTGCCGCCGTTGGGCGCGAACGCGTTGTTGTCCACCCGCAGCCTCGGGTTGTGATCCTCTCCGTAGGTGACGAACTCGTTGAGCCGGGTGTCAAGGCCGCCCCCGGAACCGTCTTCGACGCGAACGGGCACATGCTTGCGGCTGCCGTTGCGGAGCTCGGTGTGGAAGCTTACCGGGTGAGTGCGGTCCCCGACGAACGCCAGAGATTGCGCGATGTTGTTGAGGACCAGTTGATGCGCGCGGACCTCATAATCACAACGGGCGGGCTCTCGTTCGGTAGTGCGGACACTGTGCGCGAGGTTTTTGGAGCCTTGGGCAAAGTCCGGTTTGACAACGTTGCGGCGTGGCCTGGCCACATGCTTGGGGTGGGCACGGTTCCCACCGACCGAGGCAGCGACGTGCCCGTTTTTGCGCTCCCCGGCGATCCTGTTGCGGCTCAGGTGTGTTTCGAGGTTTACGTAAGACCAGCTTTACGCAAGATGCAAGGGGAGAAGCAGATCAACCGAAGCGCCGTCAAAGGTCAGGTTGACTACGGGTGGGATTCGCCCCTGGGACATCGCGAGTTTGTTCGGGTGAAACTGCAGGGATCGCCCCGCAGCGGTTACAGGGCTCAGGTGATGGGGCGCCCCGACAAACTGTGGCTGTCCGCGCTTGCGTCCTCGAACGCACTCGCGATCGTCCCGGAGGACGTCACACGCGTAAACGCCGGCGACGAACTGACCTGCCTGCTGCTAGAGCAATAGCCGTGGTTTTTCCTTTGTCCCCACGGTCCCGCGTCTGGGGTAGGCGCGCGGATTCACTTGTCCGAGTGTTTGAGGGCGCCGAGCTGGCTGGACTTCTCCCCCAGGGCGCGGACGTCGGCGTCCTGGAGGTTCGCCCTGCCACGGGGAGCGATTCTTTGCGGATCGAGCAGGTGCGCCGCGCTAACCGCGAGTGGCTGTCGCCATGGGAGGCTACGCTACCCCCGGGGTCGACCGAACTCCCTCCAACGTGGCGCGAGTACACGCGGGCCATGGACAAGTCGATGCGGGACCGTAGCGGGATGCTTGTCGCGATCGAGGTGGACGGACAGATCGCTGGAAGCGTCTCGGTGGGGGCGGTGCAGCACGGAGCTATGAGCCAGGGTGTCCTGGGGTACTGGATTGGTGAGCGTTTTTCTGGGCGGGGTGTGACCTCGGCGGCTGTTGCGGCCGTCATCGACCTGATGATTTTGGACCTGGGTTTGCACCGACTGGAAATCAACGTTCGCCCGAACAACAACCCATCGCTGGGGCTCTGCAGGAGGTTAGGGCTTCGCAGAGAGGGGTTCAAGCCCCGCTACATGTCGATCGCCGGGGAGTGGGCGGACCATGTCGCATTCGGCGTAGACAGGGAGGACCTGCGGGAGACCTCGATGGTCGAGTCGCTCTTCATGAGCCGTCAGGACGACTTAGGAACCGCACTCGCTCTGTAGCCTATTCGCGCGTGAAAAGCAGTGAAAGACACTCCTCAGAGTTCTGTTTCAAGAGCCGTCGGTGTGGCGGGGCAGCTGAGTCAGGTCCAGCCCATAAGTTTGGAGTGTGGAAGCTGCAGGTCTGATTCTCGCAATGGTCGCGGCCATGCTCATGGTCTACGCGGTCCCTGCATGGTCAAGACGGCGGTACGCTATCGTCTCTTCGCGTGACACGGACCGGTTTTCGGACGGTCTTGTGCTACTGCAGGATTTCGGGGGTGGGTCGGCTACCTCTGGGTCCTCTGGTCGCTCCGCAGGTCCGTTGCTTCCAAACGAGTTTGGGCGAAGAGTCGCGGAAGGAACTGGCATGAGTGAGCAGATCACTAAGGAACCCAAGGCTCCAGCTCGCCCCCGGAGCTCCCTCTCAGTTGGCGACCGCAAAGCTGTCCGCGAGTATTCGGCTTTGAGGGCTAAGCGGGCCGCACGTATTTCCAGTGAGTCCTACGCTGCTAAGCGTCGTCTGCTAACGGCGGGAGTGAGCGTTGCTGTAACCGCGCTGGTCTTGGCTTTGGCGGCGTTCAGCGTCGTGGCATGGGCCTGGGTTGCGCTTCCGGGCGTTTTCCTGGCGATAACCCTGGTTACCTCGGCGATTGCTGGTGAGCGAACCAGGAAGCAGAATGAGCAAGAAAACCGGCGCCTCGCTGAGCTGACGGCGATCCTCAAGCGGGAAGCCTCCGAAGGTGAGGGAGAATCTTCCAAAAGCGCTGATGCCTTGAGCGCGAGTGGTGCGGGGTCTTTGACTTCGGCCCAGGTCGATCAGGAACCGGCTCGAAAAGTCGACCAGGAACCGGCTCGAAAACTCGAGTCCGGGACCAGCGCGGGCGAGCGCCAGGTACAGGTCCGGCTGGAAGCGGAGCAGTCTGAGGACCTTGGGGCGCCAAGTGAACGCGCGTCGGCCAAGCTGAAGCAGGCGTTTGAGAGCAAGGGGTTGGTGGAGCCAGAGTCGGGCGGGGCGGATCCCAAAGTCGAACGTCACCAGGAGAACCAAGACCCCCGCTTGGCTAGCGATAATGGGTCCCAGTGGGACTACGTTCCCCTCCCTGCGCCGACTTATTCCCAGAAGCCCCGCATTCGTGCGCGCGTGGTGCACCCTGACACGGACATCGTTTCTGTGAAGCCGTTGGAGGATGTAGCGGTTCCCGGTCGCCCTGTCCGTGTTTCGGTTGCTTCCAGGACGACGACGGAACAGGAGCTTTCAGCGCTGGAGACTGCTTCAAATCCCACGTTCAGGTTTGACCTAGACGCAGTTCTGGACCAGCGCCGAGCCCAGTAGGTAGTCGTGGCTTTGGTCCTACATTTGGGTTTTACGCGCGCTTGGGTTCCGGGGTAGCGCAGCTTGGGCCAGGGCTGTGGTGGGCATCGCGTCCACTAAAGGTTTGAACGCCGGTGCAGGCGTGTTAGGATTTTTCGGCAGCAAGGGGCTATGGCGCAGTTGGTAGCGCGCTTCGTTCGCAATGAAGAGGTCGGGGGTTCGAATCCCCCTAGCTCCACCAGTGTGAAGTGTCGGGACATCGTTTACAGGTGTCCCGACATTTTTGTTTGGTGATGTGTCACGTCATCGTTGACGTTTTTGGGTTCCTGTCTCGGGTCATCGTTGACGTTACCTCTCTCGCCACTTCAACTCGGGACTTTGCCCTTGGCCGGAGTGCTTAGCCCCAACCTGAACGGCGCCACTGTTTGTGGTTTCCCTCCCAGGTTGTCCCCAAAACTGAGAGTGCACTTGGGGTAGTAAGAGTGGACGTGGGGAGGGCCCCCGCGGTGCACTCTTACGACCCCGGGCACACCCTCATCTTTCGAGGTCACGAAACAGGGAGGAGTCCCGCGAGGCCTCAGGCTCGGATGAGATCATTATGGGAAACTGTCAAGGACTGAGAGAGCCAGGCAACGACGCAAGACGCCGACAGCAGATCCAAACGCGGATGTAGGAAGCTAGGTCCGTCAACGGAGTCACCCGCTGCAGCCTATTTGGTGAAGAACCGTTGAAGGGGCGACCGGTGCCCTGAGGGCGTCCTTGATTCCAGTTCCAGTAGCCACACTTTCACGTCGCTGCCGCCGCCATAGTGCCCGACGCTACCGTCCGATCGGACCACGCGGTGGCACGGAAGGATCAGGGGGAGACGGTTCTTTGCACACGCACTTCCCACAGCTCTGGCAGCGCGGGGCGAGCCAGCCATGGCAGCGACTTTGCCGTACGAGGCTGTCTCTCCGTAGGGGATTTCAAGGAGCGCGAGTTGGGCGGCCGATGTGAAGTCCGGTTTTGCTGTCTTGTCGGAGTAAGAGGAGTCAGAGGGCGGGTGAGGATTGACATCTAGGACAAGCGCGAAGTTCCGTCGGGAACCGTCGAAGTACTCGGCCAACTGTTTCTCGGCGCGGTCCAGGCGGAGCTCGGGCGATGCGGGGTCCTCCTCGTACTCACGCGCGGAACGCGCTTTCTTCAGGGTGGTTGTCTGGCTCAGGGTGCGCAAATCTCGCTTAGGTGCCAAACAAACATCGGTGAGTCCCAGGGAGCTTGCCACCAGTCCCAGATCCCCGATAGGGGAAGGAACGATCCGGTAGCGGAGCGTTTGCTGTTGGTAGCGCGGCATGCTTTCAGTTTGGCATCTACTCCCCGGACCAGCGAACCGTGGGTTTGTGTCACAGTTTCAGCTCGATCTTTCTAGGTGATGCGCGGGCCCGCCACCTAGGACTACCGTGGTGATTGAGAAGCGGGTAGGAGATCCGCCCGCGAATGAACGTGTGGGGTGCCAGTTGAAGAGAATACTTGCGTTTGTAGCCGCGGCGACCATGGGGGCTTTGGCGTTGACAGGCTGTGGGGGATCGTCCTCGTCGAAGGACTTGACGCTCGAAGAGCTGACAGGCGCTTGGGTACTTGAGTCTGGAAAGGCGGCTTCGGGTGAGCTGAAGCCCGCAGACGGGATTCCAATAGAACTGAACGTCGCATCAGACGGGGCGTTCGGCGCAAACGCCGGATGTAACGACTTTGCCGGGACGTTTAGCTTGGAAGACGGGAAGCTTAGCACCGGGCCTATGGTGAGCACCTTGAAGGCCTGCGATGAGGCGCTCATGGGCTTGGACCAGCTTTACGCAGAGGCGCTTGAGGCCGTTGACCATGGGAGCATTGACGGAGAGAAGCTGACTCTTGAGGGGCCGGACACGAAACTCGTTTACACGGGCGAATAAGCCACGCTGAGGAGAGCGCTGCCAAGAGCTAAGGGGTTCGCGGTGGCGCTTTCTTGTTTTCGGCAGCAGGGTTCTAGCAGCTACTGAGGTTCTAGCAGTCGACATCCGGAACGTGTTCCGGGTTACAATGCTCCAAGCGGGTTGTTGTCGGAGCTGGGCTGAGTCCCCACCGCCGCCCGCTAGTCGGTTGCAAGGGGGCGGCTGATGGCAGTGTTGATCGCAGTGGTCGCGGTGCTCTTCATTTTCGTTAGCGGAAGAAATGACGGGGCTCCGATAATTGCTGTGCCCTCGCAGAGTGCAAGACAACGCGTCGTGTTGCCGCTGGTCTTGCTCTGGGTCGCCATACCCCTGGTTCCCGCGATTGGCATTTCGCACGTCGCGGAAGCCTTAGAAGATTTGGCGGGGTTCTCAAGCTCCGACGGTCTCAGGGCCTTCAGCGTGCTGACAGCTGTTCTGCTGACGCTGCTGCTCTCTTCTCTTGTCAAGGTGCCGACATCCATCACTTTGGCTCTGGTCGGCGCACTCACAGGAGCTGCGCTAGCCGTGGGTGCTGCGGTGGATGGAAAACTCTTGGCCCGAGTCCTGTTCTTGGGCTTGGCGGCTCCCCTGGTTGCCGCGGCCTTGGCGTGGCTGATCTCCAAGATCCCAATCCACAGCGTGGGGAAGCTATCGGCAGCGCAGGTGGTGAAATACCTGAGGGCGGCAGTGTTTCCGGTGTTGGTCCTGGCGTATGCCGCAAACGATGGGCAGAAGATCGCTTTTGCTACGGCGCTGGTCCTGGGAACCACCGTTTCACACGTTGCGTCCGCACCGCTGGCCTTGTTGGCGGCGTCGACCGTGTTCCTTTTGGGGGTCCTTACCGGGCTGAAGCAGTCCGCCAGGTTCGTCCGGCACGGGGTCACGGCAGTTCGTCCGCTTGCGTTACTTTCGGCTGAGGCCAGCACGGCGATCACGGTCATTGGCGGGTCAGCCTTGGGGGTCCCGCTGTCGATGACACAGTCTTTGACCGGCTCGCTTCTAGGTGTTGGTTTGGAGAGGTCCCACAGACACGTCTACTGGTCTTCGATCCGGCGCATAGCTTTGGCTTGGGTCTGGACTCTTCCGGCTGCCACGGGAATCTCGTTCCTGCTGGTCTGGGGACTCGGGGCCATCTTCGGGAATGCATAAAGGAGTAGGAATGACAGAGCAAGAAAAGAGCCGAAGGATCAGGCTCCCGAACCTTTTGCGGGGCCTCGCGCCCAGTAAAAGCAGCAAGACCACGGCCACTGACATCCTGGAGGAGCAGATTGGGGTCGCCATCGAAGCGACGGAACTTGCCAACCAAGTCTGTTCTGCTGACGAGAAGGCGAAGCATGCGCGCGCCCCAATGAAGGGAATAGAGCAAGAGGGTGATGATGCGAAGGACAGCCTCCTTGAGCTCATCAGCACGGTCCTGACTGTTCCCTTAGAGAGGGAGGACCTAGTTCGCGCTTCTCAGTCCATTGACGACGTGACAGACAACCTGAGGGACATGGTCCGTGAGATGGCGAAATGGAGGGTGCCGACCGGCGAATGGTCGAATGACATTTTGGCGCCCGCCGTCAGCTCGTTAACGCACCTTCGGGTTGCGGCTACTTCCCCTAACGGGGCGAAAGCTCGGAACGCCTGTGTGCGTGCGAAGCACCATGCGGGCAAGTTGCGCCGCAACTACCAGGATCGCCTGGCATTGGTTTACGCCGAGGAACTCACCATGGACACTTTGAAGAAGCGTGAGGTTCTGAAACGCGTCGACTCGGTTGGCACCCGCCTGTCGGATGCTGCGGACGCCTTGCTGATCGGGATTGTGAAGCGCTTCCTGTAGCCCCGCCTGGTGCGTAGCCTGAACGTTTGGATCGGCCACCTCTGTAGTGGACTACCCGTCCATCTCTAGGGTTCCCACTGTTTTTTGGTCCGATGCAGCTTTGGTCGGCTGCTGCCTGGTCTGTTCTGTCGTTCG
>CAYFRO010000041.1:0-14538 GCA_964345565.1 uncultured Actinomyces sp.
ACCCCTCCACCGGGCACTCCGGCGTCTATGGCGACTACCTGATGAACGCTCAGGGCGAGGACGTGGTTGCGGGTATTCGCAACACCGAACCCCTGTCGGCCCTTGGCGACCAGGACCCAGAGGCGTACAAGGAACTTCGCGCGATCATGCGCAAGCTTGAGACGCACTACCAGGACCTGTGCGACATCGAGTTCACGATCGAGCGCGGCAAGCTGTGGATGCTACAGACGCGCGTCGGTAAGCGCACGGCGGCTGCCGCGTTCCGCATCGCGACGCAACTGGTTGACGAGAAGCTGATCACTCGTGACGAGGCCTTGGAGCGCGTGACCGGTGAACAGCTAACCCAGCTGATGTTCCCGCAGATTGACCAGGAAGCTGAGAAGATCCTGATCACGCGGGGTATGGCCGCATCTCCGGGTGCTGCTGGTGGTCGCATTGTGTTCAACAACGAACAGGCTGAAGAAGTTGCAGCTGGCGGGGAAAAAGTCATCCTGGTCCGCCGTGAAACCAACCCTGACGACCTGCCGGGCATGGTCGTTGCGGAAGGTGTCCTGACGGCTCGCGGTGGCAAGACCTCGCACGCGGCTGTTGTCGCTCGCGGCATGGGAACCACGTGTGTTGTTGGCGCTGAAGAGCTGGTGATCGACGCCGAAGAAGGCACCATGACGATCGGTGATCGCGTGCTGACCACCGAAGACACCATCACGATTGATGGGTCGACTGGTGAGGTCTTCTTGGGTGAAGTCGAGGTCCAGGATTCCCCTGTCACCGCGTACCTGCTGCACGGCCTGGAAGCGGGGCTTGCTGCTGCCGGAAGCGATGAGGGCACGCGCGAGCTGGTCGAGTCCGTTGACCGGATCTTGGAGCAGGCGGACAAGGTTCGCAGGCTTGACGTCCGCGCAAACGCCGACACGCCGCTGGACTCTGAGCGTGCTCTGGAGTTTGGTGCTCAGGGCATTGGCCTTTGCCGCACCGAGCACATGTTCCTGGGGGATCGCAGGCCGCTGGTTGAGCGCGTGATCCTTTCCGCCCCGGACTCGAAGGACCGTCAGGAAGCGTTTGACGCTCTAGAAGAACTCCAGAAGGGCGACTACCTGGACATGCTACGGGTCATGGATGGAAAGCCCATGACGGTTCGCCTGATTGACCCGCCGTTGCACGAGTTCCTGCCTGACCTGACCTCGCTTGAGGTTGAGGCCGCGGTGGCGAAGGCGGCCGGAGAAGAGCTACCTGAAGAGCGGGCTCACCTGCTGGCTGAGGTTCGCCGTCTGCACGAGCAGAACCCGATGCTTGGGCTCCGTGGTGTCCGCCTGGGCCTTTACCTGCCGGGCCTGTTCCTGTTGCAGGCGAAGGCTCTTGCTGAAGCGGCAGCTGAGCTGAAGAAAGAGGGGCTCGATCCCCGCCCGGAGATCATGGTGCCGCTTGTCGCTTCGGTGCGTGAGCTTCAGCTGGTCCGCGACCAGATCGAACCGCTGCTGAAAGAGGTTGCGGAGGCGAATGACGTCGAACTGGACATCCCGGTTGGGTGCATGGTTGAACTGCCCCGCGCTTGCGTGACGGCCGAGGACCTGGCACGCGAAGCCGACTTCTTCAGCTTTGGCACCAACGACCTGACGCAAACAACGTGGGGTTTCTCCCGTGATGACGTTGAGGGCGTCTTCTTCCCGCTGTACATCGAAGATGGTGTGTTTGGCGTTTCGCCGTTCGAGACCATCGACGTTCACGGTGTCGGAAGGCTTGTCGAGGAAGGGGTCGAGCGCGGTCGTAGCACTAAGCCGAACCTGAAGCTTGGGGTTTGCGGTGAGCACGGCGGGGATCCTGAATCTATCCACTTCTTCAACCGTGCTGGCTTGGACTACGTGTCTTGCTCGCCGTTCCGTGTCCCAGTGGCTCGCCTTGAGGCAGGCCGTGCTGCGGTGATGCAGGGCGACCCGAAGTAGGGGTCACGCGGGGCTAGCAGGTTCGAACCTGTCCACTTTGGCCGCGAGTCCGGGTACGCCCGGGTTCGCGGCTAAAGTCTTTAACCCCTCAAGCTCCGGTTCAGCCGGCGGCTAAAGTGCGCGTCGCGGGCAGCTCTACCATTTTAGTTAGGTGAGCCTTACCATATCTGGGTGAAGCTAAATCAGTGTCCACTGCGCGTGCGCGGGGAGATCATCGACGTTGACGTAGAGCCCAAGTACGGGCTGCGGCTACAGGAACTGGGCATCCGTCCGGGCGCCCAGTTTGTTGCCGTGAACAAAGCCGCCTTCGGCGGCGTTGTGCTGAATATCGGTGGGACCCGGGTCGCGGTGGACCGCGCCAGCAGTCGGAAAATCGGCGCTAGGCTCACCGGTGCGGCAGATCGGGCTGGCGAATGAGCTGTCCTACGTGCCCGCCGAACCCGAAAGCAACACCGGTCAGCGTGGCGCTGGGGGTCCCCGGCGCGCGCCAAGAAGGCGAGGGGCCGGGTTCCAGCCGCCAGCCCACCGTTGAACACACCATCTTGCTGGTGGGGAACCCCAACGTCGGCAAGTCCACCGTCTTCAATGCGCTCACCGGGGCCAGGCAAACCGTGATGAACGCTCCAGGAACAACTGTCGAGGTCATGGTCGGGCGTTGGGGACGCGAAGGTGCCCGGGTCCTGGACCTTCCCGGAACCTATTCCTTGGTGGCACAGTCCCCGGACGAAGAGTCCGTTGTCGACACGCTGGCGGGGAAGCCAGGATCCTTCACGGACCCGGCAAGCGGGCGCAGCGTTGACCTGGTCGTTTGCGTTTTGGATGCCACTGCCGTCACGCGCTCCCTCTACCTACTTGGGCAGGTCGCCCGGACAGGGCGGCCCCTGGTGGCTCTGCTGACGCACCAGGACGTGGCCCAAAGCGACGGCAACCCCGTTGACCCTGCGGCGCTCAGTGCGGCCCTGGGGGTCCCGGTGATGGCCGCTAACCCGAAGAACCCCAAAGAAACCCCGCAGATCGAGGAGTTTGTCCGCGCCGGCCTTGCCAGTAGGCCTCGCGTTAAGGGGATCCTGCCGGACCCCACGGCCCCGGGCTATAACCAGGTGGCGGCGGCCGCGGCGCTTGCCGCTCACGAATGTGACCTGCCCGCAGATCAGGCTGGGAAGCGGCAGTGCCACTGCACCATCAGTGGAGTCTGTGCACACGACCCTATCGATTCCACTGAGGCGCAGTCACCAAAGAGCCCCGCGGATGACGCTGCACAGATCTTCTCGTGGGTTGAATGCGTTGAGCGCGAACTCGGGCGGGTAGAAGAAGACGCTCGCCACATGTCGCGTTCGGACCGAATCGACCGCATTCTTTTGAACCCCTACCTGGGGATTCCGATCTTCTTCATGGTCATGTGGCTGCTGTTCATGCTTTCGGGCGACGCGGTCGGCCCGATCATGGACTTCTTCGACGGGTTGTTCGCCGACACCACCCCGGGCGCCTTCTCCCTGGCGAACCTGTTCAGTGCTGGGTTTGCAGCGATCGGGCTTGGAGGCTCGTGGCTCGAGGGGCTGTTTGTCGGCGGACTGCTGACAGGCCTTGGGGTCGTGGCATCCTTTGTGCCGCTCATGTTCATAATCTTCCTGCTGATCTCCCTGTTAGAGGACTCCGGGTACATGGCCCGGGCTGCGTTCTTGGGAGACAGGGTGATGCGCAGCCTAGGGCTAGACGGCCGCGTGATCTTGCCGTTAATCATGGGATTCGGGTGCAACCTTCCCGCCCTCGCGGCGGTCCGCTCCCTGCCAAGCAAGCGTCAGCGTCTGGTCACAGTCCTGATCACCCCCTACACGTCTTGCGCCGCCCGCCTCACGATCTACCTGATGATTGCCCGCATCTTCTTCCCGGGATACGCAGGGACTGTTGTCTTCGTGATGTACATGTTGTCGATCCTGATGGTCGTTCTCGGTGCCCTGGTTTTGCGCCCATTCTTCGGGGGTAAGGAAACCTCCGCGCCCCTGATGCTGGTCCTGCCTCCCTACGGCGTGCCGCAGGTCCTTCGCACCCTGCACTCAACGGCGCTTCGCACCTGGTCCTTCGTAAAGGGCGCAGGCAAAATCATTGTTGCGATGACCATGGTCGTCTGGCTACTGGGTGCGATCCCCACCTCGGGCGACTACAAGTTCGCAGATCCCGAACTCCCCATGGCTGACTCCGTCTACGGGACGGTGGCGCAAGGACTAACGCCAGTCTTCAAACCGGCAGGGTTCGGCGAGTGGCACCTGACTGGCGCCCTTATGACCGGTTTTGTTGCCAAGGAAACCGTCATCTCTTCCATAGTCGTTTCCTACAATCTGGACCCGAGTGCGGCGGGCGACGCCGAGGACGGCGGAGACGATTTGGGTGAGCTTCCCCAGCTGATTCACGGCTCCTTCACGGACGCGGCGGGTGCGGCTGCTCCGATAGGGGCGTTTGCGTTCCTGGTGTTTGTTCTCACCTACACTCCCTGCCTTGCAACCGTTGCGGAGCAGATCAGGCAGATCGGGGCGAAGTTGAGCCTGGCAGCCATGGCGGTTCAGCTAAGCTTCGCGTGGTTGTTGGCCGTCGCGATATTCCAAATCGGGCGACTTTTCGTATGAGGATAGCCGAGGAATCTTTTGTGGCAGTGAGTGAAGAATGGGGTGGGGCCGAAGGGTCTTCGATCTCGCTCATGGACCGGGTGCGGGCACGGCTGCTTGCCGGCGCCACCCTCAGCTCGATCGCCGCAGGCGAAGGTATTTCGCTCGCCCTTGCAGAGATCATGGTTGATGACCTGGAGCGGCGCGGCTTGGCGGCATCTGCCGGCTCGCTTTGCTCCTCGGGGCTTGGAGCTTGCGGGAGTGGGGCTTCACCTGAAACGATGGTTACCTGTGCGGGTTGCCCTTTGGTCCCTCTTCGTCTTGCGAAGAGCCCAGGGTAGACCGGCTCGCTACTGGTCACAGGAAGACGTTGCCGGTTCTTCCGTGACATAATCAAGGGCGCAGGAAAGGAGACCCCAGCGTGGCACTGTTTGAGCTTGAGAACGGGCGTCTTGTTCCCGCGCAGTTCGGGCGGGACGTGCCTGAAGGTTTCACGCCGGACGTGCTGGCGGCCATCCGCGCTCAGGTCCTCGACATTGTGTCGCGCCCACTGTTTCCCATTAAGTGGTCGGCTTGGCATAGCGAGCACCCCGACCAGGACAACTCGCGGCTCACGGCCCTTGACGCTTCGGGGCAGGTGGTCGCTGTTGAGGTCATGCGAGTGCTGGACGCTGATGTCCTGATTGATTCTTTATCGAAGCTTGCCGACACCGCGGCCATGTCCTGGTCTGACCTGGCCAATGAATACCCTCTGGGACCAAGGGGATTTCGAAATGAGTGGGTCTACTTCAGGGAGGCCATGCCGCCCTCGCCGCCCAATGGACCCCGGCTTGTGATAGCCGCATCGCAGATCAGTGAAGACGTGCGTCCCGCGCTGGATGTCTTGTCATCGTCGGGCGTGGAGGTCCACCAGATGTCGCTACGACAGATGGCGGACGGGCGCGCCTTCCTGGAAGTTGACGTGGTCGGGCCGCGACTTTACGGTCACCGCGCCAACACGCTTTTGGAGACCTCTGCAGTGCTTCCTGCCCTGACAGAGTCGGTTGAGGAACAGAGCCAGGGTAAGCCTGAACGGGCTTCTGCTGCCGTACCTGCTCCCGAGACCAAAGCGTCACCTGCAGCGCCTGCCCCTGAAGCTGTCGCGCCTACACCCGTGCCTGCCCCGGTGCCAGCACCTGCACCTGAAGTCAGACCGCAACTTGGGCTCCGCCCCGGTATCACGGTGCGGCGCGCAGCCCAGCCTGCTTCTCCCGAACGTGGCGGAGCACCTCGAAAGCGCGCCACGGCCCAGCCGGCTTCGCCTGAACGTAGCCGGCCGGTTCGTCGAGCGGCTACAGCCCAGGGGCCTTACCCTTCCCGGCGCAGCGTCCACAGCACCGGATCTGCGTCGCCCGTGGAGTTCCCGACCAGGCGCTCGCTTGCCCGCAGGCAGGGAGCCAGTGGGACCTCGGGGGCGTCTCACACCCAGCGTTCTAAGCACGGACAGATTCCCGCCAGCATCGGTAAGGAAGTCCAGCAGGTGCAACTGAAGAAGATCGCGGCCGCGGCCGGCGGCAACGTCCAGATCTTTCTAGAGGGGGACCGGGGCCCGTCTGGAGCGACCCTTGTTGGCGACGGCTTCATTGTTGTTCCAGCTGGGCGCTTCGCCGACCCCAGTGCGGCACTAGAGGCCGAGGGCTTTGCTGAAACGGACGGCTGGACAACGTGGCGCATCGGTTCGCCAAGTGGCCCAACGCTCCTGGAAGCGTTGACCGAGATCTCTCTCTAAGCTGCCAGTCCCGCTAAGCCGCGCCGCGTCCTCACGTTATCTTCGCGTAGGCCAGCCAACGGCGGATGGTCTCGTAGACGTCTTCGCGAACTGCCGGGTCCGACAGCATAAGGTCGTGGCGTCCCGGGAAGCGTGCAAGCGTGACGTTGTCCGATAGGTCTGCGGAGCGCTCGTTCACCAGGTCGGCGTTCAGCACGACGTCAGTTTCAAACAGTTCGGGACTCCACTGCTCATCACTGCCCGAGGCGACCGCGGTCATGGAGAGGACGGGGCAGTCAAGGTGGACCTCTTTCTCGATGCTTGCGTGGCCTTCAAGGATCGCGTGCATCCAGGCTGCCGGAGCGGGGTAGGAAAGGGGTCTCTTCCATTCCTCGTGCACAAACCAACCCGTGACCGCGGGGTCGTCTTCGTGTCCATGTAGGGACGCTGGCAACTCGAGCCCTGAGGCGGCCCACCCTTCCGTGAGTGAACGGTGGTAGATGTTCTCCTTGCTCATCCCGACGACCGTCGCCCGGGGCCGGATAAGAGCCAGTCGGGAGATCACTGCGTTGAGGGCAGGGCGCATCCCGGTCAGGCTCTGCAGCTCCAGCCACGCGGAGTTCAGCATTAGCGCATCGATCTTGCTTTGGTGGTGGTAGGCCCAAAGAGTAGAGATCAGCCCGCCCATCGAGTGGGCCAGGACGACCAGGGGTAGCCCGGGGTGCTCGGCGCGAATGATTTCCGTGGCGCGGTTCAACTCCTGCTGGTACTCGTTAAGGTCCGTCGAGTAGCCGATGGTCTGCCAGGGACGTAGAGACCGGCCGTACTTGCGAAGATCCAACGCGTAAAAGGCGGCGCCCATGTCGGTGAGTCTCGCGGCGGCCTCGTCCTGAAAGAAGTAGTCGTTGCGGCCGTGGACGTACAGGAGCGCGAACTTGGGGGAGGGCGCTTTCTGCCAGAAGAACCGTTTGCTCGGGAGGTCGCGGCGGACTAGGGAGGCCACGGCTGGCCCCTCCTGATCTGCGTCTACCTCAAAGGTGAAGACCTGGTAGCCCTCACCGAGCACGTCTGGAGCCCAGGTGTCAATCGGGGGTGCCCCGGCTTCTCCCCACGGCGCCAGCGCATCGGGGCTCGGCAGTGGGTCCTCGCCAGGCTCTCTGAAGCGCCCTGCGAGTTCTTCGTCGCTCAACTGGGCGTCCAGGGACTCGTTTGGGGCACTTTCCTGGCTTCGGTGTTCCCGTTTGTTGGTCACACCTACAGAATAAGCGGCGTCTTCACTAAAAGGGGCTGTAGTTGGTGTTTGGTCGCGTCCGATTGTTGTCCAGTGCCGGGAGTGGAACCGGGAGGCGACCTTTAGCTGCGGCCCGGGGGTGATCTCTGTGGGGAAAGGAGACTGGGGCAACTGTGAACGTTGTTGTCAATGTTGCACAAGTGGAATAGTCTGATTGGGAGTCTTTTGCCGGGCAACGTTGGGAGTAAGTGGTGACCACCAGCAGACCTAGGGGACTTCCTGGCCGTTTCGCTGCAGCTTTACTTTTCTTGGGTCTCGCGGGTCTGAGCTTTTCTGGTGTCTTGCTCCCCGCCCCCGCGGTCGCTGCTCCATCGCAGGAAGACGTCGACCAGGCACGCGAGCAGGAACGCGTGGCAGAGATGAACGTAGCGCAGATCGAAATAGCGTTGGCTGAAGCTTCGTCTCAAGCCCAGAACGCTGCGATCGACGCGGAGCTTGCAGCCGAGGAAGTCGCAGCCGCTCAGGATCGTCTTGAAGAAGCCATCAGCGCCTCAAAGACCGCGAAGGAAGAATCCGAGGCCGCCGAACTGGAATACCAGGAAAGCCTGTCTCAGTTGGCCAGCATCGCCCAGCTGACGTACCGCAGTGGAGGCGCGGAGCTTGACTCGCTTGCACCCTACTTGCAAAGCGACGGGCTGCGGGCCGTCGAAAAACGGAGGGCTGCCGTCAGTTCGTTCGGCGGGGCCGCCGACAACCAGATGCAAGAAATCTCTGCTTTGCGTCAGGTGGCAGACATCCTTGAAGATGTCGCGGTCAAGGCAGAAGAAGCGGAACAGGCCGCCTACGATGCAGTCGAAGAAAAACTTATCCAGGCCAAGGCCGAGGCTGAGGCTGCAGAACGGGTCCTAGCGGACACGCAAGCAACGCGGGCGGCGCTTCTGGAAGAGCTCGCCGCAAGACGCAACACGACAGCCAGCCTGGAAGCCGAACGCATTGCTGAAGCCGAAAGGGTTCGGGAGGCCGAGGCTCGAGCGAAGCTGGAGCGCGAAGCGCAGGCGGCCGAGGCTGAGGCCGAGGCGGAGAGGGAGACCAGCAAACCGTCCACGCCCTCAACCAGTAAGCCTTCCAGCAGCAAACCGTCGACAAGCAAGCCATCCACAAGCAAGCCGTCGACAAGCAAGCCTTCCCCCAGCAAGCCCACGACCCCCACGCCCTCGACACCCAAGCCGTCAGGCAACATCCAGACTGTCATCTCCTATGCCCGGTCTAAGCTTGGGGCGCCGTACGTCTGGGGTGGCAACGGCCCCGGATACGACTGCTCAGGCATCACCTACATGGCCTACAAGCAGATAGGGATCACGCTCCCGCGGACCGCCTCGGGCCAGTACTACGTCGGCACACGCGTTCCCCTTGCACAGGCACAGGCAGGCGACCTGGTCTTCTGGGCGCGAAGCGGCTCGATCTACCACGTCGCGATGTACTCGGGGAACGGGAACGTCATCTCCGCCCACAAGCCCGGAACGCCGATGGACGAGGGACCGCTGTACCTGTGGGACAACCTGATGCCCTACGTCGTTCGCGTCATCTAGCAGTCGGAGGACTGCCCGGCAGCTTCCCTGGCCTTGCGTTCCCGTTCGTAAGAACGACGGATCTCAGCCTCAGCTTCCTCGCGGCCGACCCAGTGGGCTCCCTCCACTGACTTGCCCGGCTCCAGGTCCTTGTAGACCTCAAAGAAATGCTGGATCTCGAGCCTGTGGAACTCTGAGACATCATCGATTTCTGTACGCCAGGCTGCCCTGTGATCGCCGGCGGGAACGCAAAGCACCTTGTCGTCCCCACCCATCTCATCTTTCATTCGGAACATGCCGAGGGCGCGGCAACGGATGACACACCCTGGAAAAGTCGGTTCCTCAAGCAAGACCAGCGCGTCAAGCGGGTCGCCGTCTTCACCGAGCGTGTCGTCGATGAAGCCGTAGTCGTCCGGGTACCTGGTTGAAGTGAAGAGCAGGCGATCCAACCTGATCCGCCCTGTCTCATGGTCGATCTCGTATTTATTGCGATTTCCCTTTGGGATTTCTACCGTCACGTCGAATTCCATGTCGCTCCAGCCTCCTGGTTTACTCGCTTCGTTGCGAGTTCTTTCAACTAGAGTAGAGCAGTTATCGCTCCGCGCAAGGGAGGGCTGATGAAACGCCGCACAGTCGTCTTGATCCTGAGTGCGACGCTTGCTGTCTTAGCCCTCTTTATTGCTTGGGTTTTGTGGTTTGAACCCTCGTTGCAGGCATCCCCGGCAAACTCCGATGTGGTTCCGCCCCCTGAGACTGAGTTCTCAGAAGCTGGCGAAACCTCGTTCCTCAGCGACGCTACCGGTCCGCCGCCCAGCTCCGAATCCGTCGCGGCGCTCTGGGAAGCCTTCGCGGAACCTCTCCCTGAAGGCTGGGAGCCTTGGGCGGTAGTCGCGGACGCCAAGACCGGTGAAGTGATCTTTGAATCAGGTCTCGACACCCCACACACGCCCGCATCGACAACCAAGTTGCTCACAGGCTTTCTTGCCCTGACCTACCTCGACCCCTCGGACACCCTCAAGACAGGTGTCTCCCTTGAAGGTTCCACCCTGTACCTGTGGGGAGAGGGAGACGTGACCCTGGCTTATGGGGAAGGGGAACGCACCGCGGCGTACGGGCGGGCTGGCGTTGCTGACCTTGCTGCCAAGGTGGCAGACGAACTCTCAGATACTCCCGGACCGTTCACTCTGGTTTACCAAGCCGATTTCGCCCCGGAACGAAGGGCACAAGCCTGGTACGAACAAGAGGTCACGGACTTCGCGGGCGACGTTGCAGCCTTCGCTATTGACACTGGGCGGACCTACCCGGGCGCGTGGGACTTCGTTCCCGATTCAGCAGAGGCAACAGCCCAAGCACTAGAGCGAGCCCTCGAGGCACGGGGGGTAACTTTGAGTGCGGTGGCCCCGGGCGGAAAGCCGCCTGCCGGGGCGGAAGTGATAGCGCAGGTCGAATCCGCGCCTCTAATTGACCAGATTCGCTTCATGCTAGAAACCTCAGACAACACCATGGCTGAGCAGCTGTGTCACCTAGCCGACGCAGCCTCTGGTCAAGAGGCTCCAACTTTCGCGTCCTCCACGGCCCGCCTGGTAGAGACTCTGCAAGCAGCGGGCGTTGACACCACCGGGATGGTGATCGGTGACTGCTCCGGACTCGATGAGAACAACCGGATCCCGCCCCGCGTCTTACTGGAGACCATGCAGGCGTCGTTCGATCAGCCTGGAACGGCGGTGCTGACGCGACTGCTACCTGTTGCTGCGGTCAGCGGGACAATGACGGGCCGCCTGGAAGAGGGGGAAGGGAACGCGAATTACACCGCAAAAACAGGTTCCCTAGGGCGCACCTCCACGATTGCGGGCATCGGGACAACCCGCTCGGGTGCACCGCTCTACGTGCTGGTCGGGGTTGACAACATCCTTGATAACAGTTCGTGGTTTGCAAGGGAGCCTATCGACGCGTTCCTTGAGGGTCTGTTTGCTCTCTGAACTAGTGGGGAGCACCCCTCCTTCTGATGCACGCCCGGTCTCTTTGGCCGTGCGGGAATTCCTTCGCGAACGCAAGTCTGCACCCGGCAGTTACGGCCTTTGCATCGCGGTCTCAGGTGGAGCAGACTCCCTGGCGCTCGCGGTCGCGGCCGGTGACATCGCAGGCCGCGAGCAGATCCCCTACACGGCCTGCATCGTGGATCATCAGATGAGGCCGGGGTCCGGGCAAGAGGCCGACCAGGTCAGGACCTACCTTGAGTCTTTGGGGCTTCGCAACGTTCGGGTCTTGAGGTCTGAAGAGCAGGGGAGCTCCACCCTGCCGGCCTCACCGGAGGGGAGCGCCCGCGCCCTGAGGTACAGACTGCTCGAAGAAGCCGCGCTCAACTTTGCGGGCCGGCTTGGGTTGGATCGCGTCGATATTTCGCTGGGGCACACCATGGACGATCAGGCAGAAACCGTGCTGATGCGTCTGGGACGCGGATCGGGTGCCTTAGCGCTGTCGGCGATGGCTCCAGTGGTGCCAGTGGGGCCCGGGGCCCTATGCCGGGCCCGACCACTGCTCGGGGTGCGCAGAGCAGACACGGAGCGTTTCTGCCGCGCACTTGGACTCACCTACCTTGACGACCCAACCAACGCTCCCGATGGTCCGTGGCGGACAAAAAGCGGAGCGCCTCTGCCAAGAGCTGCGATCCGCGCCCGGGTTTTGCCGTCCCTTCGTGAAGCTTTAGGTCAGGACCCGGTCCCTGCACTCGCCCGGTCGGCCCAGCTCCTCCGCGAAGATTCAGACGCGCTTGAAGACTGGGGTGAAAGAACCCTGCAAGAGGCCCTTACGGAAACAGCACAGGGCCCCGGCCTTTTGGTTTCGGTGCTGCGAGGCCAGCCGCAGGCGATCGTGGGTCGTGTCTTGAAGAGCTGGGCTGAGCTATGCGGGGCCGACCCGCTTTCGCAAACCCAGGTTGGTGACCTCAGTGCGCTTTTGGAAAACCCCCGCAACGCGGCAGGAGACCCCAGGCACGTGCATTTGCCGGGCGGTTTGGTCGCGGGTCGCGTGGCAGGGGAACTGCGAGCCCACGTGTCTGCGGCTCCGCCTTCGGTTTAGCGGTCAGGCGAAAAAGTGGCCGGGCTAAAGATGGGCGCGGGAAGTGTGGCAACCTAGACCAGAGAAGAAATCCCGGCCCAGCCAGTGAAGGGTGCAGATGGACGCCAAAGATATGGGAGCAGACCTAGAGAAGGTTCTGCTGACTGAAGAACAAATCAGTACGCGCCTAGACGAACTCGCAGCATTAATCGACGCGGATTACGAAGGCCAAGACCTGTTGTTGGTCGGCGTTTTAAAAGGCGCGGCCCCCATCATGGTTGACCTGTCCATGAAGCTCCATCGCAGCGTCGAAATGGACTGGATGGCCGTCTCTAGCTACGGATCAGGCACAAAGTCTTCCGGCGTAGTCCGCATCCTGAAGGACCTGGATACAGACGTTCACGGACGGAACGTCTTGATCGTTGAAGACATCTTGGATTCTGGGCTCACACTTGCCTGGCTACGCGAAAACCTTGAGGCACGTGGCGCAAAGTCCGTTGAAATCGTCACGCTGCTCCGCAAGCCGGACGCCGCCAAGGTCTCGGTTGACGTGAAGTACCTGGGGTTCGACATTCCCAACGAGTTCGTGATTGGCTACGGACTGGACTACGCGGGGGCCTACCGTAACCTGCCTTTCGTGGGGACCCTTGCCAGGCACGTTTACGAAACCGAGGACCAGGGATAGATGGCGAGCGAAGCACCGAAAAAGAAGGGCAAAGGCCAGCGCAGCAAAGTTTGGCCCTTCGTTGTTTTTCCCCTGCTGGCCCTGATGATCGGCGGCTGGATGGTCTGGCAGATGTTCCTCCCCTCGACCGTCATCACCTCCGAAGGTTTGCAGATCCTGAAGGACGAAAAGATCCTGAGTGCGGTCGTCAACGACGGAACCCAGCAGGTCAACCTGAAACTGGCAGAGCCCTACACGCACGAAACAACGGGCCCAACGGACCGGACACAAGAGCTTGGCACCGCAATCGCGTTTTCTTACGCGAACACCCAAACCCCAGAAGTACTGGAACTGCTAGCTGCTGCTGAACCTGCAGAGGGATACGACGCGCTCTACCCTCAAACTTCCGCGTTGGCTGCCATGTTGCAGCTGATCATCCCCATGGCCCTGATCCTGGGTGTCTTCTGGTGGCTCATGTCCCGCAGTGCAGGTTCGCGAATGATGGGCAGTTTCGGGACCTCGAAAGCCAAGCAGTTCAACGAGGAGAACCCCCAGATCACGTTCTCGGACGTGGCGGGTGAGGACGAGGCCGTCGAGGAACTGGATGAGATCCGGGAGTTCCTTGTCGAGCCCGCGAAGTTCACGGCTGTGGGTGCGAAGATCCCGCGCGGCGTGTTGCTGTACGGCCCCCCAGGAACTGGTAAGACACTGTTGGCAAAAGCAGTTGCCGGCGAGGCCAAGGTCCCATTCTTTTCGATTTCTGGCTCCGAGTTCATGGAGCTTTACGTGGGAGTGGGCGCCTCTAGGGTCCGCGACCTGTTCGAAAAGGCCCGCAAGGCAGCTCCCGCAATCATCTTCGTTGATGAGATCGACGCGATTGGGCGCCACCGGGGAAGCGGAATCGGCGGCGGCAATGATGAGCGCGAGCAAACACTGAACCAGATGCTGGTTGAACTTGACGGCTTCGACGACCGCACGAACGTCATCATGATCGCGGCAACGAACCGCCCGGACATCCTGGACCCGGCGCTGCTACGCCCGGGACGTTTCGACCGTCAGATCGCAGTGGAGGCTCCGGACCTGCGTGGGCGCGAAGCGATCCTCAGGGTCCACGCAAAAGACAAGCCACTCACGCAAGACGTCGACCTCTACCAGATCGCTAAGCGAACTCCCGGCTTCACGGGCGCGGACCTAGCGAACGTGCTCAACGAAGCGGCGCTACTCACTGCCCGCTCGGACGCTGACCTGATTGACATGCGCGCGATTGACGAGGCCATCGACCGTGTCATCGCCGGTCCTCAGAAACGCACCCGCGTGATGAACGACCACGACAAGGCCGTGACGGCCTACCACGAGGCCGGTCACGCGATCTGCGCCGCCGCACTCCAGTACACGGACCCCGTCACTAAAGTGACGATCCTGCCTCGAGGGAGAGCCCTGGGCTACACCATGGTCATGCCGACAGAGGACCGGTACTCCAAAACCCGCAACCAGCTGCTAGAGGACCTGGTCTACTCGATGGGTGGGCGTGTCGCTGAAGAGATCGTTTTCCGGGACCCCTCGACCGGGGCGTCCAACGACATTGAGAAAGCAACGAAGACTGCCCGCGCCATGGTCACCGACTACGGGATGTCTACCGCCGTTGGCACGGTGAAGTTGGGGTCGCAGGACACGGACCCCTTCCTCGGCCGCGAGATGGGCCGAAGCGGTGGTGGGGCTCCCGTGTCCGAC
>CAYFRO010000042.1:0-14530 GCA_964345565.1 uncultured Actinomyces sp.
AGGGTTCATTCCTGATCAACAGCTCGTTCTTCCTCCCGATGATCCTCAGCGTGGTCTTCTCGATAATCTTCGGTCTCTTGATTCAGATGGTCGTGTTCTAGGACCACCGCGGACTGCCCGGCGCGCCGCCGCCCGTGACAACGGACCCGCAGTGCGGGGGCGCCCAGGCACGCAGAGGTGCACAGCAGACTGCCCACCGCTTCAACGGTGGGCAGTTTCGCGCTACCGACAAAACGTGGTGTTTTGGACGACACACCCCTAGGAGTCTCGGTTTCTTGCTGGGATTCGTTACTCCCGTGGTGTCAAAAACCTAAGGGTGTTTCGGGGGTGATGAGAGTGCACGTGGGAAGGGGACCCGCCGTGCACTCTCACCACCCCGAACACACCCTTACCGTGTAGATGTAGCCCGCGGGCCTGGGGTCTCCCTGCCAGGACCTGAGTCAGCGGCGCTTGCGCCTCACCACCCCCACCGCAGCGTGCCCCAGGGAGGAGGCGGCCTCCACGCCACTTCGGGCACTGCGCTTCACCCAACCGCCAGCACTGGTCGCACTCTCCTTCAATGTGCGGAAGGCCTGCCAGGATTCCTTTGAGGCCTCGCTACCCTCTGGTACCGGCTGGTCCATCTCTTCATCCCCCAGCACATCGATGAACTCGAGCGGAGGAGGAGGGAACGCCTGTCTGCTTGCCGCGACCACGTCCTTGCCGAACGCGAACTTGGAGGCCCCACCGGCCACGGCTGCAATCCCGTACTCAACGCCCACCTGTTGCCTATCGCTGAGCGCGTCTGCGACCGGGTAAATGTCCTCACTCTGGATCGATAGCAACAGCTGCTGCGCGGCCCCTCCGGGGAGTGCCCCGGCCAGGACCCTAGCCCACTCGCCCGGGTCGGGAGGTAGCGACTCCAAAGACACCCCCACCCCCGTTCGCGCTAGGTCAACCGCGAGCTGGGCGACCTGCCCCTGGCTCAGTCGGCGATTCGAAAGCCCGTACACCAGCACGTCTGACTGGTCCTTATCCAGTGTCATTCCGTGAATTTCGGCCAAGGCCAGCCCGAACAGTGCTGTCAGTTCGAACTGCAACTGTTGGTCGCCAGCTGGCAACATCAGCGCAGCTCGTTGAGCCCCGCTACGGATACCTCGTAGCGCTAAGATCTTGGACGCGCGACCCAGGGCAGCTTTGGTCGCGCTACTCCCGGCTCGGGCCGTGGCAGAGGTGACCTTCGAAGAACCCGGCAACGGCAACATCGCAACTCCAACGGTCGCAGCCATCGCCCCTGCCGAAACCGCTGCCCCTGCGGCCATCACAGAGGAAAGGTAATGCTTCTCGAGCGACGCGATGATCTCCGCCGGGGTTGCGTCTGGGTTCCTGCGCCTAAGCCACCGGACATAACTGCGCGCAAGCCTCATTCGAGCGCCAAGTGGCTTGGACTCCACTTCTTCGAGTTCACTCATAGCGCGATTCGACCGGTCCCTTTTGTCGACAGTCCCCCTTGACTAGTTTAACTCACCGGGAGGCTACTGGCAGGCTACTGGCAGGCTCCCACCGTTGTTCAACCAGAGTTTGGCGAGTGCCTCTCCTGGCTTGCAAGGTTCGCAACTACGGACAGAGCCTGGAGTAGGCCCAGGACAAGCTCGGGGCTGGTCAGCGTGTAGCACCTTCTTCTGCCAGACGTCCGGACGGTCACCAACCCTGCGTCTCGCAGCACCGCCAGGTGCTTTGAGACGGTCGGCTGGTCCGCGTCCACCTGCTGCTGCATCACGGAGACGTCGCACTCACCATCCACCAATCCGATAAGCAGGCGACGCCGAAGCGGGTGAGACAGCGCTTTACAGATCACGCTCTCACGGTCATCCATTTCTTGGCCCCTAAGACAGCGGATTGAAAGACTCAATGGGAGAGATTCCAAGGCGAGCATATACCGCGGGTGGCATGTGTCAAAGCGCTGCGCTAGCCTGGTTTCATGACGACCAAAAAGGGACGCTTCTTCCTAGACAAATCGAATCCCCGCGTCTGGCGGGCGCTCAACTCTTTCGGACACGCGGCGAACGAGGCCGCAGCTGACGCCGGTATCGACCGAGGGCTCCTGGAGCTCATGTTTGTCCGAATATCGCAGCTGAACGGTTGCGTCTACTGCCTCGACTTGCACTCGCGCGCGGCTGTGGCAGCTGGCATTCCACAGGAGCTACTCGCTTTCCTGCCAGCCTGGCAAGACACTAAGGCTTTCACTGACCAGGAACGCGCAGCCCTCACTATTGGTGAGGCCGCGACTGAACTCCCCGACGTCAAAACCCGCAAAGAGAACCTTGCCTGGGCCCGCGACATACTAGGGGACGCCGCATTCGGAGCCCTCGAGTGGACAGCCGTCGCCATGAACGCTTACAACCGGGTCTCTATCCTTTCCGAGCACCCTGCGAAGAACCCGCGCCCCTAGCGGACGTCGCTGATAAGGGTGAACCGCTCACCGTCGAAGGACTGCGTCACCCACGACAGCGGGATCTCAGAGTCCCCGTACAAGGCGTAGGTGACCTCATTTCCATTGACGGTGAGGTCCGAGGCAGCGATGAAACTGGTTGCCAGCCCTTCCGGTATGGGAGCACAAGAAGCGACCGCATCGGCAGAGATGGCGCAGACACTCCCAATCAAGCTACCTCCGTAACCGTCACTTGCGGTCCAAATGGGCGCAAACAAGAATGGCTCGCCACCTATCTCTGCACTATAGATCTGGTCGGAAACGATTTCGGTCTCCACGGCGCCGTTGTCCCACTCTTCAGCGACGTAGTTGTTGAAAGAACGGGTAACGTATGGCGAGTCCGGGGCCCCCGGTGCCATAGGCAGGTAAAGTTCTATGTTCGCCAAGTCTGCGGCAGAAAGACCCGGCACCTCTGAGGTCCCTTCGTCCCCAAACTGTCCCCAGCTTTCGACCGTGTTGCCGACAATGGCCACAGTGTTCCCTAGGTTCCACCAGTTCGGGGGCGGATCCCCAACCCTTGTCGTGACAAAACTTGTCCCGTCCCAAATCATCTCGACCTGAGCCTCTGAGGAGCAGTCGGGGCAAAGTTTTCCGCTCGCTGTGCTCACCACTATCTGCACAGCGGAGCCCTCACCCCGCAAGCCGTCAATCAAAAGCATCCAGGGCATCACAGCTAGGTCATCCGAAAAAGGAAGTTCGCCCAGCATCTCCATCTCTGTGTCGTAGGCCGCAACTGCGGGCACTGGATCACCGCCTGTTGCCCAACAGTCGAAAGATAGAACCGTCGCCAGTTCACCTGCCATCACAATCGTCGAAGCGCCTGTCATGAGAACCATCGCTTTATCACTGCTCGCAACTCCACCCTCGAAAACAACACGCGGGCCGGACATTCCGGACTCGTCCCGGCACGACGCAGGAATTGCGATGTAGGAATCCATCAGCTCCTCGACGGAAGGCGGCTCAGGGACGTGCTGCGCAGCGCCGACGACAAGCTGCTTCCCACCCGTCTCATCGTCCCCGGACTTCGCAGGTTCACCAGGTCCCGCCTGATCCTTGTCAGTGAAAGGCAACGCCACGACCGACGTCCCCTGCGAGATCACCAGCGTCCCCTGGTCCGCCCGCCAGGACACCACGGGGGTGTCGATGCGCCAGAGCTCTTCTCCACTGCGCACGTCTATCGCCAGAACCCCGTCCGGCTGCGCGATCAGAAGAACCTCACCCTCCTCTTGCCAAGACGGTTCCTGCCCCTCCTCAAAGCCGTTGACTGCGGACGCACCCACCGACAGCGTCTTGGACCAAACGACTTTTGTCCCCTTCACCGCCACGACCGTTCGGCCATCCGAGATCAGAGTCGGAAGCCCCTTCTGGCTCGGCGCGATCCCGTAATAGATGGCAGAACTGTCGGGCAACTCGACAACGGTCTCACCTGAGTCATCAATCAAGCTTCTACCTGAGAGGCCGTACGCCAAAGCTCCGTCGGCGGCCACGCCAACAACCACGCTCTGCGGCCGCGCGGGTTGGAGCCTGGACCCGGTGTCCTCAGATGCTTCTATAGGCACGGGTGCCGCGGCCGTCACGCGATAGCTCTGCGAGGCACAGCTCAAGACGTCCCTTTTCAAGACGCATTGCGAAGGGGTCGCCGCAATCGGGACGATCCACTGGGGCAGCACCTGGTCGGCTTCAAGATCAATGGCAGCAACGGCGTAGCCCGACTCGCCTTCCAACGCAACCAACTGAATCCCGTCAATTGCGTAAGACGCACGCTGCTCAGGGCCAACAGGGATGATGCTGACGTCGCGCCCAAACGTTGAAACGTCAACAACCGTCCCTATCTCAGGAAGGGTGCCATAAGCCTGCGAGGCCGCCGCGTCACTGTCATCCCTTATAGCGAACCACCACACCAGGAATCCACCGAGCGCTAGAAGAAGCACGGCCCCGACAATCCCCAGTATCAGCAGCGTCTTACGTTTTTTCGAAGTGGCGACCTCAGGTGAAGAAGTCGTCATCTGCTCAGGGGAAGGCTGCGCTATCACAGGACTTCTGGGAAGGGAGACCTGCTTTGACTGAATCCACTGGGAAAGCTCCGGGTAGGCGTTTGGGTGTTCCAAAACCGCCTGGTAGAGATCCGGTCTTCGGCTTGCAATCGCCTGCAAATGCTCAGCAGAAGTCGCTGGATCTGCTAGGGCCGCGCGATCGGGGTCAAGTTCCATTCCAGTGCTCACGATGCCTCCACCATTGCCATGGCTCCATTGCCAGATACTTCGAGACTAGCGCAGCGCTCCCCGGTCGGGCGCGAGATGAGCCACGATTCGCGTCCTGCGGCGACCGGAGCCCTTAAGATGATGTGTCGAAGTTCGTCGTCAGGGGGTTTCGTGGAAGCGAGTGCCGTTCAGCTTGCGGACGGCTCCAAACCCACAGAAGCCCCCACTGCAAAGACCACAAAAGCAAGGCCGCGCCGAGCCGATATCCAGGGACTACGTGCAGTCCTGATGCTTCAGGTCATGTTGTTCCACGCGTGGTTCATCGGCTCACCTATCGGCGTTGACGCCTTCATCATGATCTCCGCCTACCTGATGACTGCGTCTTTCATCAGGCGCACAGACGCCGGAAACAGGCCCGGCATTCTGGATCGCTGGGCGACCACGTTCAAGCGGCTGCTCCCACCCCTGGCACTAGTCGTCGTACTCACCCTGTTTGCTTCCGTCCTGATCCTGCCAGCGAACCGCTGGCAGTCGGTTGTGGACCAGGCCTTCGCTTCCTTGACGTACTGGCAGAACTGGCTGTTGGCGCACATTTCAGTGGACTATTTCGCGGAAGACCACGCACTCTCCAGCCCGCTACAGCACCTCTGGTCGATGTCGATGCAGGGACAAATGTTCCTGGCTTGGCCGGTCATCATGGTTCTCCTGGCCCTGGTCGCCAAAGCTTTCGACTGGTCTGCTCGCAAAGCAATTTTCCTGGGCTTCTCCGGGATAACCGCGCTTTCACTGACCTGGGTCCTCACCACGCCGATGACTGGCTCCGCCTACTTCGACACGCGCGCACGCATCTGGGAGTTCGCATTAGGTTCGGCGATTGCTGCGCTTTCAACCAAGCTGAAACTGAAGCCGAAGTGGGCCCGCCTGGTGGCCGGCATCGCACTAGCCGTACTGCTGGTGTACTGCCTGGTGTCGATCGGGTCTTACCCCGGGCCCATGGCCGCGGTGCCGCTACTTGCGACCAGCGCTATTCTGTTGTTCTCAAAGGATGGGGTTGGCGCTGGCCGGATCCTTTCCTGGAAACCCCTTGTCGCCCTCGGGAACATGTCTTACGCCGTGTACCTGGTTCACTGGCCCCTTTTTGTTCTCTACCTAGCCGCTGTTCGCCGTGAAAACCTCAACATCGTTGAGGGGTTAGTACTCATGGCCCTTTCGGTTGGACTGTCCTACCTTCTGACGCGCTTCGTCGACGACCCAATCCGCACGCTGCCTTGGGCGAACACCGTGGGGCGCAAGTCCCAGATAGTGGGCGTGACCCTGTGGGTTTCGTTGACGGCGGTTTTCACGGTTCAGACCGGGATCTGGCAAACCGCTACTGCGCAAGCGAGCGTCCCGGAACAGGAAGGTACCGTCTTCACGGCGGAGCCAATCCCTCCCGACCCAAGTAAGACGAACAGCGAAGCGGAGCCCGACCCTGAGCCGGAGCCCCTTCCGGCTCTGGACGGCTACCCCGGAGCAGGAGCGATGATCTACCCGGGTCCTTTCGCGTTTTCAGGAGAGCCGATCCCGGGCCCGCTGACCCTTGATAACGAATGGGTAATGTACGAGGGTCGTTGCTCCGACCCGGCCAGGCAGGTCCTTTACCAGTACCCGAAAACCGGCTGTCACGCGCACGGAAACCCCGACGCACCCAGTCGCATCTTCGTTGCCGGAAGTTCCCACGCAGAGCAGGTTCTGATGCCCGCTGCCAGACTTTTCGCGGACGAAAACGACTTCTACGTCGAGGCTTCATTGAAGGCAGGATGCCCCTGGTCCATGCCCGACCCGAACACTTCCTCGGACTGCCAGGGACACAACCAAGTCGTCTTGCAGTACGTGAAGGACCAGAGCTTCGACTACGTGCTCCTGATCGTAACGGCAACGACCGCAGACAGTCCCGAGGAACGGCTTGGTTACGACGTTGAGACGCTAATCCGTGAGATCACGGCCACGGGGGCCACTGTGATCGGGATCCGGGACAACCTGCGCACCTACACGAACCTGTTTGAGTGCGCGTCCTCGCAAGACTCAGCCGTCGCCTACGGGGGCTGCCTGCTTGAACGGGGCAAGTACTTCGCATCAGACGACCTTGTCGCCCCGTTACTCGACATACCAAACTTCTACTACGTCGACGTCATGGACCTGTACTGCGACGGGGAGGTCTGCCCAACCATTGCAGGTAACGTGCAGATCTACCTGGACACAAACCACGTCACGCAAAGCTACGGCAACAC
Source organism: uncultured Actinomyces sp. (assembly GCA_964345565.1). GTDB lineage: Bacteria > Actinomycetota > Actinomycetes > Actinomycetales > Actinomycetaceae > Scrofimicrobium. Next base: position 6,942 of record CAYFRO010000042.1, read on the forward strand.
AATGGCGCCCATCATCATGCAACGCACTCTAGAAAAACTCAGCGAAGACAGCTCAACGAACAGTAGGGCTCACGGGTAGAGCCCCAGCATCTGCTGAGCGTCAGCGACCTTCTTCACGGCCATGACAGTCGCAGATTCGCGAAGGTTCAGGCCGTTCTTTGTAGAGAAGTCACTGACGTTCTCCCACGCGGAGCGCATGCGAGTCTTGAGCCGCGCGTTCACCTGGTCCTCGGTCCACCAGTAAGAAGCCAAGGACTGAACCCACTCAAAGTAAGACACAACGACGCCGCCGGCGTTCGCCAGGATGTCGGGAACGACCAGGATGCCCTTTTCGTTTAGGACCTTGTCCGCATGAGGAGTCGTCGGGCCGTTCGCGCCCTCAACGACCAGCTTCGCTTTCACCTGGTCCGCGTTTCCGCCAGTTAGCACTCCCTCGATCGCCGCGGGGACAACTAGGTCAGCGTCGAGGAACAGGATGCCCGAGGCCTCGACGGCGTCGGCGCCAGGGAACCCGACGACTTTCCCCGTCTGATCCACGTGCTGCTCAAGCCGGGGGATGTCGATCCCGTTGCTGTTGTACAAGCCTCCGAATACGTCGGCAACCGCAACAACTTTGACGCCTGCTTCGTGAAGGAACTTCGCGGTTCCCCGCCCAACCTTGCCGAAGCCTTGGACTATCGCGGTTGTCTGCGCCGGCTTCATACCAATGGTTTCCATCGCAGAGAGCGCTGTGAACACGACTCCTCGGGAAGTCGACTCTGCACGCCCCAGGGATCCCCCCAGCGAAACGGGCTTGCCCGTAACGGATGCGAGAGCTTCGCGTCCTTCCGCTTTAGAGATCGTGTCCAGCATCCACGCCATCGTCTGTGCGTCTGTCCCAACATCCGGGGCAGGGACGTCGACCTGTTCGCCCAGGATCGGGAGCAGGCTGTAGGTGTAGCGCCGGGTAATGGACTCCAGCTCGCGTTTTGAATATTTGGACGGGTCAATCGCGACACCGCCCTTGGCACCACCAAACGGTAGGTCGAGTAGCGCGCTCTTCCACGTCATCCACATGGCCAGAGCGCGGACCTCATCAATGTCGACATGGGGGCTAAAACGCACCCCACCCTTCCCGGGGCCTCGAACCAGCGAGTGTTGCACGCGGTAGCCGTGCACCACCTGGATGTCGCCATCGTCAGTGCGGAAGGGGACAGCGACAGACATCTCCCTGGTGGGGGCGGCAAGCAGGTCGTAGGTTCCCTGGTCGTAGTCAAGGAACTCGATCGCGGACGCCAGCTGTGCTTGGGCGTCTTTCAGTGGGTGTGCTTTCGAAGCGGAGCGGGACATGTTTTCAGCTTTCGTTGACTACGGACAATAGTAGTTCGCGAGACAAGAGTAGTTGCGAACGCAAGCGGACCCTGGACACTGACAAAGCTTTCCTCTTTCGGTAGCGGGCGAACTCAGAGACAATGAAACATGGGTGAAACGATGACCGGAGAACAACGCGCTGCAACCCCGGCCTCTGATCTCGGTCTCGCCGACCTGTTCAGGCCGGGTCCGGGACCGTCCTCGTCCCACACAGTGGGACCTATGCGCGCTGGACGCCACTTCGCTAAGACTCTCCTTGAAAGCGGGATCCAACCACTTGAGTTGCGGGTTCAACTGTTCGGTTCACTTGCCGCTACCGGCATTGGACACGGCACCAACCGAGCCGTGGTCCTGGGGCTGATGGGAGCAGAACCCGAGCACGTATCTTCGGAGCAGATCGACGCGATCCTACCCGCGCTTGCCGAAAACCCAGTTCTGACGTTGCTGGGGGGAGACAGCGTACCGTTTTCTCCCTCGGCCGACATCGTCTTCGAACCTCGGACGCGCCTTCCCTACCATGCGAATGCTTTACGCATCACTGCCACTGGGATGACCCCCGAGTCACAAAAACTTGAGGAACTCGCCCTGACCTATTACTCAATGGGGGGAGGTTTCGTTTCCGTGCAGGCGGAAGGGGGCCAGCCGACCTCCTTGGATGAGCCCGAGGGCGTCCAAGCCCCGGTCCCCTTCGTGTTCTGCGGCGCAAATGATCTTCTGCAACTGTGCGCGGACACAGAACTGTCGATAGCTGAAATCGTGAAGGCAAACGAGCTGGTGCTCCGAAGTGAAGATGAGCTTCGTGGTCTAGTCCGGGATATCACGGGCGCCATGTTCAACGCGATCCTTGAGGGGTGCCACGGTCACGGGGTGCTACCCGGGGGTCTGGGAGTTCCACGCCGAGCCGCAAGACTGAGGGAGAAGCTAGAGTCACGTTCTTCGGATCCACTTGCGCTCCTCGACTGGGTTTCTCTTTACGCCCTGGCGATCAACGAACAGAACGCCGCCGGACACCGAGTCGTGACGGCTCCAACCAACGGCTCCGCAGGGGTCGTCCCAGCGGTGCTAGCCCACTACATAGTCTCCGTCGCAGCCTCAAAAGTGGGTGGCCTTCAGAACCTGGACCCGGCACTCCTTTGTGACCTGGAAACCCTCCGGGACCGGTTCCCGGAGGTAGAGCACGCAGTGGAGTCCTACATGCTTGCTGCACTGGCCGTTGGAGCCATCATCAAGACCAACGCCTCAATCGCTGGAGCTGAAGTGGGTTGTCAAGGCGAGATCGGGTCCGCATCCGCGATGGCCGCGGCGGGCCTGGCCCAAGCGATGGGCGGAAACCCCTGGCAGGTGGAAAACGCTGCTGAGATAGCAATGGAGCACTCGCTTGGCCTGACCTGTGATCCAGTGGCAGGCCTGGTGCAGATCCCCTGCATTGAGCGGAATGCGATCGGGGCAGTAAAAGCCATTTCAGCGGCCAGGATGGCACTGTCAGGGGACGGACGCCACCATGTATCTCTCGACACCGCAGTGAAGACCATGGCAGAGGTGGGGCAAGACATGTTGGCTAAGTACAAGGAGACCGCAGTTGGTGGACTCGCTGTCAACGTAGTCGAATGCTAACTGTGGGAACAGGAGAACCCCAGCCAGCGTCCCTATGGAAGGAGAGGAAGCAGGCCGGGGTCTCAGTTCGGCGTTAGCCTACTGTTCAGCCTTCTCGGCAACCCGCGCCAAGGCCTGATCGACCTTGTCCTGGTCGACGACGGTGTCCTTACCCAAGTGGTCCTCATCAAGACCCAGCTTCTCCAAGCCCACGTAAAGGTGCCGTGCGGCCGCTGCGGCGTCACGGTCGATCGCCTCCAGGGCGTGTTCCACAGCCTTGCTGACGTACCAGTCCGCGTCGGTCTCAACCACGACGGCGTGGCGAGCCGCCTGCTGCAGGGCATGTTCTGACTCCCCTTTTGCCGCTTTCTCCTCCAAAGACGCGTACGCGTGCTCGACCTTGGTGATTTCGTGCGCAACAAAGTTCTCGAGGTGCTGGACGTGGCGCGCGGCAAACTTGGCGTCAAGATCCACTTCGCGTGCGATGCGCTGAACCTCCCGAGCTTCCTTAGAATCGGTGGCGTCGATTTGCTTCTGAAGACGTTCCACCTCTTCGTTGTAGACCTTCGCCGCGCGTTCCTGAGCGTCGGCTACCTGCTGTTGCCACTTTGCAACTGATTCGACCATTCTGTTTTCCTTTCGGCCGTCGCCGGCGGGCGGTCCTGTCTGGATGTCACTCAACTGTACCTCTCAGAACGCGCAAATAAGGGGTTCGCGACCACGTGTAGATCAGCCCGCGGCTAGGGCCGCGACAGGATTGGTCAGGGAACGACAAGCGTAAAACTGTAGGTGGTCCCATCCGGGCCGGTCATGCTGGCATCCGTTGTTCCGGCGCCCACGGCGGTGAAGCCAGGGTTGTATTCTGCGGTCTCCTCCATCTGTCCAGGAACGAACAGTGCGACAGATTCATCTGCTGTCTCCCCTTCCCACCCATCGGGCTCAGGGGCGTTCACAACCAACGGTTGTTCGGCCGTGATCTGGAACGTTGCGCCGTCAAGTTGGTCTAGCTCTGTGATGATTGGTGGAAGGGCTTCGCTTGACTCATTCGTGTTCTCTGTCTTTCCAGAGCAAGCTGAAAAGGTAAGTGCAAGTGCGGCGGAAGCAGCCACTGCGGCCAGCGGCCTTAGAGTTCTAGTTTTCATGAAACAACATTACGTCTGGCTAACTCGTAGCACGGGCTATTTGCCGAACAGTCAGGAATCCGGAACCATCGCGATAGATTCCAATCGCTTTGCGTACTTAGGGGTCCTGGGTCAAAGCCGCCCGAATCGCGAGATCTGAGCGTCACGCCGACAAACTTACGGCGATCGCGGTAGACTTTGGAAACAGCGGGGCGTAGGAGCCTCGTCATGTGAACGGCTTCGGCCGCTGAAAAGCTAGGAGAAACAATGAAGGAACAGACAAAGCTGGATCGCAACCACGAGTCCGAGGGCGCGAAGCGCGCCTGGGCCGACCTCAAGGCTAAGGCAGCGGCCGGTGACGCGGCTGCCCAGGCTCGTCTCGACGCCGACAAGGCTAACGAGAGCGCCGGCGCAAAGAACTGGTGGAAGCAGCTCAAGGCCAAGGCCGCCGCGGGCGACGCCGCTGCAGAAGCAGAGGTCAAGAAGATCCGCGAAGCCGTCTGGATGGAATACAACGCCTAGGCAGCAACGCCTAAATCTTTCGCTCGGCGGGGACCATTTGGTCCCCGCCGAGTGTTGTTCGGGGACCTCTAGGCAACGATTAGACCATTGCGAAGGAAAGCAATAGGGACACCGTCCCGGATTCCCTTTGAGGTTGTCTGGTCTGCGGCAACCTTAACTTCTTCTTTCGCATGCCCCATTGCTACTCCGATGCCGGCCTCCTTCAACATCTCTAGGTCGTTCACGTCATCCCCTACCGCCAAAACACGTTCGGCGGGGATTCCAAAATGTTCTCTCAGCGCACCGAAGCACACAGCTTTGTTTGTGCTTGCTGCACTGATCTCCCCACTAGAAACCCCGCGGCCCGGGAGGATTCCAGGGTGGAAACGAAGACCGCTACCCAGCTGAGGCCGAAGCTCACGCATTAGTCCCTGTTCGGGACCAGTAGTGCCCTCGCTGAAAACCACCCGCGCCACTCCTTCTAGAGATAAACGTCCAGCTATCTGCGCCAATGGGGCCGGGTGGAGCCCTTGCCGGTGTAGCTGACTCAGAAGGGTTTTCATCCTTGCTGTTGCGAAGATGGGGTCGTAGTACTGCAGGAAGAAGTCAGCTCCCCTTCTCTCTAGGGCTTGGATGATACGCTCCACTTCCGGCGCGGAGATGACCTCCGTGTGCAGCATTTCCCGTCCGACCTTCGCAAAGGCTCCAGCCGAGGTCACGTGGCCGTCAAAGCCCGCATCCCAGGCTGGTTTTGGGACCTCCGGGAAGCTACGCCCCGTGTTTAGAACAACCACGTGTCCCCGTTGCTGCGCCTTCGAGATGGCTTGCGCAGGTCGTGGCAGTAAGACGCCACGATCGGCTATGGTCCCGTCGAAATCTAAAAAGACCAGAAAGCGTTGGTCGGGAATCATCACGCGTCAATGGTAGCGACCAGGTAGAAGCCACACCTCGCGGAGGTTCGTGACACACTTGAGTTAGCGGCCTACAGACACCGGGAGATGGCTTGGCAACACAGAAAGTAATCGAGCCCCCGTCACGCGCGGGGATGTTCATAGTCATGACCGTGAAAGATGGAGCGGAGCAAGCGATACTGGACTTCCTTTCCAACTTTTCCTCGCTAAATCGCGCAGTGGGGTTTCGGGTCGACGACAAGCTAGACGCGATAGTCGGTATTGGCTCTAAGCTTTGGGACCGACTTTTCCCCACGCTTCCCAGACCGAAACACCTTCGGGAATTTGAGGGCATTGAAGGGCCCAAACACGTCGCCCCCGCAACTCCTGGCGACATTCTGATTCACCTACGCGCTCCCCACATCGACATTTGTTTCGAGATGGCGAAGCAAATCTCAATCGCACTGGACGGGCAGGTTGACTACCAGTTTGAACTACACGCCTTCAAGTTCTTTGACGAACGCGACCTGCTTGGGTTTGTGGACGGGTCGCAAAACCCTGAGGGTCAAGACGCAACTTCCGCTGTCGTGATTGGCGACGACGACCCCGCGTACGCCGGTGGAAGCTACGTCGTCACCCAGAAATACCTTCACGACATGTCCGCATGGGATGCGCTCACCGTCGAAGAACAAGAACTGGTTATTGGGCGCACCAAACTGGACGACATCCAGCTTGCGGATCTTCCCGTGAACTCTCACGTCAACGCGAACACCATTGTTCTCCCGGACGGGACCCAGAGGGAGATCTACCGGGAGAACATGCCCTTCGGAAACGTTTCTGAAAACGAGTTCGGGACCTTCTACATCGCTTATTCGAACGACCCTGCGGTTCAAGAGATCATGCTGCACCGCATGTTCATTGGTGATCCTCCGGGGAACACGGACCGGATCCTGGACTTCTCAACTGCGGTCACCGGAAGCCTCTTCTTCGTTCCTTCCGTCGATTTCATCAATAACACGCCCGGGGTGCCCGCCGATCCGACCGTCACGAACGCTCAGATGGAACAGTTTGAGCGTGCGTGGGAAAACCCCTCGCAGGCGCCGGAGCCTACCGCCGCTTCCACTGCTGAGACCCCCTTGGGCCCGCCCTCCGGAGACCTGGGAATCGGGAGCCTCCGCGGTCTTTCGTCTTAGTCCTAACCCTCCGGCTCAAGAGCACTTTGAAAGGTCAATCATGAACAACACGTATCGCCATCTAGCACCCATCACAGAGAAGGCTTGGAACCAGATCGATGCTGAAGCCAGGCGGACCTTCATCACTCGTTTGGCCGGCAGGCGCGTAGTAGACGTCCCAAGCCCCGGAGGATCCAGGCTTTCCTCGGTCGACGTTGGTCACCTCCGTGCCGTTGACCCTGTTCTTCCGGGCGTAGAAACGCGCCAGCGCGTGGTGCAGCCGCTTGTCGAACTACGCGTCCCATTCGAGCTTTCGCGTGAAGCAATCGACGACGTGGATCGCGGCTCTGAAGACTCCAACTGGCAGCCAGTGAAGACTGCGGTTGAGACCTTGGCTGCCGCCGAGGACACCCTGATCTGCAGTGGTTCGGCAAGCTCAGACGTGCGCGGCATCATCGCGAGCAGCTCTAACCCGACTATTGCGCTGGGCGACGGACCGGACGCATTGACTGAGGCGGTTGCTGAAGCGATCACGCAGCTGCGAATGGTCGGCGTTCAGGGTCCGTACGGACTGATGTTGTCGCCCGACCTCTACACCCTGGCTGGCGGCGGCGCTGACGAGGGCTACCCGGTCTCTGCTCACCTGAACAAAGCACTGGGTAAGAAGGGCGTGGTTGCGTTCGCCCCGGCACTCAACGGCGCAATCGTTGTGAGCATGCGCGGCGGCGACTACACCTTGACCCTCGGTGAAGACGTGCGCATTGGGTACCTGTCCCACGACGCTGAAACCGTGAAGCTCTACGTCCGGGAAACCGTGACATTCAGAGTCAACACGGATGAAGCCAGCGTGGTGATCACGAACTAAGGCCGCCGCGCAGGCTGTGCCTAGCTTTCCAGCATCAGCACATCCCAACCCGCGACCTGGACCTGCGACCCTTCTCCGATCACTTCCCCAGTCGCGA